>JAIQFL010000032.1 GCA_020073365.1 Terriglobia bacterium | reverse complement strand
CGGCACCGACCTGGTGACTCTGTTCATCGGGCTCGAACTGATGGCGCTGTGCTTCTACGTAATGGTGGGCTTCCTGAGGACCGACAAGCGCTCCAACGAGGCGGCGCTGAAATACCTCCTGCTCGGCGCGTTTTCCACGGGCTTCCTGGTCTACGGGTTCTCCATCATGTACGGGATGGCCGGCTCCACGAAACTTTCGGACGTGACGACCGCTATCCAGCAGCGCCCGGCGTGGGACCCGGTGGTCTTCCTGGCCATGGTGACGACAGCGGTGGGGCTGTTGTTCAAGATTTCGGCGGCGCCCTTCCACATGTGGGCCCCCGACGCCTATGAAGGAGCGCCCACCACCGTAACGGCCTATCTTTCGGTGGCCTCCAAAGCCGCTTCGATCGCCTTCCTGCTGCGGATCTTCCTCGGGCCCTTAGCCAGTGTGCGCGACGAATGGGAGCCGATCCTGGCGGCGGTGGCGTTGCTGACGCTGACGCTCGGCAACCTGGCTGCGATCAACCAGACCAACATCAAACGGCTGCTGGCCTATAGTTCCATCTCACACGCGGGATACATGCTGCTGGGCCTGATCGCCGGCAACGATACCGGGATCAACGGTATCGCGGTATACATCATGGTCTACACGTTCATGAACCTGGGAGCCTTCCTGGTGGTGGTCGCCATGCGACGGCAGAACATCATCGGAGAAGATCTCGACGATTTCAACGGTCTGGTACACCGGCATCCTACGTATGCCATCCTGATGCTGATTTTCCTGCTCTCGCTGGCGGGCATTCCTCCCACCGCCGGGTTCCTGGGCAAGTACTACATTTTCCTGTCACTGATCCAGACGGGGCACTACACGTTGGCAGTGGTCGCCACACTCTACGTGGCCGTTGCGATCTACTATTACTTCAAGATTGTACGCAGTATGTTCATTCGCGAAGAGACGGAAAGGGCTCCGGTGGCATCCAGCTTCGGATTGCGGCTGGCGCTGGGCGTGACGGGCGCCCTGACGCTGTTAGTCGGCCTTTACCCGGAGCCGTTCCTGAAGATGGCGCAGACTTCGCTGTTACGTTAGGGACATTATGCAAACGGTGTTCTCACATCCGCTGTTCGCGCCGGTTCTGACGACCCTGGTGATTATCGCTCTGTTCCCGCTGGTAGCGGGCTATATCGTGCTGGTGGAACGCAAAGTTCTGGCGGATTTTCAGGTGCGCCTGGGACCTATGCGCGTGGGCCCGCACGGGCTGCTGCAACCCATCGCCGACGCCCTGAAGCTGATGTTGAAGGAAGACATCATCCCGACGGATGCCGATAAGGTCATCTTCTGGTTTGCACCGGTGATCTCCACATTTACCGGGCTCACCGCGTTTGCCGTCCTGCCATTTGCGCCGAAGATATTCGTCGCGGACGTCAACGTGGGGTTGCTGGTGATCTCGGCGATGTCCGCAGTTGGCATCCTGGGCATTATTTTGGGCGGTTGGTCTTCCAATAGCCATTACCCGCTGCTGGGCGCGCTGCGCAGCGCGGCGCAACTGGTGAGCTACGAAGTTGCGCTGGCGTTCGCGCTGGTCTCGGGCGTGATGGTGGCCGGCACGCTGAGCATGCGGGGGATCGTCCAGGCACAGCTCGATCGCGGCATCTGGTTCGTCTTCGACAACTACTTCTTCATGATCGTGCCTTTCGCGGTGTACATCATCGCTGCCACGGCCGAAACCAATCGCGCCCCATTCGACCTGCCGGAAGCCGAATCCGAGCTGGTGGCCGGATTCCATACCGAGTACAGCGGCTTCCGCTGGGCGCTCTACTTCCTCGCCGAGTACGCCAACATCTTCGTGGTCTCCGCGGTGGCGGTTACGCTGTTCTGGGGTGGCTGGTTGCGTCCTTTCCCGAGCGTCGGCTGGCTCGCGATCCCGCTGGACTATGCGTTTCCGGTAGTGCTGTTCGTGGGTTCGGGCGCGCTGACGTTCCCCATGGTGAAGAAGTTGAAGGATCCGATTCAGCAAAAGGTGCTGGTCCTGGTTGCTCTGTTGCTCGTGGGATTGGGTGCGCTGTTCGCCATTCCCCTGGTGAACCAGGCGGTCATTGGGCTGTTCTGGTTCCTGCTGAAAGTGTCGTCCATCATCTACCTGATGATCTGGTTTCGCGGCACGTTCCCGCGCTTCCGCTATGACCAGCTTATGGACATCGGTTGGAAGATCGCGATCCCGGTAGGGATGGTGGCAGTGCTCGTCAACGCCGTAATAGGAATGTGGCGGCACCCGTAGCTTTTGCAAGTGAGTGGCAGAGAGCCGTTCGAGGACGCGATATCGACGGCGGAGGACGCCCCACTCAACCCTCCACCGCCGCCGGTCGCTGCTTTATTTAATCCATCCAGACCCGATTCTATTGTATTTGCACCCGTTTCCCGCGGAACATGGTACAAATGGGCATCAATATCGGTCTGGACATTGGGGCGATCAGTCTCAAGCTGGCTGCCCTCGGTAAGCCAGGGGACCGGGCCATCCTCGAAGCTCTGTGCGCGGCGCATCCGGGGCTTCGGCTGACCGCTCTGGAGGACCGGCCGCTGGTGCTGTCGGACTACCGGCGCATCTCCGGCAGCCCCATCCAAACCACCTATGACCTGTTGCAGGAATTCTACGAGATCGTCCCCGCAGACCGCGTGGAAGGCATCCGCGTCACCGGGTCGGGCAGCCGCACCATCGCCAAGGTCCTGGGGCTGTTCTTTGAAAACGAGTTCAAAGCCATCGCCCGGATGATCGGCACCTTCTACCCGCGGGCGCGCACGGTGTTCGAAATCGGCGGGGAGAGCTCCAAGTACATCCGACTCGATGGCGCTCGCATCCTGGACTACGACCGGTCCGGTGAGTGCGCGGCGGGCACCGGGTCGTTCCTCGACCAGCAGGCGCTGCGCATGCAGTACTCGGTGGAAGAGATCGGGGAGTTGGTCTCGAAGGCCAGTTGCGCGGCGCGGATCGCCGGACGGTGCTCGGTGTTCGCCAAGAGCGACATGATCCACGCACAGCAGAAGGGCTACTCGCCGGCGGAAATCCTGCGCGGGCTGTGCGACGCCGTGGCACGCAATTTCAAGAGCTCCATCGTGAAGGGAAGGCCGGTCCAGGCCCCCGTGGCGCTGATCGGCGCAGTCTCGCAGAACGCCGGCGTGACGGCGGCGCTGCGGGAGGCCTTTGCGCTTTCCGAAAGCGACCTCTTCGTGCCCGCCGAGTACGCCTGGTGCGGAGCCATCGGTACCGCCATTCTGGAGGCGGAGGAGCCGCGCAAGCGCTCCATTTTGGAGATTCACCGGCTGCGTCAGCACGATACCGAAGAGACGGTGCAGGACACCCACCCGCTCTCCACGGAACATGTGGTGCAGTTGCGCGACCGCGTGGGGGTGTACATCCCTCCGCCCGGCGACCAACCGATCCCCGCGTACCTGGGCCTCGATATCGGCTCGGTTTCCACCAACGTGGTGGCGATCGATGAGTCGGGCGCGGTCATCCACGATGTCTACCTGCGCACCGCGGGACGTCCCATCGAGGCGGTGCAACAGGGGCTCTCGGAAGTCCAGCGGCTCTGGGGCAGCCGGCTGCGCGTGATGGGCGTGGGCACCACGGGCTCCGGCCGCGAGCTGATCGCGGAGTTCGTGGGCGCGGACGTGGTGAACGATGAGATCACTGCGCACAAGACCGGCGCCATCCACATCAGCAACACCCTGGGCGGCGAGCCGGTGGACACCATCTTCGAAATCGGCGGGCAGGACTCCAAGTTCATCTCCATCGAAAACGGCGTGGTGGTGGACTTCGCCATGAACGAGGCGTGCGCGGCGGGCACCGGCTCGTTTCTGGAGGAGCAGGCGGAAAAGCTGGGGATCAGCATCAAGGGCGAATTCGCCAAACTGGCGCTGGCGGCGCCTAACCCCACGCGTCTCGGCGAGCGCTGCACCGTGTTCATGGAGCGGGACGTTACCGGATGGCTGCACAAAGGCGAGACCGTGCCCAGCCTGGTGGCGGGCCTGGCGTATTCCATCGCGCTGAATTATCTGAACCGTGTGGTGCGCGGCCGGAAAATCGGCAACGTGATCTACTTCCAGGGCGGCACGGCGTACAACGACGCGGTCACCGCGGCCTTCGCCAGCCTGCTCGGGAAGAGGATTACGGTGCCGCCCTACAACGGGGTGATGGGCGCGATCGGGATGGCGCTCATCGCGCGGCAGTGGCATCGGGCCACCGGCGGCGCGAGCCGGTTCCGCGGGTACGATCTCGACAAGCTGCAGCTCTCCACGCGCGACTTCGTCTGCAAGGCCTGCACGAACCTCTGCGACATGAAGGAATTCGTCATCGAGGGCCAAAAGAGCTACTGGGGCGACAAGTGCTCGGACAAGTTCCGCAAACCTTCCGCCACGGGCCGCAAGCCGGTGATCGAGGACCTCTTCGCGTATCGCGAGCAGTTGCTGGAATCCCTGGCCCCCGGCCCCCGGCCCCCGGCCCCTGGCCCCCGGCCCCTGCTTTCCGGCCCCCAACCCCGGCTGTCAGTAGGCATCCCCCGGGCCATGTCCATGCTCGACCAGTTGCCCTTCTGGCGCCGCTACTTCTCGGAACTGGGCATCGAAACGGTCCTCTCGCCGGTCACCGACCCGCGCATCTCGGCGGCGGGCCTGGAGCTGGCCGTCGCGGAGCCGTGCTACCCGGTGCAGGTGGCGCACGGACACGTGCACGCGCTGGTGGAAGCCGGGGTGGACTACATCCTGCTCCCCAACATCGCGGATGCCGAGGGCGGCGGCGAATCCTGCGCGTCGCACTATTGCCCGTGGAACCAGACCTTGCCGTGGGTGCTGCGGCAAGTGCCCGCGCTGGAACCGCACCGGCACAAGTTCCTCATCCCCACGCTACACTTTCACCTCGGCCCGGCGCAGGTCAAGAAGGGGCTGGCCGAAACCATGCGGCGCGTCGGCGTGACGCGTCGGGCCAGCGACCACGCGGTGGATGCCGCCTACGCGGAGCAGCGCGAGTTCCAGAACAAATTGCTGGAAGCGGGCCGGCGCGCCCTGGCGGTTCTGGACCAGACCGGCGAGCCCGGACTCGTCCTGGCGGGCCGCGGTTACAACATCTACGACCGCGGCGTGAACTGCGATATCCCGCGCAAGCTCCGCCACCGCTACGGCGCCAATGTGATTCCCCTGGATTTCCTGGTGACGGGGCACGAGCCAGTCGAAGACCTGCACGCCAACATGTTCTGGATTTCGGGCCGCAAGATCCTCGAAGCGGCGCGCGTGGCTGCCAGCCGGCCCAACCTGCACCTGGTCTATATCACGAATTTCAAGTGCGGGCCCGATTCCTATATCAAGCACTTCGCCCGCGAGGCCGCCCGAGCCCCGCTGCTGATCCTGCAATTCGACGGGCACGGCAACGATGCCGGCTACATGACGCGCTGCGAAGCATACCTCGACAGCAAAGGGATTCTGCGATGTTACCAATCGTCAACGGCAGCGACGCCGGAGAAACCGGCGCAGCCAACGAGCATCCAATAACCGGCAAGCGAATCTACATTCCGCCGATGGCCTACGGCAGCGCGCGCGCGTTCGCCTCGGCGTTTCGGGCCATCGGCCTGGACGCCGAACCCACGCCACCTTCGGACAGCCGCACGCGCGAGCTGGGCGCTCGTTATACATCGGGCGACGAATGCTATCCGGCCAAAGTGACGGTGGGTGATTTCATGAAGGTGCTGGAGCGGCCGGGCGCCGATCCCACACGCGTGGCCCTGTTCATGCCGACCGCGCAGGGTCCCTGCCGCTTCGGCCAGTACGCGCCGTATCTGCGGCAGATCCTGAATTCCAACGGCTACGGCGCAGTGGAGATTCTTTCGCCGACCAGCCATAACGCGTATGCCGGACTGGGCAGCCTGGCGGGGGCCTTCGTGCGCACGGGTTGGCGCGCGCTGTTATGCGCCGATCTGCTCGAAAAGCTGCTGTTGATGAATCGGCCGTACGAAGAACGGCGCGGCGACACGGAGGCCGTCTACGAGGAATCGCTGGCCGACCTTTGCCGCACGCTAGAGGAGACTCTGCCCGAACCGGCGGTGCAACTGCGGGCGCTCCGCGACTCGATGGTGCGGAGCCGCGAGCGTTTCCGGAAACTGGGAACGCGCCGCGACGGCTCGCTGCCGCTGATCGGCATTGTGGGCGAGATCTTCTGCCGGCTAAACACGTTTTCGAACGAGAACCTGGTGCAATGCCTGGAAGGCTACGGCGCGGAAGCGTGGCTCTCCGACCTGGTGGAGTGGATCTGGTACACCAATTCCGAGCACTTCCGCAAACTGAAACTCGAAGGCCGGATTTGGACCGCGGAGGCGCTGGGAGCATGGGTCCGAAAGCGCGTGCAAAAACGCGACGAGCACGTGCTGGTGGAACCGTTCCAGGAAGACTTCGCGGGCCGCGAGGAGCCGGATATCTACGAGGTGTTGGAATGCGCCCGCCCGTATCTCCCGCGCGAGGGCGCCTTCGGGGAGATGGTGCTGAACGTCGGGAAAGCGGTGTACCTGGCGAAGAAGGGCGCCGCGGGGATCATCGATATCAGCCCCTTCACGTGCATGAACGGCATCGTGTGCGAGGCGATCTACCCGCGCATCAGCCGCGATTTGGGCGGGATTCCGATCCGCAACTTCTATTTCGACGGCACTCAGTCAGACCTGGACCGGGACTTGGGCGTGTACATGGAGCTGGCGCGGAGTTATCAGAAGGGTCATTCCGTCGTGGCATAATTAGCAGTCAGTGGTCTTTGTATCTCACTCCGGCAAAGATGACGAGGTTGTCGCGGAGCTTCGGCTGGCCTTGGAGGGTTTGAAAATCGAGGCCTGGACTGACTCGCAACGCCTTGCCGGCGGCGACAAACTCAAACCCGCGATCCGAAAGGCCATCGAAGAAGCGTCCCACTTTGTCGCGATTCTCGGTCTCCACGCGATCAATTCCGCCTGGGTATTCAAGGAAATCAAGTACGCGCTGAAGCGCCGCAAGAAGGTAATCCCCGTCCTGCTCCCCGGCATCGAGCCCAGCGCCCTGCATCTTTGGTTCGGCGAAGAACCCGTAGGTGTGAAGTTGATCGTCGGTCCGGGTGGCGTCTCCGCCGCATTCCCGGGGCTGCTGGCTGCCTTGGGTGAGAGGCTCCCTGAGGATGGAGCGCCGCCCGTCGAAGCCCAGCTCGACCCGATCGCGGAACTGGTCCTGGAACTGAGCGACCCCGCCATCGACCTGTCCGGCGGCAAGCGGCGCGCCACCGCGACCGCCCTCCTGACCTATCACCCGCCGGACGGCGGCCGCGCCGTCGAAAGCCAGCGCTTCCATTTCACCGCGCCGCTTGGTCCGATCGAAGCGGGGGAACTGGCCTGGTACCTGGAGCGCTACATCAACTGGCCGACCGGCGTCTTCCAGGATCGGGCGCGTCGCGTCGAGGAGTCCCTGCCCGGCTGGGGCCGCCTACTCTACGACGCCGTGACAGCCAGTGGGACAGACGATCGTTTTTTGTCGTCTGTCGCCCGGCTCGAAGCCGGCCACCCCGAGCGCCGCTTCACCATCAAAGTCGATAAGTCCCTGGTCGCCGGCTCGCCAGAAGACAAGCAGAAGGAGGCCGATGAGGCCGCCACGCTCCTGCTCTCGCTGCCCTGGGAATTGATCCACGATGGCAAAGGCTTCCTGTTCCAGGGGAAGCGCGGCGTTCGTGTCCGCCGCAGCCTGCCCAACCGCAACCCGCAGCCGGCCGTGGCCACCGACCCGCCCATCCGGGTACTGCTGGTCAGTCCGCGCCCCGAAGACGCCGGCTACATCGACCACCGCGCCAGCGCCCGTCCGCTAGTCGAGGCGCTCTCGAAGCTCGGTGACCTGGCGGAGTTCCACATACTCGCGCCGCCCACCTTCCAGGCGCTCGAACAGGAACTGCAACGCCGCCCCTACCACGTGGTCCACTTCGATGGCCACGGCGTCTACGATCCGAAGGAGGGTTTGGGCGCGCTGTGCTTCGAAGATCCCGCCGACCGCAAGCGCACCGATCTCGTCACGGCCGACAAGATCGCGGCCGTGGTGCGCGGCCACCGGGTCCCGCTGTTTTTCCTGGACGCGTGCCAGACCGCCGTGGCCAGGGAAGATCCGACCACTTCGGTAGCCGGCAAGCTGCTCGAAAGCGGTGTGGCTTCGATTGTGGCCATGAGCCATTCGGTGCTGGTCGAAACCGCGCGCCGTTTCGTCGCGAAGTTTTACGAGGAGTTGATGGCCGGCAAGCGGGTGGGCCAAGCCATGCTCGCCGGCCAGCAGGTTCTCAAGAGCGACACCTTCCGCGGCAAGGTCTTCAATCTCGAATTGCGTCTGGAGGATTGGTTCGTCCCGGTGCTCTTCCAGGAGGAGCAGGACGCGCCGCTCATCCGCAAGCTCCCATCGGAGCGCATCCAGGCGCTGATTGCCAAGCAGCGCGAGCTGTCTTACGGCGCCGTGCCCCCAGAGCCGGCGCACGGTTTCCTGGGCCGCAGCCGCGAACTCCTCGCAGCCGAGCGGATTCTTTGTGAGCCAGCCGGTGGGACAGGCCCTTCGGCCTGTCAATCTTACGTAGTCTTCCAGGGCGATGGCGGCGAGGGCAAGACCACGTTGGCGGCCGAATTGGCGCGCTGGCTGGTGCTGACGCGCCGATTCCAGCGCAGCGCGTTCGTCAGTCTGGAATTCATTTCCGACGCGCGTGCCGTGCTCCATGCCATTGGCGGCCAGCTTCTGCCGAACTTCGAGGCCCGCGCCGGACAGGACCCAAAACTCGCCCTCCAGCTTGTGGAGCACACGCTGGCGGAGCAAGGGACCGCGATCATGGTGGATAACGTAGAGTCGGTCCTGCCGCCGCCCATTGGCGCCGATGCCGACGCCATCATGACGCTGTGCCAGACCCTCGCGAAGATCGGCCAGACACGCCTCATCTTCACCAGCCGCGAGGCGCTGCCCGAGCCGTTCAGCCGAAACGTCGTGCGGATCGGCCGCCTGGATCGACCGGACGCCATCCGCCTGGTGAGCGGCGTGTGCCACTCCCCCAGCGACGTCGAAAGCGAACAGGAGATCGAGGACCTGGTCGACGCCGTTGGCTGTCACGCACGCGCCCTCGTGCTGCTGGCCGGTGAAGTGGGTGCTTCGGGAGTCCGCGGCGCCACGGATAGAATCCACGAGTTGATGGCCTCGCTGGAAGCGAAACACCCCGGCGAGCGTGAACGATCGCTTTTCGCGAGCGTAGAGTTGTCCCTGCACCGCCTACCTGCCGAAACGCGTCGGAAGATCCGTCCGTTGGGCGTATTCCAAGGCGGAGGAAGTCTGGGTGCTATCGCGCTGGCGCTCAAGCTGGAGCAGCAACCGGTCGTAGCACTGGGGCGCGACTTGATCGGCGTCGGATTGGCAGAGCAACTCCAGTTTGGCTATCTGCGCTTCGACCCGGCGCTCGCACCGGCGCTACTCGCCGGCACGAACACTGAGGAACGTGAGGCTGCTCGCTCAGCGTGGGCAGAAGCCATTGAGGCGATGATTGGTTTCCTGCACCAGCAGTTGTCCAAGGATGCCAAGCTCGCCCTGAACCTTGCTCTGCTCGAACTGCCCAACCTGCTGGCTATGATCGAACACATCCGCAAGACAGCGGAAGCGGAACGCGTGGTCGAGCTAGCGACCCACATCGAGGCGCTCATCGCACCGCTGGGTCGCGCCAGAGCGCTGGCGCGCGTGGTGGAAATTCGTTCCGACGCAGCGCGACGACTCGGCGCGTGGAGTCACGTCCAGTTTGATGCTGAGAGAATCGCGATCGATCGGTCAATGGATCATGGACGCATTCGCGAGGCGACAGACCTAGCGAGATCCTTGCTCGCAAAGATGAATGTGGCCGGCGACGCCGTTTACGAGGAAGCTCCCTATGATATTGCGGGGGCTCACTTCACCCTCGGCCGAGCCTTAAAGTTGAGCGGAGCCTCTGAGGAGGCGGTGGAACATCTCGATGAAGCCCACCGGCGCTTTCAGAAACTCGGGGCAGCCTCGATGATGAATAGCGTCTTGGGTGAGAAGGCGGATTGCCTGACCGATCTTGGCCGATACGACGAAGCGGCGGATCTCTATGAAGAATCAATTCGGAGCGGCGAGGAAGCAGGCGAAGCGAGGAGCGTCGCGGTACGTAAGGGTCAACTTGCCACTCTACGGCAACGTCAAGGAAAGTACCCCGAGGCGCTGGAACTTTACACCGAAGTACGCGACATTTTCAGGCAGCTTGGTGAACCGTCTGCCGTGGCGACCGTAGGGCACCTGATCGGCATGATTCATAGCAAGACCGGGCAATACGACGCCGCGGAGAAAGCGTATCAGGAATCCCTGAGGATTTACATTCAGGTGGGGAGCCGTGTAGATGAGGCCACAACACTCGGCGCACTCGGCTCTCTCTATTCGCGGATGGGGCGTTTCGAAGAGGCGGTCCTGTTTCAACGCCAAGCCGCTGAAGTGTACGACGAAGTGGGGGATCTGAGGCGCGAAGGCAACGTCCGAAACAACAGCGCAATCGCGCTCATTCGCCTGACCCGCTTTGAGGAAGCGCACCAGGAGCTCTCGCGCGCCATCGAGTGCAAGAAGCCCTTTGGTCACGCGGCAGAGCCGTGGACGACGTTCGACATCCTGACCGATCTGGAACGCGCCGTCGGCAATCAGCCGGAAGCGTTCAAGGCCCGCGCCCAAGCCGTGCAGGCATATCTTGACTATCGCCGGGACAGGGGTGAGAGCCGAACAACCGCGGCACGACTCTGTGCTCTACTCGCACGCGACCCGGACGCCGCACGAGCCAAGATCGCCGAACTGCATCAAAGGCCCGACCTGCCGGCCTGGCTCACAGCGTTAATCCCACCGCTGGAAGCGATCCTCGACGGCTCCCGTGATCCGGCCCTCGCCGACAACCCGAGCCTCAATTACACCGACGCGGTCGAACTGCTGCTCTTGATCGAATCGCTCCGCTGACGGTCGAGCGCCCAGGCAATCGCCGCGAATACCAACGGGGCCGCAATCCAGTTCGCGATCAGGCCCGAGCGGCCCACTTGCTCCGTAGCGGTTGCCTGTCCCCCAATCGCCAGCGCTCCCAGCAGGACGACGTAGACCACCATGCTGATCCGCCGGCCGCGGGAGTGATCCTGGGCGGCCCGCAGGTACAGCACCAACGCTGCAACGGTCATCAGCGCCTCTAGCGTCAGCTCGATAGGCAAGTTGCGCCAGAGACCCAAACCCAGTTCGGGCGAACCGGGACCGGCAATGGGAAGGCCGCGCACATGCACCACGCCATCCAGCACGAAATGCGAGACCACGGCAATCCCCACCAGCACCGCCGCGCGGGGTTCCCGGCGGAAGACCCAGACCAGCGAGCCCAACGCCGCGGCCCACACCAGGTCCGGAACCAAACCGTGCGACCAGGGAAATGTGAACAGCATGTAGTGCCTGGAAGCGAAATCGGGTGGGTATTGGTAACTCTCCCAACCCGCCAGCACGAACCAACCCAGAAGGAAATCGGCGAGAAAGGCGCCAAAGATCAGAACACCAGCATTGAGGCGGCGGTCGGCGGCCTTCAATCCGAGGCCCACAGCCACGTGCCCGATGCCCATAGGCCAGTTACTTCTTAAAAAGGCGGTCGAACGCGCTGCGCGCGGCGTCGGCGTTGCCCGGCGTGGGAGGGCCGTTCTGCGGCATGGGATGTGAGGGCGGCGGCGCGGGTGAGCTGGCGGTGCCTTCGCGTGCCACGGTGACCCGCGGCGTGAACGAGGTGCACTCGTTGTTTTTGTCCTTCGCGGGGATGCGCACCAGGATCGGCTTGAGACACTGGAAACGCGTGGACGGCTCGAAGTGCGAGCACTGTTTGCAGCAGTGGAGCGCTACGTTGCACTTCGGGCAGTTCCCGGTGAAATCGACGTCTTGCGGGAGCGCCGTGGAGCAGTTGTAGCACCGCGCTGCCGCCACGTGCTGGACCAGGCGCGGCAGCCGTGGGCCGGTCACGTCAATGGGAGGGCGGGGCCCCTGAGGTCTGGGACGGTCATCGCCGCGGAAGCCTTTGCCATTGCTATCGCGGTCTGAATCCATGTAACCGTGTTGGCGGTACTTGCGATCGCTGTCCATGGGGAGAGATTGCTCCGTAAAAATATGCAGGACGAAAGAACGTTCTCGCGAAAACTCCAAGAGATCAAAGCGCCCGGGTGCTCAAGACACCCGATTCATTCCCACTCCGGCCGTAGCGAGACCAGGCGACGGCAGTTTTCGTGGGATTCGCGTTTTGAATGGGACGGGCCCCCCGGCCTGTCCGGACAGGCGAGGAGGCCTGTCCCACTTCTTCAAATACCTATGTACCACGGATTGGGTGTCGTTTGCATCCTACTTTTGATCTTTTTGGCAAATCGCGATACTTAACTTAACCTTTGGGTAGTCCAGTACCCTTAACTTAAGGGATAGCCGGGTAACACCCAGTACGCCGGTACTACTGACTCCATTTGAGAAGACTCGTGCAGGGCCGGGTCAGGGGGTCGTCGAAGTGGTCGGGGCTCACGCGCAGTGCATAGCCCAACCGTCCGGTCCGCTCGAAAACCACGTCCTTGGCAAAAACGGCAACCGACCCATTATGTTCCACGGGCGGCAGCACCATCACCTCGGTCTGTTCCAGGTGGCCGTTGCTGTCCACGCTGCCCATCACCACCTCTACCCGCACATCGTCCGGCTGCAAGCCCGCCAGGTCGATGGCGGCCCGCACCGGAACCGGCTTGCCGCTGATCACGGTTCCGGCCGGACCGGGGCCGGCTTCCACGAATCTCACGCGGTCCCAAAGCTCGCGAACCCGCGCGTTCCACCTGGCCTTGTCACGCACCAGGTTGAAATCGTGCTCCACGGCGCGAATGTGCTGGGAATGCGCCGGTTCGTAGAGCTCCGTCATGTACTCCCGCACCATGCGGCGGCAATCGAACGTAGGGCTGATGTAGGTGAGGGACTGCTTCATGCGGCGCATCCACTCGCGAGGCGTCTGGTCCTTGCGCTCATAGAACATCGGCACAATTTCGTTTTCAAGCTGGTAGTAGATGGCGCTGGCATGCAGCCCGTCCTGGTCGTCGGAGTAGGGCTCGCGCTCGCCGATGGCCCAGCCGCCCAGGTGCTCGTAAGCTTCATCGAACCAGCCATCCAGGATGCTCAGATTCAGCACGCCATTGATGGCTGCCTTCATGCCGCTGGTGCCGCACGCCTCTTCGCCGCGCCGCGGGTTGTTGAGCCACAGGTCCACACCCTGCACCATCTCTCGCGCGACCTTCATGTCGTAGTCTTCCACGAAAACCACGTGCTTCCAAAGGTCAGGATCGCGCGAGAATTGCACCACGTCGCGGATGAAGGTCTTCCCCGGCTGGTCCTTGGGATGCGCCTTGCCGGCAATCACCAGTTGTACCGGCATGTCCTTGTTCAGCAGGATGCGCTTAAGCCGCTCGAAATCGCGGAACAGCAGGGTGGCGCGCTTATAAGTGGCGAAGCGGCGGGCGAAACCGATGGTGAAGGCGTTGGGGTCGAGCACCTCGCTGGCGCGCCGCACCTCGGCCAAAGAAGCTTGGCGCCGCAGCGCCGCGGCCCCCTGGTGTGCGCGGACGAAGGTCACCAGGCGGCGCTTGCGGCGGCGGTGGACCTCCAGCAGTTCTTCATCCGGAATCTCTTTCACCTGCTCCCACATGGCGGGTTCGTTGAAGCGTTGGCGCCAGTCGGGTTCCAGGTACTGGTCGTAGAGCGCGGCGAGCTCGCCATTGAGCCAGCTCGGCAGGTGCACACCGTTGGTAATGGAAGTGACCGGCACTTCCCACAGCGGCAACTGCGGCCAAAGGTCGTGGAACATCTCCTGCGAGACCTGGCGGTGCAGCCGGCTCACGGCGTTGCGGAACGACGAAGTATTCAGCGCCAGCACGGCCATGGAGAACCGTTCGTCGCGGTTGAAGATGTTGCGCCGCCCCAGAGCCATCAACTGCTGGAAGTCGATTCCCACTTCGGAGCAGTAGTCCGAGAAATAGTGGTACATCAGGCCGGGGTCGAACAGGTCGATCCCCGCGGGAACCGGCGTGTGCGTGGTGAAGACATTGCTGGTGCGAGCAGCTTCCTGGGCCTCTTCGAAGGTCAACTGCTCGTCCCGCATGTAGAGCCGGATCTGTTCCAGCGCGAGAAACGCGGAGTGGCCTTCATTCATATGGAAGACCGTGGGTTTCAACCCCATGGCCTTTAAGGCGCGCATGCCGCCGATGCCCAGCACGATTTCCTGGCGGATGCGGGTATCGATATCACCACCGTAGAGGGAATCGGTGATGTCCCGGTCCTGCGGAAGCACGTTTTCCGGAAGATTGGTGTCGAGCAGATACAGATTGATGCGCCCGACATCCAGTTTCCACACCTGAATATAAACGCTTCCCGTGGGGAGCTTGACCGTCACCTTCAGATCCGCGCCCTGGGCGTCTTTCACGGGTACCAGCGGCAGGGTGTAAAAGTCGTTCATCGGGTAGCGCTCCTGCTGCCACCCGTCGGGGTTCAGGAACTGGCGGAAATAGCCCTGCTGGTAGAGCAGGCCGAGGCCGATCAGCGGATAGTCCTGGTCGCTGCAGGATTTCAGGTGGTCTCCCGAGAGAATGCCCAGGCCGCCGGAATACACCGGCAGGCACTCGGTGAGGCCGTACTCCGCGGAAAAGTAAGCAATTAGCTTTCCGCCAGGAGGCGCCGGACCCTTCCGCACGCGGGCGTCATAGGTCTCGCAGGCGCTGCGGTAGAGCGCCATGTAGCGGGGGTCGGCGGCGACCCTTTCCAGGGTCGCCTGGGGCACGCGGCCCAACATCAGTACGGGGTTGTACCCGCAATCCCGCCACAGGACCGGATCCAGGCGCCGGAAAACCGATCGCACGATCGGCTCCCAGCTCCAGAGGACGTTATAGGCCAGTTCGGCCAGTCGGGAGAGCGAGTCGGGAAGAGCGGGTCGAACCAGGAACTCGCGGATCGGTTGAATGTGAAAGGCCATACCCTAGGGGCTACCTTCAAGATAGCAGATCGGCAGGAAAGTTCCTGGACTGCACGTTCGAGGCCCTTCATGCGTCAGAATTACTGTATAGCCTCGATGCGTGTCCTTGGACTCCTCCTGCTGCTGGCCGCCGGCGCCTTTGCGGGCGAATCTGCTGTTCTTAGCAGCGGATCGCGGTTGCACGTCGACCGCCACGAAACCGACGGCACCAGGATTCGGCTCTACACCGGCAGCGGTTACATCGAGATGGATGCCGCACAGGTTCGGGGCTTTGAAGCCGACGAACCAGCGCCACTGTCGCTGGCGCCTGTGGTTTCGAGTGTGCCCCCCAATCCCACGCCTGCCCCGACGCTGGCGCCGGACGCCCTGCCGGTGCTTTCACCCGAACAACTGGCGGATCGCGCGGCCGACAAGTATGGGCTGCCGCGCAAGTTGGTGCGCAGCGTGATCGCTGCCGAATCGGCCTTTCAGCCCAAGGCGGTTTCCCCAAAGGGGGCCGTCGGACTGATGCAGTTGATGCCTGGGACCGCGGCGACACTCGGGGCGGATCCCAACGATCCCGTACAAAACGTGGATGCCGGGGCGCGTTACCTGCGCGACCTCCTGTTGAAATACGACGGCTTCCTGTGGCATGCGCTGGCGGCTTACAATGCCGGTCCGGGGGCGGTCGAGAAGTACAAAGGCGTGCCGCCGTACCGTGAAACCATCGACTACGTCAAACGGATTGACAGCGATTACAAGAAGGGGAACTAAGCTGCGGCGGCCCGCTACAGGGCCTGATGCCGCCGGCGCTACGTGTCCCAGCGGAATCGCCACACCGCCAGCCCGGTAAACAGCACCGCAAAGCCCAGCAGGGCGGCAATCGGGCCGATCGCCGCGTCGAAGCCCAAGCCTCGCCAGGTCATGGCGTCCAGCGCCTCAATGGCCCAGCGCGTCGGCACCACAAAGGTAGCCTTTTGCAGCCATTGCGGAAACAGGAAGGCCGGCACCCACCCGCCGCCCAACATGACCATCAGGAGGGTCGCCAGAATGGCCAGGCCGCGCGTCGCCTCTGCGGTCTTCCCCAATCCGGCCACCAGCAGACCAAAAGCGCCGGTCATCAGCCCGATGGCCACCGCGATCAGTATGAATCCCGGCAGGCTGCCATCCACGCGGACCCCGAAGACCAGGCGTGCAAATCCAAAAATCACAAACAGGATGATCACCGCGTCGATGGTGGCGCTGGTCACCCGCGCGGCGACGATGGTGAAGCGCGAAATCGGCGCCGCCCGGAGGCGCTTCCAGATGCCCCCCTGCCGCTGCAGGATCATGACCAGCCCGGCCTCCATCCCCATCATCAGGATGAACTGCACTCCCATCCCCGCGAAGGAGTGCCCGTAGGCGTTGTACTGCACGCCCTTGCGCGCGGTGATGGCCTCCTCGCGAACGGTGTATGGCATGTTGATCCCCGCTCGAGCGACGCCTACGGCCTGTGGGTTCTCTTTCACCCGCGCGTTCCACTGCTGCACGCCTGCCAGCATCTGCACCAGCGATTTCTGGTCTGCCGGGTTCATGCCGTTGGCCTGGCCGGCTTCTTTCAGCGATTCGTCCAGGAGCTTGGAATTCCCGCCGAACGCCTCGGCGCTCACCGACTCCATGACGTGCTGCGTGAGCATCCCTCGCACCATGGCCAGTTCGGCGCCGTGCGAAGGGTCGTACATACAGGCGATTTCGGGCTTGTCCGTGCCGCGAAAGAGGGCCGTCGCCGCCTGGTCGCCGAATCCCTTGGGAATCACCGCCGCCACCGTGAGTTTTCCGGTGCGAATCCGATCGCGGGCCTGTTCCAGGGTCGCTTGCCGCAGCTCGAGCGCTTTGTCTCCCCCGATCCCTGCCACCAGGCGGCGCGAGATCTCGCTTCCATCCTGGTCGATCACCGCCACGGGAATGCGGGCGGTCTCTCCGCTGCCGGAGGCGCCGCTGAACAGATACCCGAAAAAAGACCCGATCAGGATCGGCGCGGCGAAGCACATCAGCACCGCGCGGCGGTCCCGGAAGAAGAGTTTCAGGTCGCGCCGTACCAGCGCCGTGTAAGCGATCATGCTCATGCGTTTCGTACGCTCCTTCCAGTCAGGGTGAGGAACACCGTTTCCAGGTCGGCCCGCTGGGTCTCCAGGTGCGTGTACCGGTACCCGTGGGCGCGAATCCACTCCAGAACGGCGGGGGCCGTAGCCGTCATGTCGACCATCCCCACGCGCAGCAGCTTGCCCTGAAACTCCACCGAACCCACGCCGGCGAGGTCGCGCAGGCTACCATACCACCCGTCGGCCCCCGGATTCTCGATCTCGACTTCGAGGAGGTTCACTTCCGGCACCAGCCGCCGCACCGCCTCCAGCCGGTCGTTCGCGATCACCTTCCCATGGTCGATGATGATGATGCGGTCGCACAGGCGCTCCGCCTCTTCCATGTAGTGGGTGGTGTACACCAGGGTCTTGCCGCGGCGCTTGAGCTCCTCCAGGTTGGTGAAGATGGCGTTGCGGCTCTGCGGGTCCACTCCCACGGTGGGTTCGTCCAAAAGCAGGATCTGCGGATCGTGCATCAGGGCCGAGGCCAGGTTGAGCCGCCGCTTCATTCCACCGCTGAAGGTGGCCACCCGATCTTTGGCGCGGTCGGCCAAGCCGGCGAGGTCCAAGGCTGCATCCATTCCCCGTTTCAAGGCTGCTCCCCGAAGGCCGTAGAGCGCCCCGAAGAGCGCCAGATTGTCGCGGGCGGGAAGCTCGTCATGCAGCGCCAATTCCTGGGGAACCAGCCCCAGTTTGAGCTTGATGGGGTCGGTATCGCCCGACACCACGGCGCCCTCGATGCGCACTTCGCCGCGGTCCGGCGGCAGCAGCCCGGCGATCATGGCAACCGTAGTGGTCTTGCCGGCGCCATTGGGCCCCAGCAGCCCCACCATTTCGCCAGGTTGCGCACGGAAGGAGACCTCATGTACTGCGACCAGATCCCCGTACTTCTTGTGAAGCCCCGTTACTTCGAGCATAGTTTGTGTGCCAAAGGCATTCTTGCCTGGGTTGCCTTGTATGATACGCAATATTGCTCCCTTCCGTTCGTCAATGCGCCGCGCCCAGGTGGCCAGCTCATAGAAACGCCTCTCAGACTCGCCGGCCAGGATCGTTTCGCCCACTAAACCGGCAATCCGGGGGGTCCTTTAGCCAGAGCGGGCCTGAGCCGCGGCGGTCCAGCGCACGATCCTGGGCCACAAAGGCGTGCCCAGCCGTGGGATAGCGTGGGTGTGCAGGCTGCGGAGGAAGAGAACCCCACAGACGCCAGGTGAGGAACAGCCAAGTATCCTCCGGTTGGAAATGCGGCAACTTTCTGCGGTATTCGCGCACGGTTGGAGCCCGACAGGCGAAACCGCCTGTCCCACCAGGGAGTGTTCCGGCGAACCGCCTAATCTCATGAACTGTGGAAACAGGCGGAAATGTCACACCTACCGGGTAAACGCGTACCAGAGGCCGGCGCGGAAGTCGTAGAAGTTGGGGTGGCGCGGGTTGCCGGCGTTCACCAGGTAGACGCCGCGGACCGCGTCGAAGGTGAAGTACATCGACTGGGGGAGGAACGAGCCGCTGAACCGGAGTCCGAGGCCGGCTTCGGCGAAGTTGGCCCAATACTGCCGCTGCTCATCGAAGGTCACGCCGGCGATTCCGTTGATCTGGATGCGGAAGTCTGGGGACCGGCGGTGTATCCGAAGCGCTCCTGATTGTACACCAGGATGTCGTTGCCGAAGCGGCTGAGGAACACGGCGTCGGTAGCGGTACTGCCGAACCATCCGGGCGATTCGCCGCGCAGCGTGTGGCCGGTGCCGTAGGCCAGAGAGACGCCGCCACGGTAGTCCTGTAGCTTTTGATGGCTGAGATAGTCGATAGCACGGCCGGCTTCCGCCCATGCGGTGATTCCGTGCCAGGGAGTGGTGGCGAGGCCGGCGCTGAGGATCACGGAGTCCTCGGAAAGAAAGCGCGACTCGATGATGTTGGAAGTGCCTGACTGGACGGACGCATGTTCGATCTGGCGCGTATCGCCCACGATGCGCGCACTGATGTAGGGGCGGATTCCCAGGCCGGTGCGCAGCTCCGTCTTGATTTGGCCGTATCCGAAGAGGTCGTGCCAACGGGTAGAGAAGATGGGGAACAGCCAGCCGGTGGTGCGGAAGCGCGCGGTGGGGCTGCGCAGGTTGCGCCAGGCTTTCTGCGCCTCGGCGGCGATGCGCGGATCGGAGCTCTTGCGGGCAAGACCGAACCAGTGGATGGCGGGGACGTCCTGATGGAGCAGGTTGTAGGTCCAACCGAGCCGCAGCATGACCTCGGAATCGGTGGGATCGGCCTCGGCAGCGGTTTGCAGGTACTTGACCGCATCCTTCATATAGCCGGCTTTGATGCTGCGCTCGGCCATCGTTTTGGCGCTGACAGCGACCTCTTGCGGCGCGGCGCGGGACTGGAGGACTTGCGGCTGGTGGAGCACGGCGCGCACCCGATTGGCGAGGTCTTCATCTTTGCCGGCAACCACCCGATCGAACAGCGGCTTGGCGGCGGCCTGCTCTCCGCGCGCGTGAAGCAGGAATGCGAGCTGCGTGGCCGAGAGGAGATCTTCGGGGGCGGCCTCGGTGAGGATGCGAAATTCCAGCTCGGCGGCGGGCTGGCGGCCCATGCGCAGGAGGAGGTAGGCGAGCTCGCGGCGCAACTCGACATTGTGCGGGTCGAATTCGAGCGCGTGGCGGAATTCGGAGATGTAGGGGTAGCGTCCGGGGAGCAGCTCGCGGGCCATCTCGGCGGCGCGCGGTTCGCCGCCGCGCGAGGCAGCCAGGAGGGCGGCGGTGGCATCCGAGCCGGGAGGCGTCCCGCGATCGAGAGCCTTCCAGACCCGGCCAAGATCCACCAGGACGGAGCGGCGGTCAGGCAGGAGGCGCCAGGCCTTTTCGTAGTGCTCGGCGGCGAGGGGGAGGTCGTCGCGCTGCTCGGCGAGGGAAGCGAGCTCGTAGTGCGCGCTGAAATCGTCGGCGCCCATGGCGATGGCGTTCTTCCAGCGCTGGATGCCGGCGGCCAGGGGGGCATCGATATTCTGAAAAGCTTGTTCGGCGGTGGCGGCAGAGGGGGAAGTGGACTTGCGGATGCGGTCGAAGATGCGGCGGGACTCGGCGGGACATGGCCCTGCCCCACTGCGCGGCTGGTCCTTGGATTCGTAGCACAGGAAGGCGTAGTCCAGGGCCACTGGAGTGTCGGAAGGGTCGAGGTGCATGGCTTCGCGAAGCTGGTCGAGGGCGAGAGAGTTTTCGCCGATTTTGAGGTAGGTGTAAGCCAGGTCTTTGCGGATGGCGGCGTTCGCGGGGGCGGCTTCGATGGCTTGCCGAAAGCCGGCGATGGCGGCAGGGTAGTCCCGCGCCCGGAGAGCCTCGTAAGCATGGTCGAGTGACTGCGCGGAAAGCAGCGAGGCGGCAAGGAAAAGCGCGACCAGGGGGCCGCGCGCGGATGGCCCAGCCCCTCGTAGCCCATAAGGTGCCCCGGTCCGCCTCACCGTCCGAAGTGTAACTATGCGCATTGTCTTTTGCGAGATAGTGTGGGGGGATGGTGAGAATTCTCGGAAATGTGGAACCACCGTTCGAAGCACAGGACTTGTTGTGGAGCCGCGAGCGTCAGCGAGCGGTTGCAGCGTTGGAAAACCGGATTCTGCGCCGGAAAGTAGCAAAAAGTTTTCGACGTCAATTCATATGATCGACCGTTGACCGAGGTCCATCCACGGGTTCCACAAACCGAGCAGGAGAACGAGCTCTGAGGTGTTGAGAGGGAAGCGCGCGATCAGCAAGTCCGCGGCGAAGGCATTGGCGAAGTACTTCAGTTTGTCGGTCGAGCTTTTCTTGTAAGGGGGCCAGGTGGCTCGTTCAGCCCACTGGCGTATTCCGATTCAGCCCGTCGCCTCGACAATCCGTTTGCACCACCCGCCAATCCGGGCTACTGTGAAGGTATGGTCAAGGCCAAGAACATCGATCCGTTTGTGTGCAACGAGCCGGCAACTGAGATAAGCCCGGCAACCAGCCGCATTCTGAAACAGCGAATGAAGACCGCCGATGAAGGCCGCCTGGTTTCCGCCGAAAAAGCCCGCCAGAGAATCCAGCAATGGCTTTCAAAATCCTCTACCACGAAGACTCGTTAGCCGATCTGGAAGAAATCTTCGAGTGGTCGAGGGAGAAGCATCCCGAAACAACCGAACAATTTGCCCATGATCGTCAGTCAGCCAGAGAAGCGCTGGCAGAACCGCGCACACTTCCTGGGGGTCGCTGCGCAAGCGATGCGTCACATTTTGGTTGACTACGCTCGCTCACGACAGCGCGCAAAACGCGGCGGCGCAAGGCAGTTGGTCTCGCTGGATGAAGGTGCTGCGGTCTCAGTCGAGCGCGCCGCCGAATTGGTCGCCCTCGACGATGCCCTGAGCAGGCTCGCAGATATCGACCCGCGTAAAAGCCGCGTCGTTGAACTGCGATACTTCGGCGGGTTGAGCGTGGTGGAGATGGCGGAGGTGCTAGGAGTCTCACCCGATACGGTCATGCGCGATTGGCGCCTGGCCAGAGTATGGCCGCGGCGCGAGCTCAGCGGACGGTGACGCGATGACGCCTGAACGGTGGCAACAGATCGAGCAACTCTATCACAAAACTTTGCAACACAGGGCGGCGGAGCGCGGTCATTTCCTCGAAAAAGTCTGCGCAGGCGATGATGCTCTGCGCCGCGAGATCGAATCCCTGCTCACCTTTGAAGAAGGGGCCGAGCACTTCATTGAGGCACTGCCGGGCGATCTCGTGGCGGCAATGCTGCTCCAGGAACGCGCGCAGTCAACGGCCGGACGACTGGCCGCTGGAACCCGCCTCGGACCTTACGAGATCCTCGCGCCGTTAGGGGCCGGCGGCATGGGGGAAGTTTACAAAGCGCGAGACACGCGTCTCAAGAGGACGGTGGCCATTAAGATCTCCTCTGAGAGATTCAACGAGCGTTTCGGGCGGGAGGCGCGTGTGGTGGCGACGCTGAATCACCCGCACATCTGCACGATTTACGATGTTGGACCGGACTACCTGGTGATGGAGTACATCGACGGCAAGCCACTGCGCGGCCCCCTGCCGGTCGATGTCGCCGTTGGCTACGCACGGGAGATCGCGGAGGCGCTAGACGCTGCCCACCGCCACGGCATCGTACACCGCGACCTGAAACCCAGCAACATCCTGGTCACGAGGGCGGGGGTCAAACTGCTCGATTTCGGCATTGCCCAGATGACGCCGGCGCGGGGCCCCGACGCCGACGCAATTTCGACGCAAACTCTCACGCCAGCGGGCGTCATTTTCGGAACGCCGCAGTACATGGCCCCTGAACAGATCGAGGGCAAACCGGTGGATGCCCGTGCGGACATTTTTGCTTTTGGCGCGGTGTTCTACGAAATGCTGACGGGTCGTCGCGCGTTTGAAGGGCAGAGCCAGGCTGGCGTGTTGGCGGCCATCCTGGAACGGGAACCGCCACCGTTGTCCCATGTTCCGCCCGCCGTCGAGCACATCGTGAGGCGATGTTTGGCGAAAGATCCCGAGCAGCGCTGGCAGTCCGCCTACGACATCGCCGCGGTCCTGGAACTTTCGGTTGCGAGCCCGCAGGCCGGTCCCCAGAAGAGACTATCGGCCAGGCAGGTCGCTGTAGCCTTGACTGTACTTGTCGTCGGATTCGCGGCGGCGACATTTTGGTTTGGCTACCGATCTAAGTCCGTGGATGCCAGGTCAGGTCTGCAGTTGGGCGGAGCGGCCGTCTCGTACGGGCCCCGTGTTTCGCCGGACGGCCAGATGGTAGCCTTCGAAGCCCTGATTGACGGTCAAAACCAAGTCGCGGTGCTGAAGCCTGAAAGCCGCAACTGGACCGTTCTCACACATGGAAGGAAATACGGAATACTGGCGGATCTATGCTGGTCGCGCGACGGAACGAAGATCTATTTCGACCGCGTGATGGATACGCCTGTCGGCGTCTTCAGCGTCCCCCTGCTGGGCGGGGAAGAACGGATGGTCCTGGAAGGGGCGATGGGTCCCCAGGCTCTTGCAGACGGCAGCCTCGTGGTCGTTCGCATCAACGCGGCCCGCCAGTGGCAGTTGCACCGGTTCTGGCCCGCCTCTGGGCGTCTCCAGACGCTTCCCGCGCGAGTTGAGCCACCCCATATATCGCTACCCTTGAGGGCCACGGCCGACGGGAAAGGAGTGGTGTTCCTAGGGGCGCCGCTCGTGCCAAAAGAACCAGATGGACCGACCGCAATCTACACGCTCGAACTCGAATCCGGCCGTCTGCGCCCATTGGCACCCGGGATGTCGGTCTCGCATGCCGACGCAGCATTCCCCTTGGCGGCAACTGCTGATGGCCGCTCGGTCGTGGTCGCGTTGCTGGCCGGAGACCTATACCGGGTTCTGGAGATTCCGCGCGATGGCGGGCGGGCCATCCGCCTGCTGTTTACTCTGAGCCTTCCGGTCTGGTATCTCGATGCGGCGCCGAACGGCGATCTCTATGTGGACCAGGTATCCCGGCAGGCAGCTATCCTGCGTTTCGGACCGCAGGGCGGCATCCCCGAGCGCCTGGCAAGCTATCAGAACGAACAAGGCGGCGATCTGCAGCCGTTAGTTGACGGACGAGTCGCGATAAACTTGGGCGCCGGAGAGAAACGGCGCGTGCTGGTGGTGCAGCCGGGTGGCGATCTGGCCCCTTTGCTGGAAACTAACGAAGCCTGCTGGCCACCAACCACGGCGGTCGGCGACCGGCTGATGGCGGTGATGGTCGGGCCGGAAAGACGGCGACAGATCGCGCTTGTTTCGATCGCCGACGGGCGCATCCTACGCCGGTTGGAAGGGCCGAAGGGAACGATTAGCCGCATGGCCGCTTCGCCCGATGGCCAGATGCTGTACTATACGGCGTCCGGCTTCGTGTGGGCCGTCCCGGTCACCGATGGAGAACCGCGGAAAATCCACGAAGGAGACAGCGTCGCGGCCGATCCGAACGGGCGCGATCTGATCGTCAAACTCAACGAAAAGGATGCCTATCGGCTGCTGCGCGTGCCGGTGTCCGGTGCCCCCGCACAGCCGATCGACATGCGCGGTGAATTGCGGCCCACGCCCAACCCCGTAAGCGGGAGCGCGGTGGATGCGCAAGGGAGAATCGTCTTGGAGGCTGCGTCCACCGGGTCCTGGTTCTATGCGGCGGCATTGCTCGACCCCAAGACCGGTTCGTTCGTCAAGGTGCCTGTGCAGTTCGATGGTGATTTGTGGCGGCCGGCCTGGACACGCGATGGTCGCATCGTGGCGATGGGAGCCGACATGCAGGCCGCTATCTGGCGCTTTCCCAGAGATGCCGCTGGCGGGAATGGCGGGAAATGACGGGGATCTGAACTCTCGCTGGTGGCCACCCTTCAGTAGCTTGAGGAATCTCCTGTCTGCAGCGCATGTTTCTCAAACCGGCCAGTCTTGGCCGCGTGCCCAATCGCAACCTGGTGCTAAGAAGAGTGCTGGAGTTCGACCCTGCCCGCAGCGTAGAACTGGTGGTGGCGGATGTACAACCGCTACAAGACTCGCTTCGAAGAACTAACGATGCGCCTGGATCTGGATCGGTGAGCCGGGACGCCCGTCCGACTGCGAGAACCTCGCCGCCCGAACGTTCATTTAGAACGACAACTTCCCGCCGAGCTGCATCACCCTCGACCCCACGGAAGTCGACGTGATGTTTCCAAACGTGGCGGCTTCAATATTCGCGTTGGGATTGCTGAACTCAGGATTGTTCCAAATGTTGAACGCTTCGGCGCGAAACGTGAACCGCATCCGCTCCTTGATCGGAAACGTCTTGAAGAGGGACATATCGGTGTCGAACATATGCGGTCCGCGGAGGATGTTCCTGCCTGCATTGCCGTAGGCGAAAATGCCTTGCGCGATGTTCCCGGGGACCGCGAAAGCCGTCTTGTCGATACAGCCGGTCAGGTGTCCGGCGCCGCAATTGTATACCGGCGTTTTCAGGAGGTCGGGACGCTGCGGGCCTTGCGAGCTCGTATTCGCGGCGTCGGTGTTCATCGAAAGATTGAAGGGTGTCCCGCTTTGCAGGGTCGTAATGCCGTTGATCTGCCATCCGCCGAACGCCGTCTTGATGAAACGGTTGCTCGTCGCGAAGAATGGAATCGAGTAGATATACGTTGCGACAAAGCGGTGGCGGATGTCGAATGGAGCGTTGCCGTAATCCAGCCGCCAGTTGTACGGATTCATCGGAGCGCCGCCGTTGTTGGAGTCGCTGGTGACATCCAGCGCGTGCGACCATGTGTAGCTGGCGTCGAACTGGAAGCCGCGGAACAGACGCTGGTGCACCGAAATTGCCAGGTGGTGATAGTTCGAGATTAAATCGTTGGAGATGGTGCGGATCTGGCCGAACAATTGATTGGGACGCCTTGGATTGATGGCGCCGGGCGCGGGGAAGTAAGGCGAGTTGTTGTAGTAGCTGCGATCGAGGTGGTACGAATGCGATCCCAGGTACTGAACGTCCAGGCCCGTGGACTTCGACAGTTGCCGCTGGATGCCGAAGCTCCACTGGTTCATGGATGCGGGCGGCAGATACCAGTTGTCCGTAATCCAGTTCTGCGACACGGACGTGCTGCAACCGGCGCCGATCGGGTTGGACAGCGATAGCGTTGGGGTGGTGGGCAAGGACGTGCAAGTAGTGGAATTGCCAAACGGCGGATTGGTCGTCAGGAACGTAAAGCTGTTGGTCTGGTTGGGATTGTAGTAAATGCCGAAGCCTGCGCGGATCACCGTCTTTTCGGTAAGCCGGTAAGCCAGCCCCACGCGCGGCGCAAAATCCTTGTGATTGGGGTCGTGGAAGCGGAAACCCGGCGACGGAACCGTGTCCGGCACTGCCGCCGTCTGCGCCGCGTTCAACTCGCGGGCATAGCCCGCCACCGAGTAGGGCACGGTCTGCAGTTCGTACCGGATGCCGTAATTCACCGTCAGTTTTCTGGATGCCTGCCAGTTATCCAGCACGAAAAAACCATCCCGCCATGTGGCCACGTCGCCCTGGTACTGAACGGTGGGAGTCACCAGGTTTTGCACGAACCCCATCATGAAATCGGCCGGCGCATAACCCGTAAACTGGCCGTTGAAGTTGAAGACTCCACGAGGGCTGTTGGCGGCGCTGCGGGAGGTGTACAGTTTGCGGAGTTCCGCTCCCGCCATCACGCTGTGGTTTCTCAAGGTCCAACTGATCTGCTCGGATGCTTGCCAGGTGTGGTCGAGCTGGAACCAGTTGGTGCCGGAATTTCCCCACCCGGCGAATCCGCTGACGTTGAACTCCGGAGTTCCCGGGTTATTGCTCTTGCTGTCCGCATCGAAGCCGGCGATGCCCAACTTGGTTCCGGCGTCGGTAATGCCGTTCACATAAAAGTAATTGACCGAATCCGTGTTGATCGCCTGGCGGCCGATCCGGAAATCATTGACCAGAGTCGGCGTGATTGTGTGCGTATAGCCGGCCGTGTAGTTGTCGGTGATCGACGGAATCTCGGCCGCATTGTAAGGGATGGCGCTGCCGTTGGCGATCTTCTCCTTCTGCCGTTGGTAACGGAAGAACAGCCTCGCCTTGTAGCCGATGTTCTGGTCGACCCGGTCGACCGTCTGGTCGCTGGTTATCTGCGCCGGAAATATCGCGGTGAAGTTTTGCGTGATGAGGTTCGGGCTGGTGGGCTTGACGTAGTATTGCTGCAACGCCAGAGCAATCGGGGAAAGCCGGTTGGTAGGAACGATGTTTCCGGGGAACGGCGCACCGTTATTCAGAGGGTCCTTGACCACGATCGGCGTCTGTGAGAAATCCCCGGCAAACATCTGTTCGGTCATTACCGTGTTGTTCGCCGACAGACTCTGCCTCTTGTTACGAAGCCTCTCCCACGATCCCATGAAGAAGGTTTTGTCCCTGCCGTTGTACAGCTTGGGAATCACCACGGGGCCATCCACCTCGAATCCGTACTGGTTCTGACGGAGTGCGGTCTTGTGCGAGGTCGCGGGGAGGAAGTATCCCCGGGCGTCGAACGCGTCGTTGCGAATGAATTCCACCAGGTTCCCGTGGATTGCGTTAGTGCCGCTCTTGGTGACCATATTAAGATGGACCCCCAGGTACGCCCCATATTGGGCCGAATAGGTGCCGGTCTGGACCTCGACCTCCTGCACGGTCTCCACCATCGGCTGCGTGGGCGACGTCGTGATCAGGTTGTTCATGATGCTGATGCCATCCAGCGACATGCTGTTCTGAATCTCGCGGGTACCGGCCCCGATGAAGTCCTGGCCCGGGGGAACGCCTTGCGTGCCCTTGGTGCCCGGCAGAACTCCCGGTGTCGTGGTGGCCAGCATGAGGGCGTTGCGGCCGTTCAGCGGAAGATCGGCGATTTGTCGGGATGTGACGGTAGCGGAAATGGTCGCGTCGTCCGTCTTGATCACTGGAGCCGAAGCTTCGACCGTGATGGACTCCTGAACAGAGCCCGGCGACAGCGTGAAGTCGTTACGCACAATCTGATTGATCTCGACGATGCTTCCCGCGTGCCGCACGCGCGTAAAACCGGGATATTCGGCGGAGACGTCGTACGTGCCGACGCGAACGAACTCGATCCTGTAGTTCCCGTCTTGATTCGTGACGCCACTGTACTTGTCCAGCGTGGCTGCGTCGACGGCTGTGATCCTGGCCCCGGCGATGGCTCTCCCGCTGGAATCGGAGACCGTTCCGACCAGCGAAGTTATCGTAGCGATTTGCCCGTACGAGCTGATAATCAGTGTCAGGTACGCAACTGCCGCAAAGAGCTTCTTCATTGGAAATCCACCTCCATGCGTGGTGGGCAATTATATCAGACCGCCGGCCCCACAACGCTGCGCCATTGGTGTGCGCGCTTGCCGGGGGTGGTTTGTTGGTGGGGCAGGCGGTGCCGCCTGCCTCGCCCGCTCGCGGGCGATTCTTTCTCACCTTCTTACGGTCGCGGATCGCGGATAGGCGGAGTCTGATGGACCCGCTCTACCGCGAAAACCGGACCGCCGCAACTTGTTCCGGATCGGTCTCGACGGCCAGCACCTCTTTGCCGCCGTTCACCAGCACCCCGCGGAGCTTCATCAGAGCGCTGGTATCGCCATCCGCCAGCCCGAGGTCCATTTGGACGAAGCAGTCGGAGTCCACCGTGTAGGTTCCGCTGGTTTTCACGTTGCCGCGGAGTATCACTAAGTTCCCCGCCCCGTCCGCCTGCACCAATGCCTTTGCAGATCCACTCCCCTTTGAGCCTTCGCTCGCCAACGGCGTGGCACTTCCCGACACCGTAAAGTTGTACTGCCCGCTGAAGCCCGCGACGCTGCATCCGTCTGCGGTCCGCACCAGGAGGCCTCGCTCACCGGTCCCGGGATCGCTCTGGTGAATCTCCACCCGATTGCCGCCCGGCGCAGCCTTTCCGCTGAAATGCTGAAACGCGCCCGAGGTATCCTGCAAATTCAACGTCATCGTGCAATCGGTGTTGATCTCATAGTTCCCGGTAGTCGGATTCCCGAGGAACAGGCCGTTGAAATTCACCGACGACACTCCACTGATGCCGTCCTTGCCGTCGAAAACCAGGCGGCCCACGACGGCGATGGGAGTCTCAGCTCCCGAAATCGTTGTCGTGCCGGCCAGTTGAAATCCGTACGGTCCGTGGATGTCCGTTGCCGCACAGATATCCGCGCCAAAAGCGCGAAAACTCACAAGCGACAGCAGAACCGGCGCCAGCCGGCCATAGTTCGTCAACGAACATCGCAGTCCCATATCCGCACATCCTATCGGTTACTCATGTCCTCAGCAACCGCACATCCAATCCGTCAATCCGGCCCGCGGCGTGCATGGGGACCGCAAACGCCATGGACACTCTACGCCAGGATCTGCTCTACGGCCTTCGTGTTTTGCGCAGGAAGCCCGGATTTACGCTCGTTGCGTCGCTGACCCTGGCTTTGGGAATCGGCGCCAACACCACCATTTTCAGCTTGATCGATAACGTTTTGCTGCGGCCGCTGCCCTATCCGCAAGCCGACCGTCTGCTGAGCCTCTGGACCAGCTATCCCGCCTCCAACGGCCAGCCCGACATCTTTTCTCCACCCAACTACCTCGACGTCGCCGCCCGCTCCCGCACTCTCGACGCCGTAGGCGCCTCCACCCAGATGAATTTCGCCCTGGCTGGCGCGGGCCAGCCCGAGAACATTGCAGGGCTGCGCCTCTCGGCGTCCATGAGCCGCGTTCTGGGCGTCAGCCCGCAATTGGGCCGCTGGTTTACCGCCGAAGAGGATGAATCCGGCCAGGCTGTGGTGCTGATGAGCGACTCGCTGTGGCGCAACCGCTTTGGCGCCGACCCGCAGATCCTCGGACGTTCCCTGGTGCTCAACGGCCGGCCTTTCGTGGTGGTCGGGGTGCTGCCGCCGCGCGTCGGCTTCCCCACGATCCTGACCCATTTGTACACACCCATCAGTTTCACCGCCGACAACAAGGCAAGCCGCGGCGACGTGTTCCTGGATGTCGCCGCCCGCATGCGGCCGGGCGTTCGGCCGGCCACCGCCGATGCCGAGCTCCGAACCATCGCCGCGGCCTTGGCGCAAGCCTGGCCCCAGTCGGACGCGGGCATTCAGATGGGCGCCGTTTCGCTCCAGGAGAGCCTTGTGGGCAACGTACGGCCCATGTTTGTGGTCCTCTGGGCGGCGGTGGCCTTCATGCTGGCCGTGGGATGCGCCAATGTCGCCAACCTGCTGCTGGCGCATGCCGCGGGCCGCCAGCGGGAGTTCGCCCTGCGCCGCTCGTTGGGCGCCACCAGCGGACGCCTGGTCCGCCAACTCCTCACCGAAAGCGTGATGCTGGCCGGCGTGGGAGGCGCGCTGGGCCTGGTGCTGGCCGCCTGGGCCGTGCCCGCCATGGCGTCCCAACTGCCGGCGAGTTTCCCGCACGTTCGCGATGTGAGCATGGATGCGCGTGTGCTGTGGTTCACGGTTGGAATCTCCATCCTCACCGGGGTGCTGTTCGGCCTGGCCCCCGCTTTGGGATCGGCGCGCCGCAACCTGGCGCAATCGCTGCGTGAAGGAACCGCCGGGGCCGGACGCGGCTTGTCTCACCGCCACCTGGGACACGTTCTGGTCACAGCCGAAGTCGCCACTGTTCTGGTGCTGTTGATCGGCGCCGGCCTGGTATTCCGCAGCCTGGTGCGGCTCAGCGCCGTGGACCCCGGCTTCCGTACACGCGGCCTGATTGCCTGGCAGATCTTTCTCCCCCCGGTCCGCTATCCCAACGCCGCGGCTCAACGGACCTTCTACCGCAGCGTCATCGAGCAGGTCGAAAGCCTCCCCGGCGTGCAGGCGGCGGCCCTTGCCAATCCGCTGCCGTTCGGTCCCGTGGACATGGTGGCAGACACGGGCTTCGCCATCGGCGGCCGGCCCCTCCTTGCCCCCGACCAGAGACCCCAGGCCCTGATCACGCGCATCAGCCCAACCTATTTCGCGACTGCCGGGATTCCGTTGCGCCGCGGACGCACTTTCAACGAGCATGACGGGGAGTCCTCGCAGGTGGTAATCATTTCGGACGCGCTCGCCCGCCGTTACTTCGCGGGACAGGACCCGGTGGGGCAGCGCCTCCTGCTCGGCCGTAACCGCCTGGAGATGGAAATCGTGGGCGTGGTCGGCGATGTCAAGCACATCAACCTGAGGTCGGACGTGCGCCCGGAGTTCTATCTGCCCCTGGCCCGCTTCACCGTGGGCGGCGCGGGCCTGTTGGTCCGCACTGCCGGCGATCCGTCCGCGTTCCTGCCCATCCTGCAGCACCGCGTCTGGACGCTGGACAGCGGAATCCCCGCCAACCTCGCAGCACCGGTGGAGCAGCTCCTCTATGCTTCGCTGGCGCCTGCCCGCATCGCCGCGGTGTTGCTGGCCGTCTTCGCCGCAACCACGCTGCTGCTAGGCCTCGTGGGAGTCTACGGCGTGCTCTCGTACTCCGTCCGCCAGCGCACCCGCGAGATTGGAATCCGCCTGGCGTTAGGCGCATCCCAACGAGGCGTACTCCGAATGGTGCTCGGCGAAGCCCTGGGTCTGTCTCTTGCGGGCGTTACCGTGGGCCTCGTCGCGGCGCTCACGTTTTCCCGCTATCTGGAGACCCTGCTGTTCGGCGTCACCGCCCTGGACACCGCGACCTACCTGGTGGTTGCGCTGGCGGTCCCCTGCGCCGCGCTGGGAGCCGCGTATTACCCCGCTCGCCGCGCGACGCAAGTAGACCCGTCCACCTCCTTGCGCTCCGAGTAGCCACACGCCGCTTCCTCGTTAACACTCTCGCCCACCGCCCCGTCTTCCCCTCAGACAATCCCATGGAGGGACACAAACGATGCGAAACAAACTCATGATCGTAACGCCCGCCGCCGCCCTGCTGGCGCTCGCGGGCCAACTCTTGGCCGGTGGCTTCTTTCTGCAGTTAGGGAACCCGGAGGCCAGCGCTGAAGCGCGCAAGAACAACGCCGTCGTCACGATCAAGGCGACCGGCTGCCACGATCCAGCCACCGCTCAACTCATAGCCACCGCGGTCGGAATGGTGAATGGACAACGCCAGTCCATCCCCCTCACGGTCACGAAGCTCTCCGAAGTTGGCATGTTCGCCATCTCGCAACAGTGGCCCAAAGAGGGCAAGTGGGTGATCGAGCTGGTTGCCAAAAACGGCGAGCAGTTTACCAATTCGCTGGTAGCCGCGGGCCCCAATGGAGTGGATCGTCTCCACGCCAAGGCGAACATGAAGCCATTCACCGCCAGCGACGTCGAGGCGATGCTACAGGACTGAAAAAAGTGGGACAGACGATCGTTTTTCGTCGTCTGTCAACCCGCTCTTAGCCGGTTCGGGTGAGCCTGGAGAGAGAATGGAACACTCGCTATGATGACCTTGGTGGCAACCGCAGTCGAAGAGGATGATGGCTTGATTCGCGCCGCGACGGGGGGAGACCGCGGCGCCTTCGGCGAATTGTACGTCCGGTACGCGCGCATGGTGCACGGCATCCTGCTGGCGCGCGTGCCGGCCGGCGATGCCGAAGACCTCGTGCAGGATGTATTCGTCTCGGCGATGCGCCAGCTTCGCGGCCTTCGCACGGCCGCGGCTTTCCGGGGATGGCTTGCGGCCATCGCCCGCAACCGCGCTATCGACTATTTCCGCGACGCCCGGCGCAGCACGCCTCTCGACGAGGCCACCGAGCGCGAACACGGCGCGCGCCCCACGGGACAGGATGCGTTTGTGATCCTCGACCTGATCCGCAGCCTGCCGGAAGCGTATCGGGAGACGCTGATTCTCCGGCTGGTGGAAGGCATGACGGGGCCCGAAATTGCGATGCAGACGGGTCTGACGCCCGACTCCGTGCGGGTCAACCTTTGCCGGGGCATGAAGATGTTGCGCGAAGCACTGGGAGGAATGGAAACAAAATGAGCGACTATTTGTGGGACCGTTCCGGACCGCCCGATCCGGAGGTCGAACGCCTCGAGCAGACGTTGGCACCCTTGCGCTACCGCCATCGCGCGGACCTGGTACGCGACGCTCGCCAGCGCCCGCGCATCTGGTGGGCCACCGCTGCCGCCGCGATCCTGGCCGCCGTCGCCGCCTGGCAACTCAGGGCTCCACTGCCATCCCAAGCCACCGCCTGGCAGGTAGCCAGCTTTGAAGGCGCCGCGCGCCTCGGCAGCCAGGATGCGGCCGTCTCCATGGCCGTGAATGCCGGCCAGTTGCTGCGCACCGGCCGCGACTCCCAAGTGTCGCTCCAGGCCGATGACATCGGTAAGATCGATCTCGGTCCGGACTCGGAATTGCGCGCCTCCACCAATCGCCAGGTGATGCTCAACCGCGGCATGCTGCACGCCTTCATCTGGGCACGGCCCGGCCAGTTCGTGGTGGAGACGCCGTCGGCCCGCGCCATCGATCTGGGGTGCGAGTACACCATCAACGTGGATGGCTCCGGCAACGGGCTGCTGAAGGTGTCCCTGGGCTGGGTGGCTTTTCAATACCAGGGCCACGAATCGTTCATTCCCGCCGGCGCCGAATGCGTCACGCGAAAGCGCCAGGGTCCCGGCATTCCGTTCTATGAGGATGCCCCGGAGCCGCTGCAGCGCGGAGTGAGTATTTTCGAAGCGGGCGACCCGACGACGGCGCTGAACCGGATTCTCGACTCCGCCCGTCCGCGCGACGCCCTGACGCTGTGGCACCTGCTGACCCGTGTTCCGGCGAGCGACCGCGCCCGCGTCTTCGACCGCTTCGCCCAACTCGTGACGCTGCCGCCCGAAGTCTCCCGCGAAGCCGTAGTGCGGCGGGATCCGCAATCGATCGACCGTTGCTGGGACGCGCTGAACCTGGAAAACACCGAGTGGTGGCGCGGCTGGGAGCGGAAGTGGTGACGTCACGCTACACCACGTGCTCCGGCCGCCCCGCCGCGACACAGCGGGCGCATTCGTTTCGGATGACGCCCTGACCCGCTGCATCGGAGAATTGCGGCGCGCTTTTCAGGGCGGCTCAAAAGACAGCAATTAACGAGACTGTTGCGGCGCGGATACGGGATCTCGGCGCCCGTCACTTGGGAAAGTAGCTCCCGAATCGAGTCGATCGCCGTTTTTCCGTGGTGAATCTTTCCGGCGACGCCGGACAGGAGTACTTCGCCGATGGCATCACCCAGATTCTGACCTCGAACCTACCCAAAACTAGCAAACCTGAGGGTGATCTCGCGCACTTCGGCGATGACCTACAAGGGGAGCAGCATCGGCGCGATTGCCAGGGAATTGAAAGTGGACGCGCTGGTGGAAGGTTCGGTGTTGCGCTCGGGCTGGCCGGTTCGCATCGTAGCTCAGCTCATCGACGCTTCCACCGACGCGCACTTGTGGGCGCATACCTACGAGCGCGATTTCGAGGATGTCTTACGGCTCGAGGCCGGTCTGGCGGAGGGCATTGGCCGCCAAATCAAGCCGGGGTTACGCCCGAAGATGCAGCCCGTCTGGCGTACGGATCCCGCTTCGAACCGCGTGCGCAGGTGGCGGTGTTGAAGGCGTCCGGATGTGGGCGGATTTTATCGCGAAAAGGCCTCCGGTCAAACCTTTTCGAGTCTCACTGGTCGAACCAGTGGCTTACCAATTTCAGTTATGAGCAGAAGCGCCGTATGACACACCTTGTCCACGTCGATCCCCTTCTTTTCGAAGCGCCGGAGTGGCCGGCGTTAAGGGCCGGTCGATACTCGGACGTAGCGCTTCGAGCCAGCGGAGCCTCGTTAGTTTGAGCGCTGGCGCGAGTTGTCGATCGCGGGGAGGCTCGCGGTGCCGCGGCCAGGGGTTCCGCCGGTGCCCACGCCAGTACCCACAGGAGTGCCACCCGGAATCAGGCTGTCGATTCGTTTCCAGCTCAGGCTGCCGGTCTGCTTCAGGAGGGCCGACTGGCCGATCGCCCAGAGCGAATCGTCCACCCGAAAGAGCTTGCTGAGGAAGAAGCGGCGGCCCGTCGAGACGGGCTTCCAGGTGTCGCCGTGGTCTTCGCTTACCAGCAGGCCATCGTCATACGTGATCCAGCCGCGTCCGGAGTTGTCGAAGCACACGGCGGTGAACCACGCCTTCACGGGACTGGCCAGCGCCTGCCAGGTGGTTCCCCCATCGCGGCTCCGGAGGATTTGGCCGGCGAACCCCACCATCCAGCCATTCCTGGTGTCCTGAAAGTAGACCGAGGTCAGAGACCAGGACGCGTCCGAGTGGATCTCTTCCCAGGTTTGGCCTCCGTTGCTGGTCCTGAGAATGGTGCCGGCCCAGCCAACCGCCCAACCGTGGTCCGCATCCACGAAGAAAACCGTCTCCAGCGTTTGGGTGGTTTTGGTGGCCTGCCTGGACCACGTACGCCCGCCGTCGCTGGTATGCAGGATGAGCCCTTGATAGCCGGCCACCCAGCCCGACTCGCCGATGAAGGCAATGTCCATCAGATGCTGTTTGGTACCCAGTGCCTGGGCCTGCCACTTGTTGCCGCCGTCTTCGGTGGCGAGCAGCAGGCCATGATCGCCGATCACAAAACCGCGCTTCGTATCCAGAAACGCCATTGCCCGCAACCGTTCCGTAGTGCCGGTTTCCCGTTTTGCCCAGGTGGATCCGCCGTCGGCGGTGGCCCAGATGCCGCCCTGTTCGCAGAGGGCGTAAACGATCGAGTTGGATGGTACGGCTGCATCGCGCAACCAGCAAGACCGCTCCTGCGCGCCATGGGCCAGCAGCGGAAGTATGAGAATCCCAACCAACCTGGCCAGGTTGAATCCTTTAGACATGCTTTCTCCCTATTAAAGAGAGTAACAGGTATTATTTTCGGTTGGTGCCGGCTTTTGGGCCCAAATACCGCTGGCTGGCCGTGCCCGGCCCGGTGGGACGGACGAATCCGCTTCTGTTGTCTGTACCGCGGCGCGCCAGCACAGTGGACCCGCCGATCGCTTTGCGGTATGAGTAGAAGTGGGGCAGCCCGTGCTGACCATCGGCCACTCCAACCATCCCTTGGCGGAGTTCCTGGAAATGCTGAAGAGTCACGGCGTCAAGGTGCTGGTGGATGTCCGCACGGTACCCCGTTCGCGTCACAACCCACAATTCAATCGCGAGGCCCTGCCGCAGCCGCTTCAAGCGGCGGGGATCGAGTACGTCCACATGCCCGGGCTGGGAGGACTGCGCCATCCCCAAAAGGATTCCCGCAACACCGGATGGCGGAACCTCAGCTTCCGTGGATACGCGGACTACATGCAGACGGCGGAGTTCGAAAAGAACCTGGGCGAACTGTTGCGGCTGGAGGAGGGCCGGCGCGTGGCCATCATGTGTGCCGAGTCAGTGCCGTTGCGCTGCCATCGATCGATGATCGCCGACGCGCTTACGGCCCGCGGAATCGCGGTCCGGCACATCCTGAGCGCCGCCCGGGCGAGCGAGCACAAAATGACATCATTCGCGAGGGTGGAGGGCGATCGAGTCACGTACCCCCCTAGCGACCTGGAGCTGTTTGCGGAATGATCGGTGGGGCAGGATTTTATCCGGATTTCATCCTGCCGCCGGCGCCGGCTTCCGGCCTGGCGGCAAGACTCTGCACTCACCCAGTGTCCGCGTATTTCTGTCCGGCCCAATAAGACCCCGCTCTCCGCACAGCAACGCCGCAGATGTGACGAGGTATGTCGAGCAGGCGCCGCCCGGGAAGCGCCCATGTCGCAGCCGCCACGGAGAACTTCCTGGTGATGGGCCACCTGCTCCCATAGCGCGAGGGGCGGCGCTTCAGAGACGCCGCCTTCTTTACCGGGGGTGCCGCCTGGGTACCGCGCCGCGATCGGCCTATCGCATCTTGGCGGCCTCGGCCTTCATCACCAACGCATTGTGCCGGGCCTGCTCCGTGTACGCGCTAGCGATGGCGGCCGATTGGTCGCTAAACCTTGCGCCTTCCAGCACCAGCGCCTTGTTCAGCGTCATCAGGCCGAGTTGGTAGTTGGCCATCCCGAGATAGAAATACGCCGGGGCCGACATCGCATCGTTGCTCTTGATGAACGGCAGGGCCGCGCGCAAGTTCTTGTCGGTAGCGGCGTACTGATTTCTCTCACCGTAAATCATGCCGGCAATCCAGTAGCCGTGACCCAATGACGCGCTGCGCTTGCGTTCCCAGTCCGCGGCCGCCACGGCTTCCGGTTTCGGATGTTTGCTGAGTACGGCGGTCAGGCGGTTGGCGTAGGTGAGGGCACGGTCGCTCTGCTTGCGGCTCATGGCCGCGTCGGCCAACACCAGCAGCAGATCCTCGTTTTCGGGGAAATTTGCCAGCGCTTTTTCGGCAATCGCAGGGACTTTCGCCGCGGCCCCCGTCCGGTTCAATGCCACGAAGTACGGGCCATAGGCGTCATTGAGATATTTGCTCTTGGGATTCTGCTCTTCGAGAGTGGAGATCAGATCCACGGTCGTCGCCGCCGGGGACTGAATTGCCGTCGCGTACAGCGCGTACTCGGCGTACAACTCGACGTCCTTGGCATAGGCGACGCGGCTGGTCCAGGCGGCTTTTTCCTCTTCATCCTTGGGCGCGGCGGACATGGTCACCTCGCAGGTCAGCGGGTAGATTTCGAGAACCTGCTTTTTGACTTGCGCGGCGTCTTTGCTTTCTACGGCGGTTTTGAGGAGCTGGAACGCATCCTCCAGCTTGTCAGCGCGGGCCACAACGGGACCGGCCAGGAGAACCATCGCAATACTTAATGCGGGAAGCTTCACGTTCGACCTCCTCACTCCCAGAATAAACGGGGAGCGCAATATCCCACTTCCGGACATGATTCTCCCTTATTTTGCCTCCGGATGCAAGCCCATCGGTACCCATACGGCGTATTCTTTAACCAGGAGACACCGTGACTGCGTGGGCCCTCACATCCATCACCGATTTCGTTCTGGCCGGCGAAACGCTGTTTCTGGCCGGTATGACGGCCGGGATTCCCAAAGCCCGGTTCTCGGCTGCCTGGTTCTGGAGCGGCGCACTGCTGCTGCTTGGTTCAGGAGCGCTGATCGGCGGCATGGACCACGGCTTCTTCGAGGCCGGCACCGAGTCGCATTACGTCATCGAGCGGGCGAATTGGATCGTACTGGCGGCCATGACCCTCTGTATCCTGATGGCCACGGCGAAGCAGTTCTTCTCTCCGCGCCTCCAGCGCGTGGTGCTGGTACTCGGACTGATCCAGTTTGCGGCCGATACCGTCGCGATCGTGCTGGTCGACAGCTTTCTGGATGTGGTCTTGAATTACGCGCCGGTGATCGTTCTGCTGCTCATCATGAACTTCCTCGGCCTGAGGAAAGGCGCCGGGTCCTGGGACATGATCGCAGGGATTCTGATCCTGTTTGCAGCCTCGGCGATCCAGGCTTTCGGTGTGGATGCGCTCGCCCCACTCGACCATAACGTCCTCTACCACCTGGTGTCCATGCCCGGTGTGGCGGTTCTGTACAGGGGCGGGAAGCAGTTTAAGAGATCTTAAACCCCAATTTCTATTGTCCCCAAAGGGCCGTACGGCGCATACTTGATCTGTGGGATCCGTTTGGAGATCCCGACATCATTCGGTGGAGGCGAGGCCATGTATTGCCCCAAGTGCTTGACGGAGTACCGGGAGGGTTTTATCGAGTGTGCCGATTGCCGGGTTCCGTTGGTTCCAGGACTCCCGCCGGAACCAGCGGGGGAGCATGCGGTGTCGCTCGTCACCGTTTTGGAGACCGGCGATTCCTTCGCCCTGGGCCTGGCGAAGGCCGCCCTGGAAGAGGCCGGCATCGACTACGTAGTGACCGGAGATGAGCCCCGGTACATCGCGGGTTTCCCGGGCGCCTTCGGAGTCGGCGAAACCCCCTTGTGCAACTGCTTTTGCCGGCTCCATGTGGCATCTGAGCGCGAAGATGAAGCTCGCGTACTTCTGGAGCCTCTGCAACAATCCGACCCGGCGTATTGCCTCGAAGCGGAGTCGGAGCCCGATCGATAGCTGGCGTGCAGAGGGACCTCTGATCCGTCTGCGGAGGGCGTGCAGTTCGCGAATGACATGCATCCCCCTGCCCGAAGGTTCCCGGCCTATCCTACCGCGCTACCATTACCATTTGATGCGGAAACACGCTTCCCTTTCGCAGATCGCGCTCTTTGCCAGCCTGAGTGAGAGTGAGGTGCAGGCTCTCGCGCAACGGGCCGTGGAGCGCCGCTTTGCCCCCGACGAGGTTCTCTTCTGGGAGGGCGAGCCGTGCGCCGGCATCTTCCTCATCGTCGAGGGCAGCGTCAAGATCTTCAAGACCTCCCCGAGCGGGCGTGAAATGATGCTGGCGCTGGAAGCGGCCCCCGCCACGGTGGCGGAACTCCCGCTCTTTGACGGCGGCCCCTATCCGGCCTCGGTGCGCGCCGTGGAGCCGGTCGTTTCCCTGTTCATCAACAAGAGCGATTTCCAGCAGGTTTGCCGCCAATATCCCGATGTCGCACTGAAGGTGCTGGCGGTGGTGGGGCACCGCTTGCGGCACCTGGTGGGGGTGGTTGAATCCATGACCTTCGGCAGCGTCACCGGACGGCTGGCGCGCCTGTTGCTGGACGCCTCCAACCAAGCCGGAGCCGACGAGTTCGACCTGCCGATTACCCATCAGGAACTGGCGTCGCGCCTGGGAACCGTGCGCGAGGTGGTCTCCCGCAACCTGGCGCGCTTCCGCGCGGAAGGCCTGATTCGCATCCAGGGCCATCAGCTTCAAATTCAGGACCGCGCCGGATTGGAACGGGAGGCCGAGCCGCAAGGATAGGCCCGAAACCACGGGCTGCGGCTGCGACGAAAATGGCCTCATCCAATCGCGCCAATCGCGGATGCGAACTCTCGAAGACTGGTGCGGCGCTATACTGAAGCGGCGCTATGAACGATTCCCCAGACCAACTCGCCGAAAAGTATGCCCGCGAAGGTCACCCGACAGTGGAGGAATTGATTGCCGCTCAGGGTCTGATTTTTCCGCGGGATCCCCGCGATTTGCTCGGCGCTTCTGGCCCGAGGAAGAGTCCATCGATGATTTCCTCGCGGCCATGCGCGAATGGCGGGGACATGCGAGAACTGATCCAGCCGCATGAATCCCATCGTGCTCGATACGGATGTGGTGTCCTTTCTATTCAATTCAACGGTGACACTCGGGCGGAGGTGTACTTGCCGCATCTTCGGGACCGTCAGTGGTTGATTTCGTTTCATGACGGAAGCCGAGTTGGAGCAATGGGCACTCCTTGCGGACTGGAGCGCAGAACGCGTCGAGTGGCTCCGCATTTTTCTTCGTCGCTTCGCGATCGTCCCGTCACCTCATGACTTGGTCGTCAAGTGGGCGGAGGCGATGGTGTCCGCCCGACGCGCTGGTCGGCGAATTGAGACCGCCGATGCGTGGATCGCCGCGACGGCCCTGCTTTACGGCGGTCCGCTGCTGACTCACAACAAGTCGGATTACCTCGGAGTAGCAGGGTTGCGTTTCGCGGGTGATTGAAGCGTCGATTGTATGCCGTCTTTTGATGCCTGTCTGATGATCGCTTGGGAGGAGGTCGCTTTCCGTGGTGGAGCATGCGCCAGGCTGGAGGGCGTGCGAGCCGCCATGTGTGTGGCAAACTCAGTTGCGGGATCGCGGGAATTCATACGTACTAGATTTCTGATATTATACGTACATGGCGAAGCTTACCTTGAGCGTGGACGAGGGCGTAGTTTTGCGCGCGAAGCAATACGCGAAACTGCGAGGGGTCTCCGTATCGGAGATGGTTGAAGCCTACCTCGCTGCCGTTGCGGAGCCGCCTGCTCCCGCTCCAGACGCGGTCCCGGTTCTCCGTTCGGTCCGGGGAGTTCTCAAGAATGCGGACCTCGACGACTACCACAAGCATCTGGCGGCGAAGTATCGATGAAGAGAATCCTCTTCGATACCAATGTAGTCCTGGACGTTCTGCTCGATCGGCAACCTTACGTGAAGGCCAGTGCGGCGGCTTGGGCGGCCGTCGAGACAGGCCTCTCGAAGGGGATGCTGGCCGCTCACGCCGTGACGACCATCCACTACCTGGTTCGAAAAGAGTTGGGTAACATCAAAGCCATGCGGATCGTCTCGGCAATCCTGAGAGTCTTTGAAGTAGCCACCGTCGATGGTGTGGTCATTCATGAGGCCCTGCAATTGCCTCTTTCTGACTTTGAGGATGCCGTGACCGCGGCCGCCGCACGATTGGCGGGTTGTGACTGAATCGTAACGAGGGACCCGAAGGGATTTCGCGGATCTCCCGTCCGCTCCCTTACGCCGGAAGCCGTAACGCTTTTGAACCAGGGTTGAGCCCGAGGGGTCGGCGGAGCCCAGAGATCGACATATTCCGATCGGAGCCGCGACCGTGAGGAGCTTGGAAAGAATCGCCCGCAAGCGGGCGAGGCAGGCGGAACCGCCGGCCCCACCTCTGAGGTGTACTTAGTCACCACCTCCGGTGCCCCCGACGCCGTTGGGTGCGCCGCGCGGATCTGGTTTAATCGTGACCGGCTGGGTATAGGTCTGGCCGTCCACGGTGAGGCGCACGGTGTACGGACCGGCCGGCAAGCTTGGGGCGCCGCCGCGGCCACCACCGCCGCCCCGTCCACCGCGGCCGGCGCGTCCACCCGCCGCGGGGTTAGCCGCCGAGGCGTCCGGACTGGCTCCCGCGGGCGTGCACGCGTCTGGCGCCGTCGCACCGCCACCGCCCCGTCCGAAACCGCCGCCGCCACCGCCGGCCCCACGTCCGGCCGTGCCACCGAGGGAATAGCGATGCATTCCGGCAGCGGCGGAAGGCGGCTGCGGGGGCTGCACCCAAATAGCCTGAACGTTCAGCGTTTCGGTATCCACCGGGCGGACCGGCGTGTCACTGGCGGCGCAGGCGCGCACCGCTCCGGAGCTATCCAGTAACTCCAGCTTCAGCGGCTGCCTGGCGGCTGTCTTGAGCCAGTAGTAGGCCAGAACGCCGGAGGGTGGATTCTCCATCTGCGGTTCCTCGTGCGGCATCGGCGTGCCGTTCATGCTGCCGGCCCGGATAGCGTAGGTCTCACCAGGTTTGAACAGGTAGGCGTTGGCGGAAACGATCTGGGCCCCCTGCACGGCAATTTGCCGCAACGCCGTCATTTGATCCATCACCCAAAAGCCGCGGCCGTGGGTGGCAATCGCCAGATCGTCGCCGTGCACCACGATGTCGCGCACCGAGGTGACCGGCATGTTGTTCTGCAACGGCTGCCATTGCTCGCCGTCATTGAAGGAAACGTAAACGCGCAGTTCGGTGGCGGCGTAGAGCAGCCCCTTGGTTTGTGGGTCCTCCTTCACAGAGTTGACGTAGGCGCCTTCGGGGATGCCCGCCACCACGTTATGCCAGGTCTTGCCGCCGTCGTGCGTGCGATAGACGTACGGCCTGTTATCGGCGATGCGATGGCGATCCACGGACGCGTAAGCGGTCTCGACATCGAAATGGCCGGCGTCCATCTGGGAAACCTTGCTCCACGCCGTCATGGCCGGCGGCGTGACGTTGGTCCAGGTCTTACCATCGTCGCGCGTGACGTGGATCAAGCCATCGTCGGTGCCCACCCACACCGTGGCGGCCTGGAGCGGCGAGGGGGCGATGGTATACACAACGCCAAAGCGGCTGATCATCTGCTGGTCGATGTCCTTGGCCGTCACCGGGTCAAGCGTAGCAGGCACGGGCGGGTTCAGGCGCGAGAGGTCGGCGCTGATTTTTTCCCACGTGCGGCCCCGGTCGCGCGAGCGCATCACAAATTGATTGGCGTAGTACAAAGCTTCGTCGGCTTGCGAAAAGACCTGTGGGAGCGTCCAGGTTTTGCGGTTGGGATTGCTGTCATCGGGCGGGGGCAACTGTCCCCCTAGCGGCGCGGCGGTGTTGAAGAACTGATCGCAACGCCCGGCGGCGCCGCCGTACAGGATGTTGCCATCCTTGGGGTCCGGAAGGACCGTATTGCTCTCACCGGCCAGGCAGGTGGGCTCCCAGTTGCGGAATGAGAGCACGCCCTCGCGCGACCAGGTGCTGACGCCCACGCCGCCCGAATCCTGCTGCGGGCCGTAGAGCCAATACGGGAAACGATTGTCGGCGGCTACGCGATAGATCTGGGCGGTGGGCTGGTTGTACCAGGTGCTCCAGGTCTTGCCGCCATCCACGCTGACCACGGTCCCCTGATCGCTGCTGAGCACCATGCGGTTCCCGTCCTTGGGATTGACCCAGAGCTGGTGATAGTCGTCGCCGCCGGGCGCCCCCTTGATCGGAACAAACGTCTTGCCGCCGTCGGTGGTCATGTAGGTGGCGGTGTTGATCACGTAGGCGCGGTCGGGGTTGGTGGGATCGACGGTCACGGCTCCGAAGTACCAGCCGCGGCCCCAAAGCCGGTTCTCGGCGTTGACCAGCTTCCAGGTGGCGCCGGCGTCATCGGAGATGTAGACCCCGCCGCCGGTGCTGGCGCCGCGTCCACCGCCGCCGCCCCCTCCGCCCCCGCCCCCAATGCCGCGCGGGACAGCGCTGCCGGTATCATCCACCACAGCCCACAGACGATTGGGATTGCTGGGCGACACCGCGATGCCGATCTTGCCGACGAAGGCGTCGGTGGGCAGCCCGCCCGTCAATTGCTTCCAGGTGTCGCCGCCGTCGGTGGACTTGTACAGACCGCCCCCGGGCAAATTGGTAGGCGCATACACCGACCACGGCGGACGGCGCGTCGCCCACAGGGAAGCGTAGAGCACGCGCGGATTCCTGGGATCGATGGCCAGATCGATCGCGCCGACGTTGTCAGGATCGCCGGTCTTGAACAAGACCTTCTTCCAGTTGGCGCCGCCATCGATGGAGCGATAGACGCCGCGCTCGGGGTTGGGGTCGTAGACATGGCCCAGCGCCGCTACATAGACACGATTAGGATTCGTCGGGTCGACCACGACGCGTCCGATCTGACGCGTGCCTTCGAGGCCGATATGGGTCCAGGTCTTGCCCGCATCCGGGGACTTGTACATGCCGATGCCGTAGGAGTGTTGGCTGCGGATGTCGGGCTCCCCGGTGCCGGCGTAGACGATGTTGGAATTCGAAGGGGCCGCCGCGATGGCGCCGATCGAGCCGATCGGAATGCCCTCATCGGAAATCGGGTACCAGGTACGGCCGGAGTTCTCGGTTTTCCACACTCCCCCGCCCACGGAGCCGAAGTAGAAAGTGTCGGGCTGGTTGGCGTGCCCCGCCACGGCATATGTGCGTCCGCCGCGCATGGGACCCACATCGCGCCAGTCGAAACCGGACAGCAGGCTGATGGGATACTGGCCCGGCGGGCTCGTCTGCTGGGCTGACAGGGCGAACCCCAGCAGGGCCAACAGGCACAGCGGGGTGAGAAAAACAATCCAGACACGTCGACCTACCATGGCGGTTGTTCCTTTCCGGCTTGGCCCATGACCAGCCGAAGGAACACTCTACCACTGGCGACGGGCAAAAACGAACCAGACCAGCCTGGCATACCCGGCTGCCCCATCGGACCGGTGCCCCGCTACCCTCGCCTTCTGTGCTCCGCCGCGCGTACCTGCCGCTCATTCATCCCGAAATAGTGCGCCACCTCGTGCCACACGGTGTCCTCCACCAGCTTGGCCAGGTGCTCGGGGCTTTGAGCCATGCGTTCGTGCGGTCCTTGAAAGATGGTGATGCGGTCGGGCATGGCGAACGATTCGAAAACACTGCGCGTAGTGAGCGGCCGGCCTTCGTAGAGGCCCAGCAGGGTGCTGCCGCGAGCCACCCGCCCGCGCGCCAGTTGCTCCACGGAAGGCTCGCTTTCCACCACCACGGCGATGTTCTTCAGCCGCTTGCGAAAACGCGCCGGGATGCGCGCGTAAGCCGCCGCCACCACGCGGTCGAATTCGTTCGGGCTCATGCTGCTGTTATTCTATTTCTTGGCAGACCCCAAACCAAAACGCATCGTGGTGGCCATCGACGGTCCGGCAGGCGCCGGCAAGAGCACGCTGGCGAAACGCGTGGCCGGGCGGCTGGGACTCACTTATATCGACACCGGCGCCATGTATCGCGCGGCAGCTCTTTGGGCGCTGCGGCAGAACGTCGGTTGGGACGACATGCACCGCATGGAGCAACTGGCCATCGCTGCGGATATCGAGCTTTCGCCGGGCCGCATCCAACTCAACGGGGAAGATATCACCGAAGCCATCCGCACGCCCCAGGTTTCGAGCGGTGCGTCCAAGGTGGCGGTGATTCCCGGCGTTCGCCGCGCCATGGTAGCGAAGCAGCGCGCCATGGGAGAGCGCGCCAGCGTGGTCATGGAGGGACGAGACATCGGAACGGTGGTGTTCCCCAACGCGGACGTTAAGATTTTTCTGGATGCCGACCCGCAAGAGCGCGTTCGCCGCCGCCTCCGCGAAAGCCGGGCCAGGGGCGAGGACGTCTCCGAGGGCGGCCTCGCGGAACAGATGAAGGAACGCGACCAGCGGGACAGCACCCGCGCCGACGCGCCGCTCGCCCAGGCGCCCGATGCGATATACCTGGATTCCACTCGGCTTACCGAGGAAGAAGTGGAAGAAGCCGTCTTAAAGATCGTGCGATCGCGCGTCACCAATGGAAAGGATTTCAGTTGAAAGATCTTCTCGTCATGAAATTCGGCGGCACCAGCGTAGGCTCCGCCGAACGCATGCGGGTGGCCGCCCGGCTCGCCGCCGATGAACGCAAGAAGCGCCCGGTGGCGGTAGTAGTCTCGGCCATGTCCAAGATTACCGACTTACTGCTGGATACCATGCGGCACGCCGAGGCGGGCGATCTCGCCGGCTTGGAGACGAATCTCGCTACGCTGCGGGTCCGCCATGAGGATGCCTGCCGGGCCTTGCTGCCCGAAACCCGCCACGCCACCGTGATTGCCAATATTCAACACCTCGTGGAAGAATTCGAACGCATCGTGCGCGGTATGGCGATGCTGGGCGAGCGGCCTCCGCGGTCGGTGGATGAAGCCGTGGCGATCGGTGAGCGGCTTTCGGCTGTGCTGCTCGCTGAACACCTGAATGCCGAGGGCACGCCCGCAGCCGCGGTCAACGCGCGTGAAGTGGTAGTGACCGACGCGGTCTTCGGTAACGCCTCCCCGCTCATGGAACCCACCCGCGAAAAGGCCCGGGCCAGCCTTCTGCCCTTGTTGGGCCAGGGCTCGATGCCGATCGTCACAGGTTTCAATGGGGCCACCGCGGATGGCCGCCCCACCACCCTGGGACGCGGCGGTTCGGATTTCTCCGCGTCCATCCTGGCGGCCGCGCTGGATGCCGCCGAGTTGTGGATCTGGACCGATGTGGATGGCATCATGAGCGCCGATCCCCGCCTGGTCCCCGACGCCGAGGTTCTCCAGGAGATCACTTACGCGGAAGCGGCCGAGCTGGCCTATGCCGGCGCCAAGGTGCTGCATCCCAGAACCCTCGCGCCGCTGGCGGAGAGGAAGATTCCGGTCTGGAGCAAGAACAGCTTCGCGCCGGAGAAGCCCGGGACCAAGATCGTCCCTGCGGTAGCCCCGGGCATCGGCATGCGCGCGGTGGCGTCCATGAAGAATGTGGCTCTGGTGGCGCTGGAGCCCGCCAGCCCCGAGCTGAACGGCGTCCAGGTGATGGCGCGGGCCCTCGATGCCGTGGCGCGCGCCAATGTCGAGGTGCTGCTGGTGTCCAGTTCCAGCTACCGCCAGAACTTCTGTTTTCTGGTGCGGCAAGAGGAGCTGGAGCGGACAGTCGCCGCGCTGGAGTCGGTGCTAGCGCTGGAGTTGGCGCACCACTACCTGCACCCCATCCAGGTGGACCAGAACGTGGGACTGCTGACCGCGGTGGGCGAAGGCATGCAGGGCAAAGCCGGCTTGGCCGGCCGCATTTTCACCGCGATCTCGCGCGTGCAGGTGAACGTCATCGCCATCGCGCAAGGCTCAAGCGAGCTGACCATTGCGGTAGTAGTGCGTCGCGACGGCCTCGAGAACGCGGTGCGCGCCGTCCATGCCGAGTGCGGGCTGGGCCTGCGTCCCCCGGTACCCGTATTCACCTTCCCGATGCCCAGGCGAAAAGAGTAGGACAGACGATCGCTTTTTGTCGTCTGTCAGCCGGCTAAGCGGCGGCGGCGCCGCAGCAGACAGGTCAAACGGCCTGTCCCATCGGACTGGTAGGGTGGCCGCTCCAGGGCCGGCTTTAGCCGAGCTGCCCCCCGCTCTCTTATCCCCCCGGGCGGTATACTTCTGGCAGGGAGTTCTCCCCATGCCTGGCAGCCAGATCACCGTCCCGCAGCTCCTCCTCATGTTCGTCCTCGCGTTATTGCTATTCGGGCCGAACGTCTGGAAAAAGTCTCGCCGATAGCCACCGCACCCGACTGAAACCCGAAAAAGTAATCCGCTTATACTGGAGTTCACCCGACATGAGCACTCCATTCCAAATCGCGGTCTGCGGAAGCATTGTCCCCGACCCGCTCCAGACCCTGGAGCCGGTCATCGGCCCCGCCGGCCCGTCCCTCAAGAACGAGATGATGTTACCGGCCATCCTCGATCCATGGGCCGCGCATGCCCTGTTCGAAGCCGCCCACCTGGCGCAGCGTGTGCCCGGCAGCAAGGTCTGGCTGGTCAGCCTGGGGCCCAAGGCCAAGCTCCAGCAGGTGATGATGACCGTGGCGCAGAAGGTTCCGTTTGAACTGGTGGCGCTGGATGGGCCGGCCTCCGGCTTTACCGATTCTTTCGAAACCGCCGCCGCGCTGGCCGGAGCCATCCAGACGATTCCGGGGCTGGACCGCGCCCGCCTGCTGCTGTTCGGTGGATGGGAATCGGCTTCGCGCGGAGCGGGCTCCACCTTGCAGATGGTGGGCGAGCGCCTGGGGATCACGGAGCAGTTCCAGGGGGTCGACCAACTCACCGTTCGCGAGGATGGCAGCTTCGAAGTCCTGGAGCGCATCGAGGGCGGGCGGCACCAGGTCTCCGTTTGTGCGGCCCCGCCGGCGGTACTCGGCTGGGCCACCGGTCATCTGCCGGAGCCGCGCAACAATCCGCAGGTGGGGATGGTCAACATGCGGGTCGTAATGCCGGCCCTGCAGCGGGCCAAAGCCGCTGCGGTCCCGAACAGCGGGCTGTCCTTCGCGTCGGTCAGCCTGCCCAGGCAGCAGCGGCAGACACGCGTAGTGAAGAACATGCCGGCCGAAGAGATTGCGCGCGAAATCGTCGCCTGGATCGGGGAGGAATAACGTGGAACCCATACTGTTGCTGGTTCATACCGAACCCGATGGCACGCTGGCGAAGCCCGCATTGGAGGCTCTGGCGGCTGCCCTGGCGTTGCAAGGGGAACTGACGGTCGGGCTGGTCGGCGCACAGACAGAGCCGGCTGCGAATCAGATTGCTGGCTCGGGCGCCGCGCGTTTTCTGGCCGTGACCGGTGAGCCATTGGCCGAACCCCGCTACTCCACCGATGCCGCCGCCGCCGAGGCGCTCTGCCGGGCCGCAGGCGCCGCAATCGTATTGGCGCCCGCGACTTCGCGATGGTCGCGGGCGCTCCCTGGTGTGGCATACCGCTTGGGCGGACGCGTGGATACGCACGCCACCAGCCTGACCGTCGAGAACGGCGCGCCCGCCGTCACTCGATGGTTCTACCGCCAGCGCATGGAGGGCGTGCTGACGCGATCCCAACGGCCGTGGCTGGTGTTGCTCGATTCCGGCTGTGTAGCTCCCTGGAGCGGACCCGCGGGAGCGGCGGAAGCCGAGGCCGTCGCGGTGGACACTCCCCCAACCCGCACCAGCGTCACGGGAGTACAGGCGCCCAAAACCGACGAGCAGACCATTCGTCCCGATGCCAAACTACTGTTTGTGGCTGGCGCCGGCTGGACCAAGAAGCAGGCCGATGGCGCGGTGCACGGGCCCGAAGCGGAGACGCTGATCCTTGGTTTTCTCCGATCCGCCAACGCGTCGTTGGGAGGCAGCAAGTCGCTGGTGGATCTCAGCGGGGAAGGCGAGGCGGTCCTGCGCTTTATGACGCACCTGAACCAGATCGGCCAGACCGGCGCCACGCCGCGGCACCCCAAGGGCCTGTCCACCTGCTGTCACGGCGAGGAGCCCCACGTGGTGGGCTGGCGGTTCGTGAACCAGCGCCGCGCCATCAACCTGGACCCCAACTGCGGCTGGGCGCGCGGCAAGGCCGACGTCCTGTACGTGGCTGACGCGTTCGAAGTGATGCGCCACGTCAACCGCTTGTTAGGAGCCGCGGCAAAATAGACTGGACTTTCGGCCTAAAACATTCTATGCTACCCGTGTGGCTGCGCAGCCCCCCTGGAGAGAAAGTTTTCTCAGTGGGCCCAATTACCCCACCGGAATTAAGGTCAGCGACGATGATTGTATTTCACCCATCTCCCCACTCCCGCACGATGCCCCTCCGCAGCTCCTACAGCAGCAACTGGCGTCGCTGCCCCCTCCGTCGCCGAGCATCTCCCGCACTTCAGACGAGCAAAGCTATGGCCGCTCGACCCAGCCCATCTCGAACTCACAGGCGGAGGCTTCAACCCGGTTGGGCCGCGGTGGCGTTGATTCTGGCCAGTTGGTTTGGCAGGGGGTCCTAAAGAGTCACGAAGTGCTAACCATCGTCGCAAGTAACCCCACGATCGCCGGGGAACGCAAGGGTTCCCTGAGCGCGGAACTGCCCGGAAAGCCAGTGAACCTTTCCTATGACAACAAGATCATTAAGCTACTGATGCGCCCGGACGACGCAAATGGATGGAAGAATTTGGCCATTCAAAACATAGGAAGCAAGCAAACAAGAATTGTCATCCAATGGAGCCTTAAACACTGATCTCATTTCCACAACCGGTCCGCGTGGTGAAGGCCACCCCTTGCAATCAGGCGAGAAGACGGCTCAGTAAAGGTTCCATTCCTGCTACCGAGAAAGGGGACTCGGCGGCCGGTTTGCAAGCGGGTCGATACCACACCCGCTGACCCGCGGTATTCTGTCTACAGCTTGCGACGTCGCCGCTTACTTACGATCGCCCGCAGGATCGTCTTCGACCAGCCTGTACTTACTCTCCTGCGCCTGGCGTTGACGGGCTTCTTCGCGCAATGCCGTGAAGCGCTTCAAAAGGGCGGGGACTTCGGCCGCTCGATCCTGCCGGCCGCTGGATTGAAGCGCCCGGATCAGCCGGTAGAGGGCCATTTCGTCGGATGGGTTATCACGCAAGGCAAGGCGGCATTGCTCCATTGCTTTTTCCACCTCGCCGGCCTGCAGATAGAGCCGGCTCAAAACATCGCGGGC
>JAIQFL010000031.1 GCA_020073365.1 Terriglobia bacterium | reverse complement strand
GGGTGGGTGGCTTGGATCTCCTGAACCTGCGCGGCCTCGCCGCGGTCCCCATCCCACGGCGTGAGTTGATCGCGCGTTTGTCCGGCTTAGGCCTGACACCTGACCAGGCATTGCGGTTAGTGGAATGGTGCCTGACCCGCGGCGTGCTCGGTTGACATTCTGTGCTGCTGGTCCGTCAGCCAACGCCCCAGCATGTTGACGTATCCTGTGAATCGGGGGGGGCGGCAATGAAGCCGAGGACTTCCTGAAGCAGGCCAACCTGAACAGCTTGCAGCAGGTTTTCTACCCGGGCGAGCATGGCCTCAACCTCGTCACTAAAGAGAACAATCGCTTCGTGCCGAACCCGAGTGCAGAGATCGCCCAAGAGATTCTGGGCCATTTGAGGCGTGAGCATCAGTATGGCAACAAGGTCACGGGCAAACAAATCGCCGACCACTTCGCCGGCTTAGGCTACGGATGGCAACAGGAAGTGGTCCAGGTCGTGCTTGCCGTGCTGTTCCGCGCCGGCAACATCATGTCCTGGCTCGAATCTTGCTGACCACAGGCTGCTGGAGGTCACCTCCGGCGGCGAACTGATCCTGGCCGGCGGGAACCGGAAACGGCTACCGTCTGGCGGAACTGATGGGCGCCAGCAATCCATCCGGATGGTCTGGCGTGCTCAAAGTGAAGACGCCCGCTGGAGCCACGGCGGGCTACATCCTGTTGTACTCCAACCCATAATTCTCGAAAGGACAAACCGATGAAATTGAGGCTGGATCACACCCAGCGGCTGAACCTGCACGCGCTCCTCGGCGCGCAGCGGGAAGACGTGGGTTCCATTCGCGCGATCTGGGCAATTCAGGACCGAATCGCGCTTGACGCCGACGAGGAGAAGGCGGTCGCATTAAAACGCGAGATTGTCGCCGGCCAGGAGCGCGTCGTGTGGAACCCCGCGCTGTCAATCCAGGCCAGGGAATTTGAGTTCACCGACGTGGAGGTCGCCCGAGTCAAGGCGGCCCTCCAGTCCTGGGACTCCTATGGCGCGGGCGCGGACCGGAAGTGGTTGGAACCTCTGCTTCGGTCGCTGTTCTCCACTGAATTGCGATGAAACCGTGCTCGCTGAATTCGCATAGAAATCGTCGGATGGTCTCCCATCGAGAGTCGAAGTTTAGAAATAAGACCCTTACCGCGGGTGGAGTATACCTCGACGGATCTCGGCCGGTCGCGCAGCGACCTCGTGACGGGCATCTGCAATTGGGCTGAAGCCAACATCGAAGAGGTGGAAGCTGTCCGCGCCGTGTTTGATCGGGCCTCGAAGAGGGAGAATCGCCGACGGAGCAGGCGCAGTAACTAACCCCACTCCGCTCGTGAAGAGTGCCTTGCGCGTGCAGGCGACTGGCACCGCGTTAACGAACCCCGAGGGGCTCCAGTTGCGCAGCATCAGTCGAACGGAGAGTGCGAGTATCCCGCATCGGCGTTTGGCCAAAGAAGCGCTTGTACTCCCGGGTGAACTGGCTGGCGCTTTCGTAGCCGACCTCTAAGGCAGCGCTACCGGCATCCAGACCATGGATCGACATACACGCTCGCGCTTCCTGGAGCCGGATCTGCTTTTGATATTGCAGTGGGCTCATCGCCGTCAGAGCCCGGAAGTGGTGGTGCAGCGTGGAGACACCCATGCCGGCGATCTCCGCGAGTTCCTCGACACGGAGCGGTTTTGCATAGTTGTCCTTGATCCAGGCGATTGCTTTCGCCGTCCGGTGACTCTGATCACCTAACGTCGCAATCGCGCGAAGGCGAGCGCCCTCGGGCCCTTGCAGGACCCGAAAGATAATCTCGCGTTCAATCAAGCCGTGGAGGAAGGCAATCTCCCGAGGTTGGTTCAAGAGGCGCATCAGCCGGCAGAAGGAGTCAAGCAATTCCACGGTGAGTTCACCGATGGCGATAGCGGGGCCTTTTCCCGCATGTGGAGCAACCGCAATCTCCTCCCGGCTGAGAATCTCCCTGACGACAGGCATTTGTAGCTTCAACGACAGGGCAAGGCAAGGCGCCTGTTCGCTCGCTTCTACGACCCTGGCCACGACCGGGAGTGCGACGGACGCGAGCAAGTAGTGGGACGAACCATAAGTGAACGTTTTGCCGCCGAGTTCCACGCGCTTGCGCCCCTGCGCTGTCAAGATCAGGCTCGGCTCGTAGGTCATTGAACAGGGTGGGGTTGGAGCCGTTCGCCGGTGCACTGTGAGACCCGGTACGTCGGTAATCCGCTTCTGTTCCGAGCCAACGTATGCCGCAATCCTACGAGCCAGTTCTTCCTTTAGCTCCTGCAGCCGGTCTGGCACCAGACTGAAGTTTCGGGCGGGGCTGGGGATCGTCACGCAGGCTCCTTTGAACCCAGAGTACCTCTCCGGCGAGCATTTTCGCTAGCCATCGACAGGAATAGGCTAAAAGTCGGCAGGTTCAGGCTAACGGCCGCAGGCCTTGCGGCCCTAATCTTGAAGCAGAGATCAAGCCCCAAAGGAGAAGGAATGCAGAAGCGCAGACTCGGAAAGAGCACCCTGGAAGTCTCGGCGATTGGCCTTGGTTGCATGGGCCTGAGCTACGGCTACGGTCCGGCAACAGATCGGGAGGAAGGGATCCGAATCATTCGCGCCGCCGCCGAGCGCGGCGTAACCCTTTTCGACACGGCGGAAGCGTACGGGCCATTCACGAATGAGGAACTCGTGGGAGAAGCTTTGGGTCCAATCCGCAATCAGGTCGTGATCGCGACGAAGTTCGGCTGGAATATCGACCCGGAGACGGGACAGCGTCGCGCGGGCCTGAACAGCCGTCCCGAGCACATCAAGGTCGCAACGGAAGGTATGCTCAAGCGGCTCAGGACCGATCACATCGACCTGCTTTACCAGCATCGGGTCGACCCCGAGGTGCCGATCGGGGAAGTCGCCGGTACGCTGAAAGACCTGATCGCGGAAGGAAAGGTCAACCACTATGGGCTTTCCGAGGCTGGCGCTCAGACGATCCGCCGCGCACACGCCGTCCATCCGATCACGGCGATTCAGAGCGAGTATTCGATCTGGACGCGGGACCCTGAGGCAGAGGTGCTGCCAGCGTGTGAGGAACTTGGGATCGGCTTTGTACCGTGGAGTCCACTCGGTCAGGGTTTTCTCACAGGGAAGATCGATGCGACCACGACATTCGACAGCTCCGACTTCCGCGCCTCGTTTCCCCGTTTCACACTTGCGGCGCGGGAAGCCAACCTGGCTCTCGTCGATCTCTTGAAGCAGATAGCCGAGCGAAAGAAGGCGACACCTGCCCAGGTGGCAATCGCATGGCTGCTCGCGCAGAGGCCCTGGATCGTGCCCATTCCCGGTACCACGAAACTATATCGGCTGGAGGAGAACCTGGGATCCGTTGGAGTCGAACTTGCGCCCGTGGACCTGCGCGACATAGAGGCATCGTTTGCCAAGATCCCAGTCGAAGGCGCGCGGCTTCCTGAACAGATTTTGCAGTACTCGAATCGCTGAAAAGCCGGACGTGTCACCAAGGCAGAAGCGATCAATCGGATTAGGGGAAAGGAACGACATGCACAACTTCGAAGGCAGGGACCCGATAAGCAGCCATGACCTGGATCGCCGCTCATTTCTGCGAGCAACTGGAGTCATCGCCGCCGCGACGATAACCGGCAGTCTTTCATCCCCGGCCATTGCTCAGGAAAGCGGTGGGGCGGCAGCCAAACCGCTCGTGAACGGGCGGCGCAAACTAGGGCAGCTAGAGGTTTCGAGCGTCGGACTCGGCTGCCAGGACATTACCGGCACCTTCTATGCGACCGCCCCGCGCCGGCCCGAAATGATCGCCCTCGCTCGCGCGGCTCACGATCGCGGCGTGACGCTCTTCGATGCGGCTGAAGCGTATGGCCCGCTTGAGGTTGAACGAATCCTCGGCGAAGCGGTAGCGCCGTTCCGCAATCAGGTGGTGATCTCCTCGAAGTTTGGCTGGAACATCGATCCGGAAACGGGCAGGATGGCGGGCGGTCTCAACAGCCGTCCTGAGCACATACGCCTGGCCGTCGATGGCATGCTGAAGCGGCTCCAGACGGACCGTATCGATCTGCTCTACCAGCACCGCGTCGATCCCGCGGTCCCGATCGAGGACGTCGCAGGCACGGTCAAGGATCTGATCGCGCAAGGAAAGGTGTTGCATTTCGGGCTTTCCGAACCTGGTCCGCAGACGCTCCGCCGTGCGCATGCAGTGCAGCGGGTGACGGCGGTTCAGAACGAATACTCCATGATGGCGCGCGACCCTGAGACCGACATTCTGCCGATATGCAAAGAGCTGGGAATCGGCTTCGTATGCTGGAGCCCGCTTGCCAGGGCATTCCTGACGGGCGCCATCGATCAGAACACAACGTTGCAGCGGGGCGACTTCCGCGCGATGGTGCCTTGGTTCGCACCAGACAACCGCGCGGGCAATCTCGCAATTGTCGCGCTCGTCAAGGAATGGGCGAGGCGCAAGGGAGCGACATCTGCGCAGATCGCCTTGGCCTGGCTGTCAGCCCAACAACCCTGGATCGTTCCGATTCCCGGGACGACCAAGATGCCACACCTTTTAGACAATCTCGGCGCGGAAGCTGTACGTTTCACGCCCGAGGAAGTCCGAGAGCTGAATGCCGCGCTCGCCCGCACTCTGGTTCATGGCGCGCGATTGCCTGCGGGTGTGCTGGCGCTCTCCGGCATGGAAGCTCCCGCGAAGCAGAGATGAGCGGGAGTGAGGAGAGAAAGATGAAGAAGCGCAAGTTAGGAAAAGATCTGCAAGTCTCTGCTCTCGGACTCTGTCTGTTGACGATGAGTGCGCAATGGACCTTTGCACAAGGTGGACCGGGAAGCGATACAAGAGTCGTTCGTACCGCCTCCGGAATCGTGCGTGGGGTAGTAGAAGGGGATGTCGCCAGCTTTAAGGGGATTCCCTACGCCGCTCCGCCCGTTGGCGCCAACCGCTGGCGCCCGCCACAACCGTTGACTGCGTGGGAGGGAGAGCGTGATGCACGCAAGTTCGGCGCGGATTGTGCGCAGGCAGGCTTTCCACGCGGCTCTGCCGCGATCGCGACGAACTCCTCGGAAGATTGCCTGTTTGTCAACGTGTGGCGACCTGCCGGGGTCGCGCCGGGGGTAAAGCTGCCAGTCATGGTTTGGATTCACGGCGGCGCCTTCGTTGGCGGCAGTGGTTCCTCTCCGGGATCCTCGGGGGTCCAGTTCGCCAGGCAGGGCGTCATCCTGGTCACCTTCAACTACCGTCTGGGGCGCCTCGGTTTCTTCGCCTTCCCCGCGCTGACCCGCGAGCATCCGGAAGAGCTCAAGGGCAACTACGGCTACATGGACCAGATCGCTGCCCTCAAGTGGGTGCAGCAGAACATCGCCGTATTCGGAGGCGATCCGAAGAACGTCACCATCTTCGGCGAGTCCGCGGGCGGTGTCTCGGTGCATACGCACCTGACCTCGCCGCTGTCGCGCGGCCTGTTCCAAAAGGCGATCATCGAGTCCGGCGGCGGCCGCGACGGAGTGCTCACCGGGCGGGCGATGCGGGAGGATCGTCCCGATGAGCTGTCGGCTGAGACAATCGGCGCGAACTTCGCACGCAGGTACGGGATCGAGGGGGTGGACGCGGGCGCACTGGCGAAGCTGCGCGCCCTCAGGGTAGCCGAGATCGTCGACGGAGGCCAGGAAAGCGCAGGACCCGGCGGTCCGGTCACCTACTCGGGCCCGATTCTCGACGGCCGGCTGACGGTGGAGACGGCCCAGGCCGCCTACGAGGCCGGTCGTCAGATGCGGGTTCCGTTGATCATCGGTTCCAACAGCGCCGATTTCGTCGGCTTCATCAGTGCGGATACGAAGGAGGCGCTATTCTCCCAGTTCGGGGAGCGGAAAGGCGAAGCGATGGCGGCGTACGACCCCAATGGAACCGCCGAGCTCAGGACTCTGCTCCTGATGGCGGGCACCGACCGGGTCCAGGCCGAGCCGGCCCGCTTCACCGCGAGCGCCTTCATCGCCAAGGGCGCGCCCGCCTACGCGTATCGCTTCTCCTACGTTCCTGCCTCGATGCGGGAGCGGTGGCGGAACGGAGTGCCGCACGCCGCAGAAATCGCCTATGTATTCGACACTCTTGGAGCGGGCAACCCAGGGGGTGGCCCCGCCGCTGCCCCGACGCCTGAGGACCAGGCGGTCGCCCGGATGGTGAACACCTTCTGGGCCAACTTCGCCAAGACGGGTGACCCGAATGGTCCAGGGTTGCCGAAATGGCCGCGTCACGATCCCAGCAGGAACGAGATTCTCGAATTCCGGCCCGACGGTTCGCCGGTCGCTGCTCTCGATCCATTGAAAGCGCGGCTGGACGTGACGGAACAGGCCGCCAAGGCGGGCCACAAATGAGGATCTTCGTAGCGATTGGGATTTCGCTCTGCATGCTCCCCTCAGGTGCGAAGTGCCAAACTTCAAAGGAGCAGGAAACGATACGAATCACGCGCAGTGGCACGCAAACTCCCCAGCCGGCACCGGCCGACCACTTCACCGGTTCAGCGCGAGTCGATTCCTCCTTCCAGGCGAGCACGCCGGCACGGATCTCCGGCGCCCGAGTTCTGTTTGAGCCCGGCGCCAGGACAGCGTGGCACACGCATCCGTTAGGGCAGACTCTGATCGTGACAGCGGGCACGGGCCGGGTGCAGCGCTGGGGCGATGCAGTGGATGAAATCCGGCAGGGGGACGTGGTCCAAATCCCACCCGGTCAGAAGCACTGGCACGGGGCCGCACCGAACAGTTCTATGACGCACATCGCCATCACGGAACAGCTCGACGGCAAGACGGTCGAATGGATGGAGAAGGTCAGCGATGCGCAATACGGCGCGCCGCTCCGCGGTCAGGCAGCGAGCACCGGCGCCGACGCGCGGCCGCGGCCGTCTCAAGGCGCGATCGGCGACTTTGCCCCCAAGCTGGCCGAGGTGACTGACAACGTGCTGTACGGTGACATCTGGGAGCGCCCGGAGTTGTCGAAGCGTGACCGTAGTCTGGTGACGGTGGCCGCTCTGATCGCCATGAACCGTCCGGATCAGCTCCGGTCCCACCTTCGCATCGCGCGCCAGAACGGCGTGACGCAGGAGGAGTTGATCGAGACGATCACTCACCTGGCGTTCTACGCCGGCTGGCCAAACGCGGTAACCGCCATCGGGGTCGCCAGGGAAGTTTTCGAGCAGAAATGAAACGGAATGCAGGAGAGATCATGAAAAGTGAATTCATCGCGCTTTGGCTGTTCGCAGCTATCCTTCCTACTTCGGCGGTTGCGCAGGAAGCAAGAACGAGCGGGACAGAGCAAACTTTCACCACGAAAGTGATCAACGTGTGGCCCGGAGTCGCACCTGGGTCCGAGCAATGGAAGCAGCAGGAAACTGTCCTTGGCTCCGGCAACAACCGAAGCATTGTCAACGTGACCACGCCGACGTTGACCATCTACCCGCCGGCCGCGTCCGCCGCGACCGGAACCGCGGTCATCATCGCGCCCGGCGGCGGCTTCGTAAATCTGTCGATTGACTCGGAAGGTCACGATGTCGCGAAATGGCTTGTGGCGCGAGGCGTCACAGCCATCGTTTTGAAGTACCGGACGGTTCAAATAGAAGGCCGGGACGCCGCCCAACTCCGCCAGTCCGGGGGCGCACGCTTTGGGGCTCAGCTTCGCGACCTCCCATTGTTAGATCAGGACGGAAAGCCGGGCATTGCCGATGGCATTCAGGCGGTGAAGATCGTTCGCGCGCACGCGGCCGAGTGGGGTATCTCTCCGGATCGCATCGTCTTCACGGGATTCTCCGCCGGCGGGATGATCACGGCTTACACGGCCATCCAGCCCGATGCGCGCCCGAACTACGTGGCTCCAATCTACGGCGCCCCGATCGCGTCCATTCCGCCCATACCACAAGGAATGCCGCCCTTCTTCATGGCGATGGCGCAAGACGACAATCTCGCCGGCCAATACATCCTCCGCTTCTACGAAGCCCTAAAGGCCGCCGGATACCGGCCGGAATTTCACATTTACAATTCCGGAGGTCATGGCTGGGGCATGCGTAAACAGAACAAGACGAGCGATCACTGGATCGACGAGTTCTACTACTGGCTGGAAGCGCAAGGGCTGACGCGTCCTGCCAAGTAATCCTATGAACAGACATCGCAAGCCTTTTCTCGCGGTCTCTCTGATTGCAGCCGCATTTCTTACAGCAGCAAGTGCGCAGCAAGCAAAGAAGGGCAAGCCAGAACCGCTGATGATCCAGGAGCAAGGCAGCTTCGCCGTCGGTGGCAAGATCATCACGAATCCTGGAACCTTCAATCCCAAGCAGCCAACGACTGATGGCCAGACACTGCATGGCGACCACGCATACGTCTTTTACCAGATTCCAGTGAATCGGCGTAAGCTTCCGCTCGTGTTTCTGCACGGCACAGGGCAGTTCTCGAAGACCTGGGAGACCACTCCCGATGGCCGAGAAGGCTTCCAGACGATCTTTCTCCGCCAGCGCTTTCCGGTCTATCTGATCGATCAGCCGCGTCGTGGCAATGCGGGCCGTAGTACGGTCTCGGCGACGATCAACGCCACGCCCGATGAACAGATGTGGTTCGACACGTTCCGGGTTGGTATCTGGCCGGAATTTTTTCCAGGTGTCCAGTTCTCGAAAGATCCTGAAGCTCTCAACCAATACTTCCGTCAGATGACACCGAACGTAGGACCGTACGATCCCGAGGTGATCTCAGAGGCCTGCGCGGCACTGTTCAACAAGCTCGGGCCAGCAGTTTTTGTAACTCACTCGCAAGGCGGCGGACTTGGATGGGCGACTGTCCTTAAGACGGGCAATGTGCGAGCAATCGTGTCGTATGAACCAGGCAGTGGCTTCCTGTTTCCGGAGGGGGAAGTTCCGGAGACGCTGCCAAGTTCCGGTGGGGCGCTCGCGGCCATCGGCGTGCCTCTGGCCGAGTTCATGAAACTCACCAAGATTCCCGTCATCATCTTTTACGGTGATTTCATCCCTGAGATGCCCAGCGATAATCCGGGCCAGGATGGATGGCGAGTTCGGCTGGAGATGGCCAGAAAGTGGCGGGACACAGTCAACCGTCATGGTGGCGACGTGACCGTTGTACACCTACCGGAAGTTGGCGTCCATGGAAATACCCACTTCCCGTTCTCCGACTTGAATAACAAGCAAGTGGCTGACCTGATGTCGAAGTTTCTGTCAGAGAAGAAGCTGGACCGATCCGGTGTTTCATGCCACGCAAGACAAAGGAGTCTGAAATGGGAGATGAACTCATCAACAAAAGCAGGCGAGTTCCTCGGAGCGGCCGCGCAGGCCCTTTCCGGTGTCCATGTAGCTGGCTCAGCGATGGCTACGCCGCACGATACGAGTGCTGTAAAAGAGCCGGCGGTGATCGGATATACCAACAAAAAAGGGCTGACAATCGAACGGGTCACTTACCCGGCCAGAAACACGGGCACAACGATCGTCGCCAATCTGTTCAAGCCCGCCGGTTTCGATGTGAACCGAAGGTATGCGGCGGTTGTTGTGACCCACCCCTTCGGTGGCGTAAAGGAGCAGACTTCCGGTCTTTATGCCCAGCATCTCGCCGAGCAGGGTTTTATCACGCTGGCCTATGACGCCTCCTACCAAGGCGAAAGTGGTGGCCAGCCGCGGCTGATGGAAGTACCGGCACAGCGACTGGACGACATCAGTTGTGCCATCGACTTTCTCGTCACGCATCCTCAGGTTGAGGCCGGGCGAATCGGTTCACTCGGCATCTGCGCCGGCGGCGGCTATGCCCTGTGCAATGCCACGACCTAAATGCGCGTGAAGGCAGTCGCTGCCGTCAGCACTTTCAATCTCGGCGAGGCACGCCGGGAAGGCATGGGCACAATCTCCTACGAGGAACGAATGTAGCGACTGAAGGATGCCGCCGTGGCGCGTTCTCGCGAAGCCCGGGGCGAGGCTGTCCGGCTGGTGCCGTCGTGCCAGACAGCGCGGCAAGTTTCACGGAAAACACACCGCAACTCTACCGCGAAGGATACTATTACTACCGCACGCCGCGAGCCCAGCATCCGAACTCGCCGAACCGGTACGTCTTCTCGAGTCTCCCACTGCAGATGGCCTTCTTCCCATTCGACCAGCTCGACACGATCTCACCGCGGCCAGTGCTCGTCATCGCCGGCTCCAAGGCTGACACGCTCTTCTGGAGCGAGGAAGTCGATAAAAAAGCCAAGGAGCCGAAGGAACTCCATATCGTCAAAGGCGCGACCCACATCGACATGTACGACCGCCCGCAATTTGTGACGCCCGCGGTTGCAAAGCTGACGGCCTTCTTCGATAGCCATTTCGGAGAGGGTGGAGGATCCAAATGAGCCATCACCTCGCTCTCGATGTAGAAGAGATGGACTCATCGTATGGTCCCATTGCACCAGGTCTGACCCGGCGCAGGCTGCTTTCGCAAACGCCCATCGCGATGTCTTGCGCCACCGCTCTGCGGGGGCAGTCCGGAGAGCCGAAATACGTCGAGGCCGCGACAGTCAATGGCCGGGTTCGCGGGATGAAGCATCCCGGCTTGGTGACCTCAAGGGAATACCCTGCGGTCGTTCTGTGTCAGGAGCGAACCGCTTCAAGGCGGCGCCTCCGCCGAAGCCGTGGACCGGGGTGCGCGGTGCCCTCCAACTCGGCGCACCGTCCTGGCACCACCAGAAGTGACTCACGCACTCGCAAGTGTTTGAATTTGTTGGAAGACTGCTCGGATCGCCGGAGGAGGGCAGGCCACCAAAGTTCGAAACGTAATGCCGAGTGCCGGATAACCAGGAGCCAATAGCATCAAGCGCCCTCGGAGCCGACAATCACAGGGCTCTCGCGATTGGGCCACTCGGCATAATCCGAGACTCCTACGTGGCTGCTTATTGCCGTTGCCCGGTGTACGGCGTGCAGCGACAGCCCCATTGGCGGCGGCGGCGTGCATCGTCGTCGAGGCGGGCGTGCTGAGGTCCTGCTGGGCCGCTACCGCGGCGATGCCCACCCTAACGCGGTCCTCGGTAGCGCACTGTCCATCATTCTCGATTACCGCATTCCAGTGTTTTTTTGTTCCAGCCGGCCGGCGGCCTGCCAGTTCGTGCAGGCCTACCTGCTGGCGGCACATGCGAGGTGGCATGCATGACGAAGGCCATTGGTCCACTTTCGTCGTGTGGGCGAAGAACACGTTCACCATGGGGCGGTCCGATTACCAGCACCAGTACGAACCGATCCTGTACGGATGGACGGAAGGCACGGATCACTTCTGGTGCGGCGCCCGCGACCAGGGCGACGTGTGGTTCATCAAGAAGCCGCACGTCAACGACTTGCACCCGACGATGAAGCCGGTCGAGTTGGTGGAGCGCGCGATCCGGAACAGCAGCAAGGGCCGCGACACGGTGCTCGATCCGTTCGGCGGCTCCGGTACGACGCTGATCGCTTGCGAGAAGGCCGGGCGCCAGGCGCGCATGGGGGAGTTGGATCCGAAGTACTGCGACGTGAAATGAGGCAGCGGACCCAATCCTCAAGCTCGCTGCGCCAGACGTTTACGGATGTCCAACCAATTGAGCGCGCGGGTCTTAACGTGCCGCATACGCCATTTTCGGATAATCCTGTATGCTTTGCGGCGTACTGGTGTTACCGTACTCTAAAATGTCCAAACTCCCATTCGGGCTCGCTGATAAGCCGGGCCACAGATCGCCGAAGACGGAGCGAACCCGTCTGCTCGGACTAGTCATGTTGCTTTTGGCCGTCGCCTTGGCCGTCTACGGCCAGACGCAGAGCGACCCCTTGCTCGGCGGCTTTCTGAATCCTCCTGACAGCGCCAAACCGCGTGTCTGGTGGCACTGGATGAGCGGCAATATCACCAAGGAAGGCATCAAAGCCGACCTCGAATGGATGAAGCGCGCGGGCGTCGGCGGCTTCCAGAATTTCGACGCCGGTCTGAACACACCCCAGATCGTCGACAAAAGGCTGGTCTTCATGACACCGGAGTGGAAGGACGCGTTTAAATACGCGACCACCCTGGCCGATCAGTTGGGTCTCGAAATGGCGATCGCCGGATCCCCGGGATGGAGTGAAAGTGGCGGACCTTGGGTTCCTCCCGCCCAGGCGATGAAGAAGTACGTCTGGAGCGAAACTCGCGTGGAAGGGGGACGCCCGTTCACCGGTTCACTGCCGAAGCCTCCGTCCGCTACCGGCGCGTATCAGAACCAGGCCGGGGGAGGCCGGGGATTCGGAGGCGGCGCGCAGAATCAGGCGCCTCCACCGCAATACTACGCCGACGCGGCGGTGGTCGCCTATCGCGCCACAGATGGCGACCGCCCGATGAGCGGCCTGCAGCCGAAGGTCACTTCGAGCGGCGGTTCCTTTGAAGTGGACACCCTTACGAACGGCGACCTCTCGAAGGCCACTCTATTGCCCGCCGCGCCGGTCGGCGAGCGGTCGTGGTTGCAGTACGAGTTTCCCCAACCGCAGACGTTCCGCGGTCTGACCTTCATCGGGGTGCCCTCCGGGCCGGGCGGCGGTGGCTTCGGTTTTGGAGGCCGCGGAGGCGGCGCCAGCAACCAGCAACTGGAATCAAGCGATGACGGCCAGCAGTTCCGCACCGTGGCGCCGATTCCAACCGGTGCCCGCACCATCGCCTTCGCGCCGGTAACCGCCCGTTTCTTCCGCATCACTATCCTGACTCCGCAACCGCAGCAGAATCCGGGCGGTGGCGCGGGCGGATTCGGCGGCGGCCAGGGCGGCCGGGCACAGGCTCCCGCCGGTCCGGCCGGCACCCAGATCTCGGAGTTTGTCCTGCACGGCGCGATCGTCAACCGATTCCAGGAGAAGGCTGCGTTCTCGGCGGCCACGAACATCTATTCCATGGCGACTCCGCCCGTTCCGGCGGCCGAGGCTGTGCGCAAAGCCGACGTGATCGACCTGACTTCCAAAATGCGCGCGGACGGAACGCTCGACTGGACTCCGCCGGTGGGCCGCTGGGTGGTGCTCCGCATCGGCTACTCCCTGACCGGCCACCAGAACTCGCCGGCCTCGCCCGAAGCAACGGGCCTGGAGGTGGACAAGCTCAATCGCGCCTATGTCAAAACGTACTTCGATCATTACCTCGATCTGTACAAGGACGCCACCGGCGGCCTGATGGGCAAGCGCGGATTGCAGTACGTCATCACGGACAGTTGGGAAGCCGGAACGGCGAATTGGACGGACAACATGATCGCCGAATTCAAGACGCGCCGCGGCTACGACATGAAGCCCTGGCTGCCCGCCCTGGCCGGCCGCATCGTGGAAAGCGCCGAGGCCACCGATCGATTCCTCTGGGATTTCCGTCAGACATTATCCGACATGGTAGTGGAGTATCACTATGACGCACTAACCGACATTCTGAAGCAGCGCGGCATGGCGCGCTACACCGAGTCTCACGAATCAGGCCGCGCGCTGATCGCCGACGGCATGGAAGTCAAACGCAATGCCGCGGTGCCGATGAGCGCCATGTGGACCGCGGGTCCGGGCCGGGCTCAAACCAGGTACGATGCCGATATTCGGGAATCCGCTTCGGTGGCGCACATCTACGGCCAGAATCTGGTCGCGGCAGAGTCCCTCACGGCTAACTCCAGCGCAGGCGCGTGGGCGTTCTCACCGGAGACGCTGAAGCCAACCGCCGATCGCGAGATGTCCATGGGGCTGAATCGCTTTGTGATCCACACTTCGGTTCACCAGCCCTCCAACGACAAGATTCCGGGGCTGGGCCTTGGCCCCTTCGGACAGTGGTTCAACCGCCACGAAACGTGGGCGGAACAGGCGAAGCCATGGACAACCTATCTGGCGCGCAGTTCCTACATGCTGCAGCAGGGTAAGTACGTAGCCGACGTCGCATACTACTATGGTGAGGACTCCAACATTACCGCTCTGTTCGCGGGCAATCCCCCGCCTGTTCCAGCAGGCTACAGCTTCGATTACCTGAATGCGGACGCGCTGAAGAACCGCCTGGCAGTGGTCAACGGCCTTCTCACAACAACCACGGGCATGAGCTATCGCATACTGGCTCTCGATCCGAACAGCCAGCACATGTCTTTGGGCGTGCTGCGCAAGATCCGCGACATGGTGAATGCGGGCGCGGTAGTAGTGGGCTCCAAGCCCATCGAATCACCAAGCCAGGCCGACGACCAGGCGGAGTTCAAGACCATCGCTGACCAACTCTGGGGCGCCGGCGCCGGCAAAGGGAAGGTATTCGGAAGCGGCACGATCGCCGATGCCATGGCTTCGCTCAAGGTGACTGCGGACTTCGAGCATTCGAGGCCGCAAGCCGATACGGAACTCTCCTTCGTGCATCGCAAGTTGGCCGATGGCGATGTTTATTGGGTGAGTAACCGCAATGCCCGCACTGAGGACTTGGAAGCAACCTTCCGGGTTGCCGGCAAGGCCGCCGAACTGTGGCATCCGGACACCGGCGCGGTCGAGCCCGCTGCGTACCGCACCGCCGAAGGCAGGACCATCGTGCCGCTGCATCTGGATGCCAACGACGCGGTGTTCGTGGTCTTCCGCAAGGCTGCGACGGCCACTTCGCGCACCCTGCCGAAGCTTGTCGAAATCAAGCTCTCCACCGTGGATGGTCCGTGGGATGTGGCGTTCCAACCGAACCGGGGCGCTCCCGCCAAGGTGACAATGGCCGCGCTCGCTTCATGGCACGAAAACTCCGACGCCGGGGTGAAGTACTTCGCCGGGACCGGCACCTACACCAAGACCGTACAGGCATCTGCCGACTGGTTCAAGACCGGCGGCAAACTGTGGCTAGATCTGGGCGACGTGAAGAACATCGCTGAGGTCACAGTGAACGGCAAACCGCTCGGCATCTTGTGGAAGACCCCGTTCCGCGTGGACGTGACTTCCGCGATGAAGCCCGGCGCAAATACAGTGGAAATCAAAGTGACGAACCTGTGGGTCAATCGACTGATCGGCGATCAGCAGCCCGACGTCACCAAGAAGTACACCTACACGGCGCAGCAGTTCTATCGCGCCGAGTCTCCGTTGTTGCCCTCGGGCCTCATCGGGCCGGTGCAGTTCGTAAGCTCGGTCAATAAGTAATCGTCGCGTCGCGGGCGTACGGAGAGAATACAATAAGGGCGCGAATCGTTCGAGAGAGGTTGAGCCATGAACATTCCAATCAGGCTACTTTCGGGAGCGGCGGTGATTGCGTTCGTTTGCACCACCGCAGTCTTTTCACAACCGTCTCCGGGCCAAGCTGCCGCGGGCAGGGGCGCCGCCCAGGGGCCGCGGGTGGTCTCCCCGGAGATTCTACCCGATAAGAAAGTTACCTTCCGTTTGCTTGCTCCCAAGGCCGGCGAGGTTCTGCTGAACGGCAACTGGGATAACGGCCGGAATATCAAAATGACAAAGGACGACGCGGGCATCTGGTCGGTAACCGTAGACCCGCTGGGAGAGCAACTCTGGGGTTATTCCTACAGCGTCGACGGGCTCAAAGTGCTCGATCCGGGCAACGGCGAGTACCAGCGCGATGGCAACCGTTACGACAATCTGCTGATGATCTCGGGTCCCGCTTCGGAGCTTTGGGATTTCAGGCCCGAGATCCCGCACGGGACGGTGCAGGCGATTTGGTATCCTTCCGAGATTCTGAAGCAGAAGGGCCGGCGCATGTACGTGTACACGCCGCCTGGATATGAGACCAGCAAAGCGAACTATCCGGTGCTCTACCTGCTCCACGGCGGTGGGGGCGATGAGGACGCCTGGACTACGATGGGACGCGCCAACGTGATTCTGGACAACCTGATCGCGCAGGGAAAGGCCAAGCCCATGCTGGTTGTGATGCCGAACGGCAATGCGGCGCAGATCGTATCACAGGGGTACGCATACGGCCCGACACCGCCCCGGCAATCGGTTACGGCTCCCGCTCCTCCGCCGGTGCAGGCCGCTCAGGGTCTCGGCGCGGCAGGACGCGGGCCCGCAGCTCCCGGCGCCCCGCCCACGCCTGGACGCGGCATGCCGCAGGTTTACGAGCGGTCGTACCCCCAGAGTCTCGTCAAGGAAATCATTCCCTTTATCGAAAAGAATTTCCGGGTGATCGCTAATAAGGACAATCGTGCCATCGCCGGCCTGTCAATGGGAGGCGGCCACACAACCATGGCGACCAACAACAATCCCGGAGTGTTTGGCTGGATCGCGGTCTGGAGTGCGGGTGGGCAGGACACCGAAGAGTATGTGAACACGCTGAAGAAAGTGAACGCCGGCGGAGTAAAGCACTACTGGATCGGGGCAGGCACCACCGACTTCGCGCTGAACGGATCGAAGACGCTGTACTCGGCCGCGCAGAAAGCCGGTCTGAACGCCACCTTCCACTCGGCCCCCGGAGCACATTACTGGTTCATTTGGCGCCAGTTCCTGGGCGAGTTCGGATCGATCATCTTCAAGTAGCAATGCGCCAGCGTTGGGAAGCTACCAATAGTGGGCGGCGAGAAATCGCGGGATGCCGGATTCGCGATTCACTACCGAACACTCGAGAGCGATCTGCACATTCCTGGAGTCCCACTTGAGTGGAACGCCTGCGAGGACCCTCTTCATCTGATTTGGGTCCGTTAGGAGTTCCACTGCTGCGTCGGTTCCCCAAACGCTGAAACCGCCCGCGAGGACAGTCACGCGGCCGCTCACCGAATCGGAAACGCGTGAAATGATGATAAGATCCTTCTCCCGGTTGTTGCTCGGTACCTTTGCGTCGAAACTCCACTGCCGGCTCTCTGGCTTTTGCAAGTCGCGGATGAACCGGACCGAGCCTTCGCCGGCGAAAGTGAATCGGGCTTGCGGCAAGAATCGGGTCGTCCACTGGTTTGCCAGTCCCCCGAGGATCACTGCCGGTGCCTCACGCAGGTCATGCATAGTAAGATCATGCTCGCCCTTAACGACGGTGTGCTTGCCCTTGCTTCCGAGGAACTCCGAGATGCGGCACGCAACCGAGAGGTCGGACACGTGAACTAGCCTTCTGGCGTACTGTGTCCAAGTCACGGCCATAGGATCCGGACTAAGTGTCAGCGGATCGCTCCAGGTTAACTTCGGGTTATCGACCCCCTCGAGATGAACGTGATCAGAGAATTGGGGAAAGGACAACACTACGTCATGCGGGCCGTCCAAGACGGGCGCCCAGAAGAGGTCAAATGCCGAAGGCCTCGGACGCACTATCCAAACGAACACCGCCACAACAATACAGAAACCTGCCAAACCTGCGACGTAGTACCAACGATGACCGTTAAGGCGCCAACGAGTTTCGGTGGTCGGCTCCGTCGCCTGGGCAGGCGCCGCCGAAACAACCTGCGGGGCGACTACTTCGACGGGCGGTGGCGGCGTGCCCGGAGCGACAAACTCCGCCACATACGACCCCTTGTGGATGAGCACCCGAATCTCGCCGGCATGCGCAGGATCCTCATAGTAATGTGCAAGCCGCTTGCGGAGCTCGCTCGCAGTGACGCGAACAATCGGGTCGGCGTCGGTGTCGTAATTTGGAGGTCGCCCGAAAATTCCAACGCCAAGGTGCCTCTCCGTGAGAGGTTCTTGGGCGTTGCTGAGGGCCCGTTCCGTAACGTAACGGAGAAATGCCCCGTAACGCTTGCTCTGGCTGAATAATGGATCAGCGAGAAGGCGCTCGACTTGGGCCCGCTCTTCACACGACGGACTGATCTGCGACGTCACGGATAACGCCCGTATTCTAACACGTCGGTTACCCCGGCGCGTGTCGAAGGACAGCGCACGGAAAGCGCTCGTACCTGCACGCAGTGCGGTCCCCACCCGTCCCGAGGGGGGCATAAACCGGCCATAGCGCTCGCCCATACGTCTTCCTAAACAACTGAGCCGTAGACCCTTAACGTATCCCATACGTCATTTTCGGATAATCCTGTGGCTTTTTGCGGCGGCCTTGCCTTATCGTTTCGTCCCAGGAGGTTAGTTAGTCATGCACGGACTTCGTCCATTCCTGCTGGTAGTCTTTCTGCTGCTGGCAGCCCTGCCGGCAGTTTACGGCCAGAGTGTCACCGGCCAAATTTCGGGAGTCGTGGTGGATCCTGCTGGCGCCACTGTGCCAGGCGCCACGGTCCAGTTAACCCACGATCTCTCTCAAACAGTGCACAAGTACACCACGGAAGCCAACGGCGCTTTCATCTTCACCGGCCTCATCCCTGGTGCATACAGCCTGCATGTCAAACAGTCTGGCTTCAAGGCCTACGAACAGAAGGCGATCACGGTGGCGGCCCAGGAACGCGTGGACCTGCACGAGGTTTTACTGGCCGTGGGCGATGTGACCATCACGGTCGAAGTGGCGGCAAATACCGTACACGTCGCCACCGACAGCTCCGACCGCTCGATCTCCCTTAACACGACACAGATTGAAAATATGCCGACGCGCGGACGCAATCCGGTGAGCCTCATCATGGGGATGCCGGGCGTGCAGGCCACCGCGTCGGGCGACTATCGCGGCTGGAACGGCGGAGGCATCCCGGGCGTCAACGGCGGACAACAGGGCCAGATCATCCTCAACATGGACGGCGCGGCCAGCCAGGACTCGGGTAACCTGAATCCCGGCTATATCTCGCCCAGCGTGGATGCCATCAGCGAGGTCATGCTGCTGACCTCCAACTATACCGCCGAGTATGGCGGGCGCACCGCCGGCCAGTTGACCCTGACCACCAAAAACGGCACTCCGCAGTTCCACGGCACCGGCTACTGGTACTACCGCCACGAATCGTTCAACGCCAACAGTTTCTTCAACAACAAAACCAACGTGCCGAGGACCCGGTACCGCTACCAGAATCCCGGCGGCACCATCGGCGGCCCGCTGATCATCCCGGGAACGCGGTTCAACAAGAACCGCCAGAAGTTGTTCTTCTTCTTCTCGTACGACAAGCTGTACAACACCACCGTCAGCACTGCCACATACACCATGCCATCCGCGCTGGAGCGGACGGGCGATTTCTCGAAGACCGTGACCACCACAGGCGTGCAGGTGCCGGTGTTCGATCCCCTCACGCAGAACCCGTTCCCCGGCAACATCGTGCCCGCCAACCGCATCAGCCCGCAGGGCCAGGCCATGTTGAACCTGTTCCCGTTGCCGGATCCGCTGGGGCTTAACCTCGACCCCACCGGGAACCGCGGGTACAACTTCCGGTACCCCCAACAGCAGAGTAGACCGCTGGACGACAAGATTCTCCGGATAGACTATAACTTTTCGCCCAAGGTGGTGACCTACGCCCGCCTGCTGCAGGACTACCAGGCGCAGAACGGCTACAACGTCACGGTGGGCCCTCCCGGCGGCGCCTGGGGTCAGTTCCCGGCCAGCTACCACGTGCAGGCGGCCGGCGCCCTCGGTACCATTGTCTACACGTTCAGCTCGGCCTTGATCAACGAACTCAGCTGGGGCATCAACCGCGGCAAGCAGGGCGTCGATCCTACAACCGACGACAGCAGCAACAAGAACAACGGCGGTGCCAGGACCTACTCGCAGAGCCTGCTGCCCCTGAAGGACTCCAACGGAAACGCGCTCACCCTGCCGCGCATCAACCCGACCAGCAATGTCCTGAACCTGCTGCCGGCGGTGAACTTCGGCTTCCCCAGCACCGGTTTCAGCGCGCAGTCTTCCGGCCAGGGCATCTCGGGCGCTCCGCTGTTCAGCCTGGACAGCCGCTGGCCCTTCACCGGAACCGACCAGTTGCAGACCCTCCAGGATAAAGTCACCTGGGTGACCGGCGCGCACACCCTGAAGGCCGGTTTCTACTATGAGCGCATGGCGCGCAATGTGAGCGTGTACTCGGTGTACAACGCTGCCGGAACCTACTACTTCGGCTCCGACCGCTCCAGTCCGCTGGACACCAATTATCCCTACTCCAACGCGCTGCTGGGCAGCATCTTCGCCTACGGCGACGACAATACGAAGCTGGTGAACCACGCCCACTACTCGCAGTTCGAGTGGTACGTGCAGGACACCTGGAAAATTGGACGCCGGCTGACCCTGGATTACGGCCTGCGATTCTACCGCGTGGGCGACCTGAACTCGGAGCGCAACACGCTGGGCCTGTTCGACACTTCCGCGTACGATCCCAACAAGGCCGGCCAGTTGCTCTACCCGAGCTGCTCCACCCCGGTAACCACCAGCGCCTGTCCGGCAGCCAACAAGATCGCCATCAATCCCAAGACCGGCGCGACCTTCCCCTACGTCCGGCAGGGCACATTCGATACCTCTTCCTACAGCACCACCCCGTTCACCGGGATCAAGTACTACGACACCCACTTCTTTAACGTCGCCCCGATTCAACTCGGGCCGCGCGTGGGCTTCGCGTGGGACGTGTTCGGCAATGGCAAGACCGCCATGCGCGGCGGCTACGGCATCACGGTGGGGCGCAACTGGAACGTGGACTGGATCGGCGCACTCGCCGCGGGCCAGGGCCCGTTGATGGTGCCGCCCAACTTCCTTTCCCCCACCAGCGTCTACACCAGCTTCCAACAACTGGCTAGTTCTCAGGCGTACTTCACGCCGCAGAACCTGATCGGCGGCGATCCCAACGAGAAGCCGCAGAGAACCTACAACTGGAGCTTCGGCATCCAGCGTGAAATCCCCTTCGGCATGATCGCCGACGTTTCATACGTGGGCAACGCGTTGAAGAACGGGTACGGCCAGTTGTACGACAGCAACGCGGTCGCGCCGCTGACCACCTGGAAGCCCTCGGGATGCGCCACCCCGATCGTGGTCGGCGGCATTTCGTCCGGCTGCCCGCAAGCGCCGTTCGTCGACCCGACCACCAACCCGACCAACCCCGGCTACTACTCCACCAACCTGATCCGGAATCTGGTCGGCTACAAGTCCGTCGGCAACATCATCGATTTTACCCAGTCCTACACCAACAACTACAACTCGCTGCAGGCGCAGGTGAACCGGCGCAGGGGTAAGGTCCAGTGGAATCTCAACTACACCTTCTCCCGGACCATCGTCTTCAACAACGGGGCCACACAAGGGACAGGCGCGCTCTTTCAGTTCGTGAACGCGAATCTGATGAAGAACGTGGCTAACCGCCGGCACGCCATCAACTTCAACATGGGCTACGATATCCCCGCGGGCAAGCTGTCGAACAACCACATCGCCAAGGTGTTTCTCGACGGCTGGCACCTCAACGGCAACGGCGCCGTCTACGCGGGCACGCCGTACACTGTGGGTTGCGGCGCCCAAGGCCAGCCATCGCAGTACTGGACCGGCACGCCCACTGCGTACCTGCCGTTCCGCTGCCAGATGGGTAGCGACATCTTCCTGCCCGCCGGGCAGTTGCCATCGGCGACGGAAGATCCGCGGCTGCAGGTTCCGCTGAACAAGGCCAACTTCCAGCTTCCGCCGGCGAACTCCTGGGGCATCGGCAACACGCCGATGACGCTGTTCTACGGTCCGTGGATGTGGAACCTGGACTTCTCCCTCGCCAAGATGACCAAGGTCACGGAGAAAGCGACTCTCGAACTTCGCGTCGAGACCTTCAACACACTGAACCACTTCAACCCCAGCAACCCGAACACCTCGCTGACCTGGAACTACACCACCGGGGCGCAGACCAACGCCGCCTTCGGCACCATCCAGAGCGCGCAGGTAGATCCGCGCCGAGCGGTGCTGTCGGCCAGGATCCGCTTCTAGACACTCAGCCCGTCAGGCCACCCGCAAACCCTTGCGGGTGGCCTTGAGTCCCGGGGCAGCGTTTTTGCGGGTGCCAACCGGAGTGATGCATACTTGAATACGAGCAACTTCAAACCACTATTAGCGGTTGCCTTACTCGCTTTGCCATTTAGAGTCGCGTTGCTTTTCGGCGACGACTCGGAAAAAGCAGACATTTCGGTTCAGGGGCTCCGTTGCGAGTACCTCTCCAACCCGTCGGGCATCGACGTCCAGACGCCGCGCTTGAACTGGCGTCTCGATGCAGGAGCGAGCGTCCGTACTCAAAGCGCCTATCGCGTGCTGGTTGCGAGCACCCCGGCAATCCTGCAGAAGGATCGGGGTGATCTTTGGGACTCGGGTCGCGTCGCGTCCGCACAATCCACATGGGTGGACTACGGCGGCAAACAACTCCGTTCCGGGCAACAGGCGTACTGGAAGGTGCGCGTTTGGAGCGACACCGGAAAGGCATCGGCGTGGAGCGCGCAGGCAAACTGGTCGATGGGCCTGCTTCAATCGTCGGATTGGCACTCGAAATGGATTGGCGAACCGCGTCCGGATGGAACAACTGAAGGCACGCCACTTCCCTTTCCCTGGCTACGGAAGGCGTTCACCCTGGCTCGGAAACCGAACAGGGCCGTGGCCTACGTCAATCCTCTCGGCTACTACGAGCTGTACATCAACGGTAGAAAAGTGGATGACCATGTCTTGAGCCCGGCGGTGAGCGATTACTCCAAGCGGAATCTATATGTCGCCCACGAGGTAGCGGAATACCTGGCTCCAGGTAAGAACGTCGTGGCGCTTTGGCTTGGCCGTGGCTGGTACGTGAAGGGACACCCTGGAGTGATTCATGACGGGCCGCTGGTGAGGGCGCAACTGGAAATGTCCATGGCCGACGGAACAACGGTGCAGGTGGTTACCGATGAAACCTGGAAGGTTCATGAAAGCCCCATCATGCCGCTCGGCCGCGGGACGGCATTCGGAGACTACGGCGGAGAGCGCTACGACGCGACCTTGGAGTTTCCTGGCTGGAACCAGGTAGACTTCGACGATTCCAGGTGGCAGACCGCTGCGGTGTTCGCGCCGCCGCAAGTCTTGACGGCTGCACAAATGGTGGAGCCGAACCGGTTAGTGGAGACGATCAAGGCCGCCCGGGTTGAATCCTATCCTCAAGGTGGCTGGGTCATAGACATGGGAAAGAACTTCACCGGATGGCTCGAGATCAAACTGCCCCCGATCGCAAAGGGATCGACCGTCAAGCTGGAGTACTCCGATCAGATGGAGCCTGACAAACCGGCTCCCGGCGCGGCCGCAGGAACGGCGGGCAGCCCCTCAGGGCACGGAAACGCACCGGGGCAGAGCGGGCCTCCCCCTGTAGCGGCACCAGCCGGACGCAGTGGCGCCACACCACCGGCTGGCGCTGGAAGGGCCGGGCGGGGGGGAAACCCAACGGTTTTCCCCAACACGTTCAACCAACGTGACGAGGTGGTGGGCAACGGCCAAGCTTTGATTTTCCGCTCGCGGTTCAACTATCACGGATTTCGCCATGTGCGAATTATCGGACTCGAGACCGCGCCAGACGTTGCCGGCGCCACCGGGTATTTGATTCGCACTGCCTACGACCGGGCCGGAGAGTTCACCTCGTCCAACGAACTTCTGAATGAGATCTACCAGATGGTCACCAGGACTTACGAATCTCTCACACTTGGCGGTTACGTGGTCGACTGTCCGACGCGCGAGCGACTGGGCTACGGCGGTGACGCCGGAACTTCCATGGAAACCGGCATGTTTAACTTTTCCACCGGAGGCCTGTACAGCCGCTGGTTGGCCAACTGGCGAGACGCGCAGGACCCGGCGACCGGTTCTCTGCCACACACCGCGCCAAACTATCAGAACCAGGGGGGTGGCGGTCCGATGTGGGGCGGAATGGTGGTAACTCTGCCTTGGCAGATGTACCTGCAATACGGCGACAAAGTTGCGCTCGAAACCAATTATCCGATGATCCAGAAGTGGCTCGGCTACCTAAGTTCGGAGACTACGGATGACCTTCTGCTCGACCACAAGAGCCACGCCATGACCATGCAAACCTGGAACTTCCTGGGGGACTGGTTGACGCCGAAAGGAAGCTCCAGGGGAAACAGCCCGCCCGCACAAGCCATCAACACCGTGCATTACGTCTACCAGCTTCAGCTCGCCAGCAAAATCGCCGGCGTCCTCGGGAAAGAAGCCGACGCTTCCGCCTATGCCGCACGGGCAGCCGCGGTGTCGCGCGCCATCCACCAACGGTTCTATAATGCCGCCGACCACAGCTATACGAATGGCGACTCAGTACAGGAGGCGTTTCCACTCCTGACGGGCGTTGTCCCGGCGGAATTGCGCAAAGGTGTGATGGAGAAGCTGGAGAACGCGATTCACGTGCAGAACGGCGGTCATCTCGACACTGGCATGCACGGAACGTATTTCGTCATGAAGTACCTGATGGAAGCGGACCGCAACGACCTGATTTTCGAAATGACCAGCAAGAAGGATTACCCAGGTTGGGGCTACATGCTCGCGAATGGCGCCACTACGAGTTGGGAAGGTTGGACGGGCCAGTCGCACATCCATGACACGCTGATCTCGATCGGCGCGTGGTTCACCGAGGGCGTGGCGGGCATCAGGAGCGACGGGAGGTCTCCCGGCTTCAAGCACTTTGTGATCAAGCCCGCCGTGATTGGCGATCTCACTTTCGCGAAAGCCAAATACCGATCGATCCACGGCGAAATCGTCAGCGACTGGCGGATCGAGAATGGAAGCTTCAAGTTGAGCGTCACCGTTCCTTCAGGGACAACGGCGACCGTGTTCGTGCCTGGCGAGGGTCCAGTACGGACGCAGGCGCAACGCTCGCGCTCAAGCGGTGAAAGCAGCGATCGCACCTTCGAGGTGGCGCCTGGCACGCATTCGTTCGAGGTGGCTTTCCGGTGAACTGCTCAGCCGCAACCTATCGGGCTTTCGCATGCGATCGCACAGCATTTCCAAGGGACTGCTGGCCTCCACCGCGGCGCTGGCTTTGATCACTGCGTGCGCCGAGGTCAAGTCGATCATCAATACGCTTTGGCCGGGGGGAACCGCCGCGGCAGTCGGCAAAGGGCGCGTTTTCGCCGCCGATAGCGCCGCGGCAGCCTTGCAAGCGATCAGACTGGCGCCCGACTTCACTTACGTCAAGCCGAATGTGGACAGCCGCGTGATGTTCATCCACCGCCGGCTTTCGAACGGCGACGCCTATTTCCTCTCGAACCGTGTGGACCGCTCCGAGACGATCGACGCCAGTTTCAGAGTGAGCGGGCGCAAGGCGGAGCTTTGGGATCCAGCTGCCGGACGGACGCGGCGCCGCGATGCCCTACCGGGAGGATTCTCCGCTGCGGGCATCGGGGCTGATCGGCCCCGTCAGAATCGTCCGCGAGGTTCCAGCGAACTAGAGGAGCAAGAACATGAGTTCATCGTCAGATCGTAATTCGCTAAGGCTGACCCGGCGCAGCCTGATTTCCCAAGCGCCATGGGCATTGTCTTACGCCGCCCTATCCGGGCGGGCGCTGGCGCAGTCCGCAGAGCCGGAATACGTCGAGGCGAAAACAACCTACGGGCGGGTTCGCGGTGTGAAGAGTCCCGGCCTGGCAACATTCAAGGGTATTCCCTACGGCGGCTCTGTGTCGGGCGCCAACCGATTCAAGGCGGCGCCGGCGCTGAAGCCGTGGACCGCCGTGCGCGATGCGATTCAATTCGGCGCTCCGGCCCTGCAGCCAGGGCAGCGGCGCAACGAACCGGCGCAGGATGAGGACTGCCTCTTTTTGAACATCTGGACGCCCGCCGCGGACGGGAAGAAGCGCCCGGTGATGTTCTACAGCCACGGCGGCGGTTTCACCAGCGCTCGGCCGCATCTTCGTACCAGGACGGCTCCGGCCTTGCGCGTACTTTTGATGTGGTGGTCGTGGCGACCAACCACCGCCTCGGCCTGATGGGATATCTGTACCTGGGCGATCTGGGCGGAGAGGAGTTTGCCACCTCTGGCAATCAGGGCATGCTCGATATTTGCGATGGCCTGAAATGGGTGCACGACAACATCGAGGCATTCGGTGGCGATCCGGGCAACGTCATGATTTTCGGCGAAAGCGGCGGCGGGGCCAAGACCTCCTGTCTCTATGCCATGCCCTCGGCGGCTCCGTATTTCAATAAGGCTTCCATCGAGAGCGGACCCGGTATTCGTATGATGCCGCGCGAGGCGGCGGCCGAGACCACCCTGATGCTGCTGAAGCAACTCGGGATCGAAAAGAACGCCTGGCGCCAACTGCTGGAGGTCCCGGCGGACAAACTCCTGGCCGCACAGTCCTCTCTGGGTCAATCCGGCGGTGGTCCGCTGGGCATGAACGGCGGACGCAAGGGTATGGGCGGGGGCTCGCGTCCAGGCGGCTTTGGGCCGGTCGTCGATGGCACAATCCTGCCGCACAATCCCTTCGACCCGTCGGCTCCGGCGATTTCGAAGAACAAGCCGCTGATCGTCGGATCGAACCGCGATGAGACAATCTTCTTCTTCCAGCAGCAGCGGAATACGGAGGTTTTCAATCTCACCGAGCCGACACTGAAGGACCGCCTGGCAAAAGAATTCGGGGCGAACGGGGATGCGGTGTTCGAGACCTACAGCAAGAGCCGCCCCGGCGCGTCTCCTGCCGACCTCTATATCGCCATCACCACCGCCCGCATGATCGGTATCGGTGCCATGACCATTGCCGAACGCAAGTACACGCAGCATGGAGCGCCGGTTTACATGTACATCTTCACGCACGAGTCGGAGGCTCTGGTCGCCGGAACGCAGCACAAAGTGGGCGCCGCACACGCGCTGGAGATCCCCTACAAGTTCTACATCGTCCAGCCGGCCGGCCAAGCCGGCGCCGGCAGGGGCATGATGTCGGTCACTGGTCCGGAAAGCGAGAAGACTGCTCACAACATGGCGGAAATGTGGAGCACCTTCGCGAGAACGGGCCGCCCGGCAGCAAAGGGGCAGCCCGAATGGCCCGCCTACACCACGGAAGAGCGCGCCACCATGGAGATCAATGCGGAGTGCAAAGTCGTGAATGACCCGTACAGCCTGGAGCGCAAGCTCTGGGAGCGTCTGGATCCGTAATGGGAGGGCGTCCCTACCAGCAATGTGCAACGTCCACACGAAATCATTGTGAACAGCAGAATTGGCAGATCGCCAAGGGGCGCCATCAGCTCTCCTGGCTTCAACTGGCCGCCATGTGCGGCATCGTGTTCGGGAATCCGCCGTGGATTCGCGCGCAACAGACGCCGGCGCCCTGCGGCCCGCTGGTGAGACTCCAGATTCCCACCGCCGCTATGAGGTGACGCTTATGAAGAAACACATCCTATTTCTTGCGACGTTGGCCGCTTTTGTGCTGCTTCCGGCAGCCCCGGCTAACTGCCAGAGCGCAGCCGCCGGGCGTCTGCGCGCCGGCGCAGCCAAGGTGGACATCACGCCGAAAGAGAGCGAGTTGGCCGTCTCCACGGATTCTATCCGCGATCGTTTGTTCGCCCGCGCGATCGTGGTGGACGACGGCAGCACGTGCGCAGTGCTAGTCGGACTCGATTTAGGAGGCGCCGCAAATCAGATCGTGGACGACGCAACGACAAGAGCATCCAGATCCACTGGATGCCCCGCTCAGAACTTCATTATCCCGGCGACTCATACCCACAGTTCAAACACCTTGGGATTGGGAGGTCGAGGCGCCCCAACGGCCAAGACGGTGGCCGATGCCATCGTTGAAGCCGTTGGCACCGCGAAATCCAGGCTGGCGCCGGCACGAGTCGGTTACGGCACGACCAAGGTAGACCTCAACGTGAACCGGGATCTTTTCAATAGCAAGTTCGAATGGCGGCAGGAACCGAACCCGGACGGGCCGTCGGATAAGACCCTGGCGGTTGTCGAGTTCCTTGGAAACGACAACGTTCCGATTGGAGTGTATATGAACTACGCGATGCACCCCATTAATTTCTACCTAAGCGGAGTCATCGGCGCTGATTTTCCGGGAGAGGCGTCGCGCTACGTTGAGGACCTGTTCGATAACCGTACCGTCGCCATCTTCAGCCAAGGTGCGTCTGGCGATCAGAATCCGAGGGATTTCAGATCTCCGACAACATTCATGGGATCGCGTGCCGCGCTGACGCAAGGCCACGGGCCATTGGTTCAAACCGTCGGCCAGCCTCTTCCGCCTCCGGACCAGGCTGCCCCTAAGGGCTTCAACCCTCAACAGGCTTCTTCGGAAAGGAAAGCGATTCCCGCAGAGAGCTTGGAAGCTTACAAGAAGGTGCTGGCCCGCACCGGCGACTACGTCCACATGCTGGGAGCGCTCATCGGTTCCAGTTCCGTTCGCGTAATGCGTGAGTCGATGCAACCAGTAGACACCGCCCGTATCTGGGCCGCCCAGGAGAATATTTCGTGCCCCGGCAGGATACGGCTCGACACCGACAATCCGGCGCGAGAGAACGTGTTTCCTGGCTATAAAGAAGGACCCGACGTTAACCTGAAAGTCGGAGTGCTGAGGATCGGCGACATCAACTCCGCCACCGTTAACGGCGAAGTCTACAGCCAGATTGCGATGCGGCTGAAGGCCAACGCGCCGGCCAACAAAACCATCGTGGTCACACTGGCCAACGGTATGGCGAACTCCGGCTACATTTACTCGGACGAAGCTTACAGCCATCTCACGTTTCAAGTAATCGGGTCCCGGTTGAAGCCCGGCTGCGCCGAGGGGAGGATCGTCTCCTTGGCGCTCGACCTGATGCACCGGTTGGGTGAGTAGCGTCGCTCCTGAGGCTTCCCGATGAACGGATTTCATCGATAGAATGCATGAGGTCACATTATGGTCATGAGCCGCAGGGTATTGCTCAAGAACGTGGCCGCCATCGCCACGGTTTCGTCGGTTTACAGCCAGGATCCTTCGCGCAATGAATGGGGCGGGCCAGTCGTCGATTGCCATCACCATCTCCGCCGGACATTAGAAGCCAATCTCATGCACCTTGACGGAGCGGGATTGTCCGGCGCTGTGGTTCTTGCCCGCGAGAATTCTGCGGATCAGATCGGCACGTGGAAGAAGCAGTATCCCGGCCGGTTTCTAGGCTGGTTCGCCAGTACCGATATCACGAAACCGGAAGCGGAGGATCTCTTGACGAAAGCCGTCAAAGCTGGCGCCATTGGCCTCGGCGAATTGAAATCGCATGTCGCCGCGGCGGGGCCGGAGCTTCGGCGGATGTACGCGCTGGCCGCCGAACTCAATGTTCCCATTCTTGTTCACTTCCAAGAAGTGCCCCATACATCGACCGAAGGCACGTTTGCTACCGGATGGACTTTGAAGCGATGCTGAAGAATTATCCGAAGACCCGCTTTATAGGCCATGCAGATGCGTTCTGGGCCAACATTAGCGCGGATTATGCCAACGAGACAGCCTATCCAAGCGGGAAGATCAAGCGCGGAGGCATAACCGACAACTGGCTGAGTGATTATCCGAATCTGTTCGCCGACCTATCCGCAAATTCCGGGAACAATGCTCTGTCGCGTGACCCGGAATTTACCGACGGATTCCTCCGGCGGCACGAAGACAAGCTGATCTTCGGCAGCGACTGTGCCTGCACGGACGGAAAAGGCGGCGGGGTTTCTCAGGCGGGTAATCCCGCGGCCAGTCGCCTTGCTGGAAAGTGCGTGCTCCTTCGGAAGAAGCTCGCGCCCGAAGTTTTCCGAAAGGTCACGTGGGGAAACGCTCACCGGATCTACAGGATTTCCGCTGGCTAGGGATGGCCAGAGGTGGGCCACAGTCATGGCCCAAGTCACCATCCCGAGGCCGACATATACTGACAATCGCGCGGTAGACGGACCATGAGGATCGCAGCACTCACACCGGGCGCCACTTCGTTGGTTTTCGCCGGAAGTGTTCTCGTCTCTCTCTCGAATGGGTTCCAGATTACACAGACGCCTCAGGCAAAATCCCCGCCTACCCAGCCGTCGTTTCACGTGTCCGTCAATCTGGTTCAGGTGGATGCCGTTGTCACCGATTCCAAGGGCAACCACATTATCGATCTCCGCCCCGACGATTTCGAACTCACGGATGACGGTAAGCTGCAGAAGATCACCTATTTTTCCTGGATCGACTTGAAAATGCCGCACGCCTCTCGTACAGAGGCTCCCGGACCGGGGCGCAGCCTGCAAAAAGACGATGTCCGCCGCTCAATCGTATTAATGATCGACGACTCGGGGCCGTGGGCGGAACAGGACGTCTTGCCCGTGATGGCAGCAGCCCGGAGATTCGTGGCCGGCCAGGTCTTGCCGGGCGATCTGGTCAGCGTGACGGCCAGCCGGGGCGGAATGGGGTTCTATCAGCAATTCACCAGCGACAAGCAGCAACTGTATGCCGCCATCGATCGCCTCGCCCACAGGCCAGGGTTTGGCCTCTGGACGGTCGAGACGCCGACAATGAAAAAGTTGGATGCGGAGGGCAACACAGTTCCGATCGGACTCGCCCGCGGAGAGCCCTCGTACAACTTCAGAGGCGGCGATCCTCCCAACCCGATTGGATATTTAAGATGGGCGATTCAGGGCCTTCAGAACATTCCCGGGCGGAAAGCGGTGGTACTCTTTTCGCATTCGTTCGCGGCGCCCCAAAGCCTCGTGGACCTGGCGAATCGCGCCGGAGTCGTAATCTACGTGATCGATCCGCACGGCGTCGATCCGGGCGGCAGGACCATCCCAAGCGATGCGACCTATCGCAAGCTGGCCAAGGAAACCGGTGGGCTGTTCCTCCTGAGTTCACCCGGCGCCAACCTCAATGACGATCTTGGAAAAGTGCTGGAGGATCTGAACGGCTATTATCTGATTGGCTATCAGGCAGAGCGAAACGACTTGGAATTGTCGGGAGGACGTTCAGTCCGTCACGATATCCAGTTGAAGGTGCGCCGAAAGAACTTAACCGTTCGGGCCCGGCACGGCTCCATAGGGCTTCCGGAAGCGACCGCAGCCGCTCGCGTCCCGCACAGTAGCGATGAGTACCTTCAGCCGGCGCTGTTTTCTTCGTTTAATGCCGGGAACATCAGGTTGAGTCTCGACGCAACATATGCGGCGTCGGTCCCCGATCCGCGAACAGCGTTGCGCCGCCCGATCCTGCACGCCATGCTTGTGGCCGATGGAAGGGACCTTCAGTTCACGGACACGAACGACGGTATGAAGCACTTCGTTTTCAGTGTACTCATCGCAGTATTCAACCGGGATGCTACCCCATATCTCACCCGCGAACGGACGTTCATGCTCGATCTAACGCCGGCGGAGGTCGAGGGAATCGCCGCATCCGGTATACGTAGCGTCATGGATGTCGACCTCAACCGGGCAGGACAGTACCAGGTCCGCGCCGCCGTGCGGGACGAGAATTCCGGAGCGATGGGATCAGCTTATTCGTTTGTCGACGCACCGGATTTCAACAGGCCCCAGATTGCGCTGTCGCGCATTAAGTTGTCAGGCCCCGAAGGCATTTTGTACGCTGGTGGTTCGGGCGGATGGGATAGGTATCTCGCGGGGGCTTCGGTTCAATTTGAGTGCGAAGTGTTCGGCTTTAGAACCTCACTTCAGCCCCCTCGGGAGCCGCGGGTTGACATGGAAATACGGCTGTTTCCCGATGGAGAGGATAAGCCGGTGGTAGACAGCCAGGTTCTCCACGTGCCAATTTCCACGCTGGCCGAAAACTATCTCGGCGGATCTCTGCGAATCGGCAGTGATTTCAAGCCTGGAGACTACACGTTGCAGCTTCTGGCCTATGACCGCTTGGCCGCACCGAAGAAGCAGATCGACGTGCAGTGGACGCATCTCACCGTTGTGAAGCGGGTAACACGGTGACACGGTGGACGCCCGAACTGCTGCGGGCGGCGCGGGCAGGGTTCCTCTCGGGGAGACACGCGGTGATTCGAAGATCCTCTCGCTTGGTTGTTAAGGCACGCGGTTGACAGGGAAGCACTAGCTGGCGAAGCGGGCAACCCATTGAAACGGGTTGGCTTTGTAGATTGTTGGCGTTCTCCAGTCTGAAACACCCTCGCTCGACGGCTTCAAAACGGCACATTCAGAGATGTTGAGAGACTCTGTTCGAGAGCCGCACTTTTGGGGAGCCACAAGAAATCGCCTTTTGAATCTGGAAGTTACGGGCGGCGCCAATCCGACACTCGAACTCGCTGAAGACAACTCCGATGGCGCGGCTAAACTTGCTAAGCCAGAAGGTTTTGGGAAGCCATAGGTAGGCCATTCTCGTACCTCTCGATCCGGCCGGGCGACCCAATGCCGAGACGTTGCCCGGCCCGCTCTACTACCTCAGGAATCGCTGACAGGACATCGGGGTGGATGGGGCCGCCGGCCGTCGTCGAATCCGCAGCCTCGACCGCTATGATTGTGGTCTGTTCAGGCACCGGCAGATGCAGGCGCCTGGCGAGTTCCACCACCTCAAAGAGGCCTAAGAAATGGGGCGAGCCGCCCGGCGCAGTGTCCACCTGATCGCTGGTGAAGACATAGACAGTACCAGGCTTCGCGCTGCCGGTAATGATGGTGTCCACCACCAGCAGGCGCGTCGCTCCCAGCAGGTCGTCCAGCAAGCCAAAACCAGCGGATGAGGAGCAGCGGAACTCGACTTGCGCTCCGTAGGCGTGCTCTACTTCTCGCGCCGCCAGGATGCCGAAAGCATCGTCGGCGAGGATCTCGTTTCCCAGGCCAAGGACACGAATTGCTACGCGGTCATTCTCTGTGGATGCTTCCATCGGCGTTGCGCCTCAACGCGGTGAGCGGTCGACCGCTCGGGTCGCGCACCTGGACCAGGAGAGGCATGTTGCCCGGAAGCGAGTGCGTGGCGCACCCCAGGCACGGGTCGTATGCGCGAAATGCCATCTCCACCATGTTCAGCAAGCCCTCTGGGACGCTGCCGCCGGTGATCAACTTCTTCGCGGCTTTCTCCACGCCAATGGCGATGCGCGCGGCGTTGTTCTGCGTGGCCACGATCAGATTCGCCGCGGTGATGACGCCCCGCTCGTCGGTGCGATAGTGGTGGAACAGCGTTCCGCGCGGCGCTTCCACGACGCCGACTCCTTCGCGCGGAACGGCGGTCGGGAGCGTTCGCACCATGGGGCTGGTCAATTCGGGATCGTGAGCCAGCTCTTTCATACGCTCGGCGGCGTAGAGCATCTCCACCACCCTGGCCCAGTGGTTGGCGAGCGTGTGATGGACCGGCCGGCCGCCCAGCATCCCGTGGAACTTCAGGTAGGCCTCGTGGGCCAGCGGCGTCGCCAGGCCATCGGCGACATTCAACCGCGCCAGCGGCGCGACGCAATACACGCTGCTCTCCTCGCCCTCCGCGAAACCTTTCCACCCGAGCTGTTTCAAGTAGCAGAATTTCATGTAGCTCCAGGGCTCAGTGTGCTCCGCGATGTGGTCCAGGTACTGGTCCGGCTGGAAGCGGGCCCACTCGTGACCGTCGGGCGAGAGCACGCGCAAGGAGCCGTCATAGAAGTTGAGTTGGTTCTTCTCGTCCACCAGGCCCATGTAGTACGTGCGATCGGTGAACGCGTCGGAGTAGATCAGGTCCACGAACCCGGAGTTCTGGAGTACCACCTTCTCGAAGACCTCCAGGGTGAAGCACGCGAAGGCAACGGCTTCATCCGCCACCTCGCGAAACCGCGCCGCGTCCTCAGCCGTGAGAGGCTTCGCCACGCCCCCGGGCAAGCCGAATACCGGGTGCGCCGCCTTCCCGGCGGCCAGCACCATCAGTTCCCGAAGCTTGCGCCGCATGGCGATCACCTTCTGCCCGGTCTCGACCCCGACTTTGGCGATGACGCCCAGCACGTTCCGCTCGGCAGCCGGAGCCTGCGGTCCCACCACGAAATCTGGTCCGCCCAGGAAGTAAAAGTGGAGCGCATGGTCCTCCACCACGAACGTGGAATAGACCAGCTCCCGGATCATGCGGGCCGCGGGCGGCGGGGTTACCTGGTAGAGAGCGTCCAGGGCTTTCGTGGAAGCCATGTGATGGGCGGTTGGACAGACCCCGCAAATGCGCGAGGTGATCTGCGGCATGTCCTCGGCCGGCCGCCCTTGCGCGAACTTCTCGAATCCCCGCAGCTCCGGCACCTGGAAGAACGCGCGATCGACACGGCCCTGCTCGTCGAGGAAGATTTCGATTTTACCGTGCCCTTCTAGCCGGGTAATGGGATTAATGGTGATTCTGCGCGCACTCTCCATAACCGTCACTCCATTCGCCGCCGGCCCAGCATCGAAGACGGCAGGCTATAGCGATAGAACGTGCCAACCGGGTCCGGAATCGCTTCCAGAACCTCGGCGATCCGGCCTTCGTCATTGGATTCGATGACCGAGGCGATTGCGGAAAGAGCCTTGGCGCCGTAGTCCCGGACACGGCTGGTGGGACCGAAGCAGCCGGTGCAAGGCATGTTGCCGCGGATGCACAGCGCGTTGCATCCCGCCCGGGTTCCCGCCCCCAGACAGACCAGGCCCTGCGCCAGCAGGCAGGTCTGCTGGTCCGCCACAACCTGGTGCGGCCTCTTGAACTCCTGGACCAACAGCTTCTCGGGACGCGAGTCCTTGCGCGGGCATTGCTCGCACAGCGCATAATCGGGCGCCAGCACCGTTCCTTTCGGCGGCAGCTCCGGAGCAAGCAGGGCGTGAACCGCATCGCGAACGATGTTCGGCGCAGGCGGGCATCCGGGCACGTAATAGTCCACGTCGATCACGCGGTCCAGTGCCAGCACGGTATCGAAGAATTCGGGCAGTGACAACGTGTATCCGTTTTCGCGGTGCCGTATCGCCGGCGTCACGCCGTCCCGGTAGACCTCCACGAAGATGCCCTTGGCATCGGTCAGATTGGCCAGTCCGGGGATCCCGCCCAACTGGGCGCAGATGCCGAACGCCACCACCACCTGCGACTTGGCGCGCAGCAACTCCGCCATCTCCTGCTGATGGCTGTTGCGGATCGCTCCGTTAATGAAGCTGGCCAGAATGGAACCGTCCGGCATTGCCTCCACATCCTTCTCTTTGAAGTCCAGGGCCACCGGCCAGAACACGATGTCTACAGCGTCCGCCACGCCGAGCAGTTCTTCATCCAGATCGACGACCGCTTCTTCGCAGCCGCCACAGGACGCACACCAGTAGAAAGCTACCTTGGGCTTCATGCGACCTCCTTCCGCGCAGGTTGAGCTCGCGGCCCCAAGGCCCGCAGCTTCTCCACCATATCGTTGATGACGGTCTTTACCCGTTCGCCTTCCGCCGCCGAAATCCATTCCAGCCGGAAGCGTTCTTCCTCGATGCCCATCTGCTTCAACAAGCGGCCGAGGAGCGCCACGCGGCGGAGCGCCTTGTAGTTGCCTTCCTGGTAGTGGCAGTCGCCGGGATGACACCCGCCGATGAGGACTCCATCCGCGCCCTTGGCGAACGCGTCCAGCACGAATTGCGGATCCACGCGCCCGGAGCACATTACGCGGATTACGCGCGCATTCGGCGCGTGCCTGATGCGCGAAGTCCCCGCCAGGTCCGCCGCCAGATAGGTGCACCAGTTACAGAAAAAGGCCACGATTTTAGGTTCAAACACTTCCGGCATAGGTCAATATCCCCTCGATCTCTTCGAAGATCTGTTCGTCCTCGAACAGGTTCTGGCGAATCGAACCGGACGGGCATGCGGCCACGCACGTACCGCACCCCTTGCAAAGCACTTCGTTGATGGACGCCTTTTTTTCCGCTTGCCCGTACGAGATCGCCTGGTACGGGCAGAGTGGCACACAAGTTTTGCAGCCGGAACAGATGTCCTCCAGCACATGCGCGGTGTTGGGCTCCAGCTCAAAAACTCCCGCATCGATCAACGCCAGCGCCTGTGCCGCGGCGGCCCCCGATTGTGCGACGGTATCCGGGATGTCCTTCGGTCCCTGGCAGCATCCCGCCACAAAGATTCCGTCCGCGAAGGTGTTGACCGGAGCCAGCTTCGGGTGGCGCTCCAGGAAGAAGCCGTCGCCGGAGCAACCGATGTTGAAGAGCCGGCGGACGTCGTTCGCATCGGCGCGCGGCTCCAGTCCCGCCGACAGCACCACCATATCGACCCGGATCTTGCGGATCATACCGAGCAGTGTGTCCTCGGCCTGAACGATCAACCGGTCATGACCGCTTCCGGCAGGATAAATATCGGCCGCCTTCCCCCGGATGAAGACCACGCCCTCCTCGGCCACGCGATTGTAGAACTCCTCGAAGGCCTTGCCAGGGGCGCGGATATCGATGTAGAAGTTGTAGACCTCGGCCCCTGTCTTCTCTTTGATCAGGTGCGCCAGTTTCAGGGAGTACATGCAGCAGACCCTTGAGCAGTACCGGTTGGTGTGATGGTCGCGGCTGCCGACGCAGTGTACGATGCCGACCGCTGCCGGCTTCCGGCCGTCACGCAGGACTACGTCGCCCGCGGTCGGGCCCGAGGCATTCACCATCCGCTCGATCTCCAGCGCCGTGTAGACGTTCGGATACAGCCCGTATCCGTAGTACGGAATCCGCGCGGCGTCGAACACCTCAAAACCCGTGGCCAGGATGATGGCCCCGACCTGTATCGTCCGGATCTCCTCCTGTTGTTTGAAGTCGATCGCGTTCCGGTCGGCACAGACCTCGATGCAGGTTTTCTTGCACTTCCCGCTCTTGAACTCGATGCATGTCTCCGGGTCGATCACCACCACCTGCGGCACCGCCTGCGGGAACGGGATGTAGATGGGCTTGCGCTTGCTTAACCCGAGGTTGAACGCGTCCGGGACCTTCCCCTGTTTGAACACGCACGCCTGGATGCACTCCATACACCCCACGCAGAGATTCTCGATCACGTAGCGCGGCTTCCGCCGCACGGTCACCGAGTAGTTGCCTACGTAGCCATCCACCTGCCGCACTTCGGAATAAGTCCAAAGCGTGATGTTGCGGTGCGCTTTCACGGCGGTCATTTTGGGGGTGAGGATACAGGCGGCACAGTCCAGGGTAGGGAAAGTCTTGTCGAACTGCGCCATGTGGCCGCCGATGGTCGGCTCCCGCTCCACCAGGTAGACGTGTTTTCCGGCATTGGCCAGGGTGAGCGCGGCGTCGATACCCGCGATTCCCCCGCCCACCACCAGCACCTCGTTGTGAATCGGCACCTGCCGGCTTTCCAGAGGCACATGCAGCTTGACGCGCCGGACAGCGGCGCGGATCAGATCCATCGCCTTGCCGGTCGCTGCCTGCCGGTCCGCGTGAACCCAGGAGTCTTGCTCCCGCAGGTTCACCATGTGGAAGTAGTACGGATTCAGCCCCCCCTCCGACACGGCTTGCCGGAAGGTCTTCTCATGCAGGTGAGGCGAACAGGCCGCCACCACGATACGATCCAGTCCGTGGTCGCGGATGTCCTGCCGGATGAGCTCCTGGCCCGGATCGGAGCACATATACTTGTACTCCCTGGCGATCGCCACCCCGCGCAGGCACGCGGCATATGCCGTTAGCGCATCCACGTCCACCGTACCCGCGATATTGGTGCCACAGTGACAAACGTAGACGCCGATACGGACACCGTTGTCAGCTACCCCATGGCTTGCTCCACCAGCTCGCTTAGTTCTTTCACTTCGAGCCTGCTTTCGAGCCCTGTTGTTTTGATCGCATCCTGGAACATCACCAGGTCTTTGGGACACACCACCACCAGCGTGTGGACGCCCGCCAGCGTCGCCGCCTCGCGCACGCGCGTCACCGCCGGGCGTTCCTTGAATACCGGCGGATCTTCCATCCAGATGCGGCCTCCCCCCGCGCCGCAGCAATACGAGTACGTTCGGTTCAGGGGCATCTCGACCAGCTTTAGCCCCAGCTCCTCCATGACGTGGCGCGGAGCTTCAAAAACTGCGTTGTATCGCCCCAGGTAGCACGGGTCGTGGTAGGTGACCTTCCGGTTCAGCTTCCTCCGCAACGGCAGGTCCCCGTTGACGATCAGCCGGTAGAGAAGCTGCGTGTGGTGCAGCACCGATGACGACCCGTCTTCAGGCAGGTACTCGTGCTTCAATGCCTGGAAGCTGTGAGGATCGGTGGTGACGATCTCATCGAAATGCGCGCGGGTGAACATGGCGCGATTCTTGTCCCGCAGGGTTTCAAACAGGCCCTCTTCACCCGCCAGCCGCACATCGTTGCCGGAGTTGTGTTCGCCTTCGTAGAGGATTCCGAAATCCACTCCGGCTTTCTGAAGGACGCGCGCGGTGGCGCACGTCGCCGGCGCCACGCGCGCGTCAAACGAGCAGTAGTCGCCCACGAACCACAGGTAGTGGGCCGGCTCCTTGCGGATATCTTTGATGCGAAAATCCAGTTGCTGTGTCCACTTCGGACGCGTCCTTGGCGGAGCGCCGAAGGAGTTTCCGTAGCGGGTCAAATTCCTCAGCGCTTCCTGAAGGGACTTGTCCATATTACCCTCCCCTACAAGGTGCCGGCGCATTTCGATGAGCACGGGAACGTGCTCGTTCATGACCGGGCACCTTTGCATGCATGCGAGGCAAGTGGTACAAGCCCATATCTCCTCGCGTTTCACCTCGCCGCCGGTGAACGCGCCACCGTTGTGGCCGTCCGCCGTGCCGCGTACCAGTTCCTTCATGTGATGCATCAGCGTCTTGGGCGAAAGTGCGAAACCGCTCTGGAAGGCCGGGCACGCCCGGTCGCAACGGCCGCACTCCGCGCAGGCCAACCCGCTGAATAATTGCCGCCAGGTGAACTCTTCGCGGCGGGAAGCTCCGGGGGATGCATCCGGCACACGGCCCGGCTCGAGCGAAGCGAAGAAAACGCCGAACGGCGAGGCCAGCAGATGCAGGTGCTTGGAGTATGGCAGGTAAGCGAGGAATCCAAGCACGGTTACCATGTGGACCCACCACATCGCGCGCGAAAGGGTGGCGTCCGACGCCCGGAACCACTGACCCGCCAGCGAGGATAGGAGCACCACCGCGATCAGCCCCAGAATGACGGAGGCGTCCCTCGATTTCTCCAGGCTGGGTGGCGGGAAGAAGTAGCGGCGCACCGCCGCCATCGCCAGCGCGGCCAGGCCGGCAACGCCGAACACCGCCAGAATGTAGCGCATCCACGTGACTTCGTCGGCATACGGGATGGGCAGGAACGGCAACAATCCGCGAACCAGGTTCCAGAAGAAGCCGGCGGCATAAAAAACGAAGGCCCAGAAGATCACCAGGTGGGCCGCGCCCGCTACCGGCTCCTCCAGCAGCCGCCGCTGGCCCAGGACGTGGACGAAGACTAATTTCAGCCGCCGTCCCGCGTGGTCCCAGCGCCTTTCCGGGCGCGCGCCGCGCAGCGCCTCTACATAGCGCAACACCCGGTGGCCGAACAACCCGAATGCGGCCAGCGTCAGGATCCAGAGGTAGACCGCCTCAGGCATGATGGCTCGCAGCCCTCTTCGCTTCGATGGCGGCAGTCAGCGACGGAAGCGCCTCCACCACATCCGCCACAATGCCGTAGTGCGCGATGTTGAATATCGGCGCCCGCGCATCGCTGTTGATGGCGACGATCAAGCCGGAATCCTTCATGCCTTCGATGTGCTCCGGCGCGCCGCTGATCCCCAGCGCCACGTACAGCTTCGGCTTCACGGTCTGGCCGGACTTGCCGACCTGGCGCGCCAGCGGCAGCCATCCCTGGTCGATCACCGGCCGGGAACCCGCCACCACGCCGCCCAACGCCTTCGCCAGATCCTCTGCAAGGGCGATGTTGTCCCGGCTCTGAATGCCGCGCCCCACCGCCACCAGCACGTCTTGCCTGGTCAGATCCACATCGCCGGCTTCGGGGTCGATGTATCGTTTCAGCCGCACCCGGGAATCTTCCAGCTTGACGGTGGTCTGCTCGATCGACGGGGATCGATCGGCGCGGCCCTTGCCGGCCGGCCGTGCGCCGGGCCACAGGCAGAGGATCGCCGGTTCGCCAAAGGCCTCGACCGTAGCTTCGATCTTTCCGCCGTACATTACGCACAGCGCGCGAGGCTGGCCGTCCGCGACCTCGACGTCTTTGCAGAAGTTGACGGCCGCAACTCCCAGCTCCGCCGCCAACAGCGTGCTCACGCCGAGACTGACGTTGGTGAGCGGGACCAGAAGAGCGCGCGGCCTCCGCTCTGCCAGCACCTGTGTGAGCGCTGCGGCCCAGGGCTGTGGGACCGGTTCGGCGAGCAGCGGATGGTCCACATACAGGACCGAGTCCGCGGCGCCCAGCGTCAGCGCCAGGTCTCTCGCGTTCGATCCGGTCAATATCGCGGTGAGCGGAACCCCCAGCTTATCGGCGACTTCCCTGCCCAGCGCCAGGGCTTCGTAGGTGGCCTCGGAGACGCGCCCTCTCCATTGCTCGGCCAATACGCAAATGCTTCCCTTCATCGTGGTCACCTCCTCAGAACAGGCCGTGCCCGGCCAGAATCCCGCAGAGCTTTTCCGACGCCAGCTCGGCGTCGCCTTCCAGCATCTCGGCGTGGCCCGCTGGTTCGTTCCGTTTCATCCCGGCCACCTGCACCGTCGGCCAACCTCCATCCGCCAGTGTGGGTACCGGCCGGCAGTCGATCTTCTGCGACTTCATGGCGGCGCGCACCTTGGCCACCGGAACATATCGGGGCGGTCTCTCCGCCGCCTGTATACCCAGGACCGCCGGAAGCGCCACCTCAAATTCACCCCGAACCCCGCCGGGATATTCCTTGACCGCGGTGGCCGTCTTACCGGGAAGATCCAAGGTGAGCTGCGTGATGATTCCCAGAAACGGCAGCCCGAGATCGTGAGCCACCAGCGGCGCGATCAGGCCGTCCAGATCGTCAATGGCTTGAACACCGGTGAGGATCAGGTCGGCTGGCAACAGCCCGGGCTCGTGCGCGATGGCTTGCGAGAAAACGCGGGCCGCCTGCCGGGTTGACAATCCTGCGTCAAAGCCGACGATCTTGACGGCCCGGTCTGTACCCTTGGCCAGTGCGGTGAAAATGGCGTCGTCCACCTCCGGCGCATCGAGCGCCAGCACGGTGACGGTTCCGCCGTGGCGCTCCTTCAGCAGCAGCGCCTGTTCCAGCGCATGGTCATCCGATTCGTTCAGGATCATGCGAAGATATTCGAGATCCAGCGCCTGTCCATCGGAGGCGACCTCCAGGTCTTCCACGACGTCGGGCACCATTTTCAACAAAACGAGAATGTGCACGTCTCATTCCTCCATTGCCTCAGCCAGGAGTTCGGTCACGTCCCGGACCATCATTTGTTTGTCGTGTCCCACCACCTTGAGGGCATCCTCAAAGCGCGAGACCTCGTAAGGACAGGAAACCGCCAGCACGTCCGCGCCAGTGGCGACCGCTTCCATCACTCGCCGCTCCGAAAGCCGTTCGTAGCCCTTCGCCTTGAAGTAGGTATCCAGCCACATCCCGCCGCCACCGCCGCCGCAACAGATCGCGTTGAGGCGGTTGTGGACCATCTCGACTAATTTCACGCCGCGAATCGCCTGCAGCAGTTGGCGGGGCGCCTCATAGAACTCGTTCTGCCGCCCCAGGCAGCACGAATCGTGATAGGTCACGGTGTAGTTGAGTCTTCGCGCCAGCAGCGGTTTGAGCCGGTCCAGATACTTCGCCAGGAAGGGGGTGGTGTGCTCCAGCGGCCAGTGGAAGCCGAGCGTGGGGTAGCGGTTCTTGAACGCGTTGTGCGCGTGCGGGCAGGAGGTCACCAGCCGTCCGAAGCGGTACTTCTGGAAGATGGCCATGTTGTAGTCCATCAGGGTTTCGAACAGGCCCGGTTCCCAGGTCAGGCGCCCGCACTCGCCGGCGCACTTCTCCTCATTGCCCAAAATCGCGAAGTCGATTCCCAACCGGTGGAACACCCTGGCAGTGGCGCGGCTGTTGTCCTGGCCGCGCGGATAGAAAGACGTGTAGCATTCCACAAACCAGAGCGCGTCCACCGGCCTGGGATCCTCGGACAGGATGCGAATGGGTACGCCCGCGGTCTTCACCCAGGCGGCCCGCTTGCGCGACGGCTCTCCCATGGGGTTTCCGTAACGCAGCGTGTTCTGCAACGCCTTCTGTAGCTCGGCCGGCAACTCGGGCAAGTGGCTCAGAGCCTGCTCCTTCATCAGCGGCAGCAGAACCTCGGTGAGCCGGATGCCGCGCGGGCATTTCGCCATGCATGCGTAACAGGCCACACACGCCAGCAGGCTGTCGCTGGTGAACACTCTCTCCAGCATTCCCGCGCGCATCATGGCGATCATGCGGCGCGGCGGGTACTCCATAACCTCGCCGTACGGGCATGTGCCCGCGCAGACGCCACACTGAATACAGGTGAGAATCTCCTTCCCCTCGGGATACCGGGGGAGGGTCTCCAGGGTCACGTCGCAGGCGCCCATCGGTCATCTCCGGGCTGCGTCCCGGCTGGCGCAGCTAGGTTGTAGGGAGGAAGACCAGCCCCGCGGCCGGTCCTGGCCGGCCGGAATACCGGCTCGGATCCATCGGGTCCTCCCGATCACGGGTGTCAGTTTGTCGGAGCGGATGCGCTAAGGACTTCTCAGATGCGCACAGAAAAACAGGACGGTGGCAGACGGGACATGCCGCCCCTCGGTCCGCTGGCAACACGGTTTGGAGTTTCTCGCTCACAAAGCACGCCTTCCTAAAGTCCGCGAGTCGAGAGATAATTCAGTTATTTAGATATTAACACCTTAGTATCTTCAAAACAATGAGGGCGTGACCCGATTTGACCCGACAGAGCGCGGCGAACTTTTCAACAGACTGAGGAATTTCACCCGCAACCGCCCGGCGTATCGATAGCCCGTGTGAGTGCCACACCAGAGGCAACCGTAGCCCCGGGCTTCCGGGAGCGGCTTACGCCTCAACGTCTGCGCCTACCTCCACCGCAACTGGCATGCGGATCGTGAACGTGGTGCCTTTGCCCACCTCGCTCCCCACCCAAATGGCCCCGCGGTGGGTGGTCACGATGCCATACGCGATGGACAAGCCGAGGCCCGTTCCCTGCCCGCTTTCCTTGGTGGTGAAGAACGGATCGAAGATGCGATCGATCTGTTCCGGCGGGATGCCGTGACCAGTGTCCGAAATCGACACCTCGACGCATTTGCCTGCCCGGTTGTGACGCGAGCGAATGGTAATGGTGCCTCGCTCGTCCATCGCCTGTACTGCATTCACGAAGATATTCATGAACACCTGCTGGAATTGGGACTTGTCCGCCATGACCGCAGGCAGGTCGGCATCCAGGTCGCGGACGATGTCGATGTTGAAGAACAGCGCCTGTTTCGCCAGCAGCGACAGGGTGTCCTCCAGGATCCTGTTGAGGTCGATCCTCTCGGTATTGGCCTTCGACTGCCGCGAAAACTCGAGCAGGCCCTTGACGATGTCGCGGCAGCGTTCCGTCTGACGGATCACCTCCTCCAGCGTCTCGCGGTTCGGATCCTCCTTCTTCATGTCTTCCACCGTGAGTGCCGTCAACGCCAGGATGCCGCCGAGCGGATTGTTGATCTCGTGCGCCACGCCGGCGGCCAACATGCCGAGCGATGCCAGTCTCTCCGACTGCGCCACGCGCGCCTGCATCGCCCCCAACTCTTCGGTGCGCTGCTTCACTTTTTCTTCGAGCGTCCGGCCCCACTCCTCCAGGTCCCCTTTCATCTGCCGCAGGCTCTTCAGCATGGCGTTGAAGGAGTCGGCCAGTAAGGCGATCTCGCCCGGGGAATTCGACTGAACTTCCTGGTCAAACCGTCCGGCGGTGATATTCCGTGTGGCGAAGACCATCTCGCCAAGGGGGCGGGTGATATTCCGGATCATGTAATACGTAATACCGATGATCAGCAGAAACCCGATGGTAGCGAGAAGGAAGAAGGAGAGGATCACGCTGTTCCGGATCGTCGTGTAGGTGCTTTCCAGGATACCGACGGAGAGCATGCCGATCGCGTCGCCCGCATAGTTGCGAACCGGATCGTATTCGCTGATGTACCAGCCCTTCACGACGAAGGCCCGGCCCCGCCACAGTTCGCCGCGCTGCAGCACTGCGTCGCGCACCTCGGCGGATGCCTCCGTGCCCACCGCCCGCTCTCCAGCCACGGTCTGGACGTTGGTCGCGATCCGGTATCCGTTCCGGAAGATGGTGACGGAGCCGGTATCCGCGACCTTGAAGCGGTCGCCGCGAAACAGGATCGTCCAGACGCGGTCGACGATGGCGGAGTTTCCGTTCAGAAGAAGGCCGCCATAGAGGACGCCCAGAACGTTGGCACCCGGTCCCTCCACGGGCGCGGCCGCGATCAGCGTCATGCCTTCGCTCACTTCCCCGTTCCCCGTTTGGATACGGGCGCGGGCCGGCAGGCTGGGATCTTCGTCGGCAAGTTGGGCAGCGGAAAGCACCTCGGTGGCAGCAGCCACCTTGCCGGCGAGCGCCGCCTTCACCACCGCGATCGCCGATCCATCGCCGCCGCTAGAGCCTGGCCGGGACACACGCAAAACAACCCGTCCGCTGGCATCCGTAAGGCTGAGGAAATCGAAGCCGGCATCCCGGTGAATGCCTCGCAGATAGGCGTACAGAGCCGCCTGGTCGCCGGTCTGGAGGTAGCCCTGGATCGTGGTGCCGGACGCGGCCACTTGAACCGGCAGCCGGAGGGCCTGAAGCTGCTGTTCGTAGACCGTCTTCGCCGTGGCGAAATCGTGGTCGACCGCCCGCCGCGCCTGCATCATGATGGTCGTGCTCACGATCCAGGAGCCGACGAATGAGGTGACCAGGCCGCCGGCCCCCAGAACTACCAGGTAGCTCCAGATCAGCCTTGCCTTGAGCGAAAGCCGCCGCGTTCGAGAACTAAACTGCATCATGCTTCTTCATGCCGGCTGTCCGATTCGCTGGCGGATCTTTTCCACCAACTGAGCCATGTCCACCGGTTTGGAGAGGAACTCATCGTACGCCAGCCAGGCGCTGTCCGGCGGGTTCCCGAAGTCCGGCATTTGCGCGTTGAGCGAGCTGAGCACGAATATCGGCACACCCTTCAGGTCCTCCTGGCGGCGCATTTCCTGAATCGTGAAGAACCCTTCTGTCCGTTCATCCATCATGATGTCCATGAGAATGAGATCGGGCCGCTCCATTCGTGCGAGTTTCACTCCGTCCCTGCCGTTGTAAGCTTTCAGGACGGTGAAGCCGTGAGCCCCCAGGAACGACGCGATGGCTTCGACAAAATCCCTGTCGTCGTCCACAATCAGGATTCGCTTTTCTACCGATGTCATTGTGAACTCCCCGCATTCGCGCCGCCGGTTTCGTGCCACGCGGGCAAACGCACGCGAAAGGTGGATCCGGCTCCAGGTTGGCTTTCGAAATCCAGGCTGCCGCCCATTTCGGAAACGATCTTCTTCGAGATATGCAACCCGAGCCCGGTCCCCGTGGTCTTCTTGGCGCCGTCGTCCTTGATGCGGAAGAACTCGTCGAACAGAAACGGCCGGTACTTCTCCGGTATGCCGGCGCCGGTGTCGGCGACGGTAACCACCACCTCGCCATCCGACCGCCAGCCCGATACCGTGACCTTGCCGCCAGGCCGGTTGTACTTGATGCCGTTCGTGATCAGATTGTCGAACAAGACTGTCAGACAGCTCCAATCGCCACCCACCGTGAGGGGCGCTTCGGGAAGGGCGGCGTGGAGCGAGACCCCCTCGCCCGCGGCCATCTCCTCGTAGGTCTTCAGAATGCCGGGAAGCAGTTGCCCGAGGTCGACCTCGATCCGCTCCTTCATGAGCGTGCCGCCCTCGACTCTGGCAAGCGTCAGCCAGTCGGCAATCAGGCTCTGTAGTTCTGCGGTCCGCGTGAGGCAACGATCGATCCATTCCTGTCTCTTGGCCGCCACCTCCCCGCTATCGCCAAGGTGCTTCAGCACATCCAGGTATTGATGAATCGCCACCAGCGGCGTCCGGAGCTGATGGGAAACGAAGGTGACGAAGCGCCGTTTGAGCAGCGCGCGCTCGATCTCGTACCGCTGGGATTCGAGCCAGAGCCGCCGCCGCTCCAACCCCCGGTTGACAATCAATCGCAGCTCGTCCGGGGAGAACGGCTTGGGCAGAAAATCATAGGCCCCGCTTTTCATCGCCTCGACCGCGGTGTCGATGGTAGCGTACCCCGTAATGACCACAATGGTGATCTGGGGATCGATCTCGTGGACGCGGGAAATCACTTCGATGCCGCTGATCCCCGGCATCTTGAGATCGACCACGATCAGACCCGGCTTCAACCGCCCGACGCCTTCCAGGCCGCGGATCCCGTCCTCGAAGGCCTCGACGGGGAAGCCCATCTTCGACAGGATCTTGCAGCATGAGAGCCGCATCGCGTAGTCATCGTCGATGACTACCACCGTCTCCGGCACAGCAGCTTCACCCATCGCACCTTCTACCGAACCATCCGGCAAGCATGCCGGCGATCTCAGATCGCGGCACCTTTGCTCACCCCCACGGTCCTCTCCAGAACTTCGAGGAATCTGGGAATATCGAGGGGCTTGGTGAGGTATCTGTCGGGCCGAATCATTTCGGCCTCGGGCGACATCGGGAAGCGCTCATCCGGGCTCTCCTCAATGGAAGAGACCATGATCACAGGGATCTGGCGATACTCCGCGTATTCGTCCAGGTATTTGAGCGCGTGGGTGACGCCGTACCCCTCCACGGATGTCTCCATCATGATGTCCACCATGACGGCATCCGGTTTGTGTTCTATGATCATTCGCAAGCCTTCGTGTCCGGAGGCGGCTTCGAGCACTCCGTAGCCGTGACTCTCGAGAAGAGATCTCACGGAGGCCCGGAAGTCTTCATCGTCATCGATCAGGAGTACTTTTGCGGACATGCAAACCTCCTTCCCGCTGGCGGCGCCTCAGCCACTCGTGCGTCCCGTGCCAGGAGCCACCCGGCATAATTATAGGACATTTCACTCTTAAATAGAAGCTTACAGGCGCCCCCGGCGCCCCCGGGCGCCCCCGGCCGCGATGTGGTGGCCGGCCGAATTGATATCATCGTCTCCAGCAAAGGAGGTTTGAACTCCCCATGCGCGCTTTCCTAAGGCCCACGCTCGCTCTTGCTGCACTCCTGCCGGCCGTGCTCCTGTTGTTTGCCGCAGCGATGCGCTCGTTTGAGGAATCCGTCCCACTCGAAACCGTTTCGGAAACCACGGCGAACGTGAGCCTGGGGGACCTCAACGGAGATGGTTTTCTCGACATCGTCCTCGCCAGCGTCATTGGCCTCTGCCCGACGTGGTGCTCTTCGGAGACGGCAAGGGCCACTTCAGACCCGGTCCACCGCTCCCCAATAAGCCCGATCGCAGCTACTCGGCCCCGCTCGCCGATCTGAATGGCGACGGCGCCCTGGACATGGTCATCAGCAACGACCGCCCAGATCCAAAAGTCGTGCTGCTGAACGATGGCAAGGGTCGCTTTACCTTGGCCGGAACCTTCGGCGATCCCCATTGGCCCACGCGCAATGTAGTGCTGGCGGATCTCAACGGCGACAAGTCTCCCGATATCGCGGTGGCCAACCGTCCCGGGCCGAGTTATGTCTGCTTCAACGACGGCAAAGCCCACTTCACGTGCCGGCCCCTCGGCCCGGAAACTTCGGCCACCATTCTTGCGGGCGATATGGACGGCGACGGCTCCCAAGACCTGGTGGTCGCGTGCCGCGACGCCTGCCAGAGTGTGGTTTACCTCAATGACGGCAAAGGGAACTTCCCGCGCAAGCTGCCCTTCGGTCCCAAACAATCTTCCACGCGGGCCATCGCCGTTGCCGATTTCGATGGCGATGGCCATCTGGATATCGCGGCGTGCCACGAGGGCGAGGGTTTGTATGTGTACTTCAACAATGGCAAGGGCGGCTTCGGACCGGGCGTCGAGATCGCCGGGCGGGACGCATTGCCATACTCCATGCTCGCCGCGGACCTGAATAAGGATGGCAAACCGGAAATCATAGTAGGGTACGTGGAAGCCCCCGGAGCAATCTACTTCAACGATGGTTCCGGCCACAAATACACCCGCGTTCCCTTCGGCGATAACAAGGGAGCTATCTATGGCCTCGCCGCCGCGGACCTGGATGGCGATGGCTTCCCCGATATTGTAGCCGCGCGCTCGGATGCCCCCAGCCTCATATTCTTCAGCCGCCCTGTACGGAAGTGAGGATTTGCCGGCGGGCGCCTTGGCGATACCCAGGACGAAACACAGCGTCCGCCATTCACGTTTCGCTATGCATAACCAAGGTCCCACACGGGACACTCGTGGATTCGCCCGCCTATGGAGCCATATCGACCGCATTCAACTGAAAACAAGATGAATACAGCCAGCCCGGAGGCCATTGCCTGGTTTTGTGGTGGTAAACGAGGGCCGCTGTCTCGAATCTGCCTCGGCGATGGTGCGGAAAGTCTCATACTGGTGCCGAAGCATCTGGATTCAGGGTTCTCACCAACCTGGAAAAAGTGGTCCAGTCCGGCGTACGGCCGAACTTCCAAATCCGGTACGGAGCGCGTAAGGCGGCCGGGAGCCGATGTGCGTGGCTCGGCACGTACGCCGGTCCTGAGTTCGCACAACAGGTTGGTTGGCCATACGGGAATAGGGAGCATAACCATGCGAGTTATCGATTGCTTGTTTGCGGCGCTCCTGGGCGTCGCGGCTGCGACTGCCCAAGTAGGCGGCAATGGAACGATTCAAGGAACGGTGACCGATCCTTCGGGAGCCGTCGTGGCCGGCGCGTCGGTCACCGCGACAAACGTGGAAACGGGAGTCGAAACCACTCGCCAGACGACCGATGCGGGATTCTTCGTGCTGACTCCGCTCCAACCGGGTGAGTATAGCGTCACGGTCAAGGCGGCCGGTTTTCAAACCCTCACCCAGCAGCACCTGGTCGTTATCGCTCTGGGAACCATCGGATTGAATCCCAAGTTGCAACTGGGAACGGCCACTCAGACCATTACCGTGGAAGGCGCGCCGCCCATGCTGCATACCGACGATGCCACGCTCGGCGCGTCCATGGAGAACAACATCTATGCGGCGCTGCCTCTGTCCATGAACGGAGTCCCCAGGGATCCCACGCAGTTCATCGCCCTGGTGCCCGGCGTCAATAACGCCAGCACGCAGGCTGCTGGCCCCACTACTGCCGCGTTCAACGGCGGCCAGACCTATCAGAACGAAATGTATCTCGAGGGGCTTCCCCTGACCAGCGCCGGGACGCAAGGCGACACCCGCTATCTGGCGTTTGCCGTCTCGGTGGATGCGGTGGAGCAGTTCCAGGTCGAGACCAACGGCGCCAAAGCCCAATACGAAGGACAGGGCGTCTCAAACTTCGTTTTGAAATCGGGAACCAACGCGTTCCATGGCGCGGCCTTCGAATACTTCCGCAACACCGACCTGGATGCGCGCGGCTTCTTCCCCGCGGCCAGACCCATCGAGCACCAGAACGAATACGGCGGGCTCATCGGGGGCCCTATCAAGAAGAACAAGCTCTTCTTCTTTACCAACTACGATGGGTATAAATACCACTCAGGATTGTTGAACCCCACCCTGCAATCGATCCCTACGGTCGCCCAACGGACGGGTAATTTCAGCGAGCTTCCGGCCGCGCAGTTGATTTACGATCCGGCGAGCCAGTCTTGCGTTGGCGCAGTCTGTACGCGGACGGTGTTCCCTGGAAACATCATCCCCACCAACCGCATCTCTCCGATCGCGCAGTCGCTGGCGTCCTATCTTCCCGCTCCCACGAATGCGAACATCGTGAACAACTACACGCCCAGCCTGCCCGTCCAACTGAGCACGTGGAATGGCACCGCCAAGGTGGATGCCAACCTGTCCGACCGGAATCGGCTGTCGGGGTTCTTCGCCGCGGGGAGTTACGCCACCAATTTCACCGGCAGCCTCGCCCAAACGGCAGCCGCCGGCGTGCTGCCCGAGCCTTACACGCAAGGCCGCATCGTGGAGGAGGACGTCAAAATGGCGCAGTTGCACGATACCTTCACCATCTCCCCCACCCTGGTGAACCAATTCAGCTATTCCTTCAACCGCATCTGGATTCCGCTGCAAAACCCCACCGTGGACGGGCATTATCCGCAGAAGGCCGGGATCAAGGGC
>JAIQFL010000030.1 GCA_020073365.1 Terriglobia bacterium | reverse complement strand
TTTGGAGAATTAGGGGTGTTCCGTCTCCGGGGTCCGTTACGTGAGGCCGGTTCGTGAGTCTGCGACGAAGCCAGTCGGAAAGCCGGATGCCGGAAATCGGCACGTCCGGTTTGATGAGCGGGGTTGGGAAACAGGGCGGCGTTTCAACGTCAGTACCTGCGCCCAACCTCGACTCTACCTGCCAACGTCTTGTGGCCCGGCCCCCCTTCGCCCGCCATCGTCATTTGGGCAGCATCCCGAATTCATTTACGCTCCCGCTGCACCTGCGACGGCGGTCGGCGGTCCATGCTAGCATACCGTTACCACACGAGCGCGCTATGCCATTTCCAAGAGCAGCCCTCTGCCTCCTTTTGGCGGCCGCCGCGTTGCGGGCGCAGCCCCGCACCCAGCGTTCCGAACCCTATGCCACCACGCTCAGCCGCCTGGAGGCCATGACTACCCAGCCCCTGCTCCAGTGGCGCTCGCACGCCGCTATCCCCCACGGCGAAGATCCGGCCCTGGACGATTCCACCTGGACGCCCGTCACTCTCTCCGCCGGGCGGGGTGGCCGAGGCGCAACCGCGGCGGCCGGCGACGCCTGGTATCGCGCCACCATCGAGATCCCCCAGACCGCGGGAGGTCGCGACATCCACGGCGCGCGCATCCGCCTGCAAGTGCGCTTTTCCAACGACGGCCGCGTCTTCTTCAATGGCGGCCTGGTGGCGCAGGGCGATGGCCGCACGCTCGATCCCATCCTGATCGCCGAAAAGGCCGTCCCCGGGCAGAAGATCGTAGTCGCCGTCAAGGTTCCCTACCACGCGGAGAGCGGCCGCTTTCAGGGCGCGCAGTTGCTGATCGACTACCCCGGCCAGCCCGACCCCGGCGTGCTGCGCAACGAGATCCTGGTCGCGGCAAACGTGCTCGGCGGCTTCCCCAGCGGCCAGGCGGAGCACCGGCAGCAACTCGACGACGCGGTCAAAGCCATCGATCTCGCCGCCCTCGATCGCGGCGACCAGCAGGCTTTCACGCGCTCGCTCGAAGCCGCCGGCCGCGCCCTCCGGCCGGTCAACGACTGGATGAAGCAGTTCACCGTTCGCGTCGTCGGCAACGCGCACATCGACATGGCCTGGCTCTGGCCCTGGACCGAAACCGTCGAGGTAGTCAAAGACACCTTTACCACCGCCTTGCAGCTCATGAAAGAGTATCCCGATTTCACCTACGCGCAATCCAGCGTGCAGGATTTCGCCTGGCTGCAGGAAAAATATCCCGCCATCTTCCGCGAGATCCAACAGCGCGTCAAGGAAGGCCGCTGGGAGTTGGTGGGTGGCATGTGGGTCGAGCCCGACCTCAACATGCCCGATGGCGAAGGCCTGGTCCGCCAGTTGCTCGTTGGCAAGCGCTGGTTTCAACGCTATTTCAACGTGGACGTGAACATCGGCTGGAATCCCGATTCGTTCGGCTACACCTGGCAACTCCCGCAGATCTACAAGAAGTCCGGCTTCGACACGTTCGTAACGCAGAAGATGTCGTGGAACTCGCAGGAATCCTCGTGGCGCCAGACGTTCACTTTCCCGTACAAGCTCTTCTGGTGGCAATCGCCCGATGGCAGCCGCGTCCTCACCTATTTCCCGCACGGCTACAACGGCGGCATCAGCGCGCCGAGCCTGTCGCAGGACATCGCCGATTACGTCCCCAGCACGGGCTTTCCCGAGATCATGCATCTCTACGGCGTGGGCGATCATGGCGGCGGTCCCACCCGCCAGATGGTGGATGAAGCCGTCCGCCTCCAAGACCCCGCGGTGGTGTTTCCCAAGATCCGGTTCAGCACCGCCCGCTCCTTCTTCGACGACGCCGAGAAGGCCATCGCCGCGGGCACCCTGAAGCCGCCGGTGTGGAACAACGAGCTCTACTTGGCCTATCATCGCGGCTGCTACACCACGCAATCCGAGGCCAAGAAGCTCATCCGCCAGAACGAAGAGCTGCTGCAAAACGCCGAAAAGTTCGCGGCGCTCTCCTTTCTCACGGCCAATCGCCCCTACTCCAACGGCGACTTCGAAGACATCTGGAAGCGCGTCCTGTTCGATCATTTCCACGACATCATGCCCGGCTCCGGCATCGGCATCAATTATGTGGACGCCGAGCGCAACCTCACCGACGCCTCGCTGCGGAGCCAGAAGATCTTAGACGGCGCTTTGGATTCTCTCAGCGGGCTCATCGATACCCGCGGCGAGGGCGTCCCCGTGGTGGTGTACAATCCGCTCTCCTGGGATCGAACTGGTCCGGTGCAGATTGAGACCGTCCAGCCTCCCGCGGGCCAGCATCTGGAAGCTCGCGATTCCGCCGGGCAGCCGCTGCTCTCGCAGGTGGTCGCGAAGGAAGCGAGCGCCGCGGCCGCTCGCAGAGTCACGCTCGATGTCATGGTGAAGGGAGTGCCTGCGCTGGGCTTCGAGGTGATCCACCTGGTACCGGTTGCCAATCCGCGGCCGCCGGCCTCGGCTCTTAAGATCGATGGCGCCAATATCGAGAACGAATTCTTCCGCCTCAAGATCGACTCGCGCACCGGCTGCGTCTCGAGCCTGGTCAACAAAGTCGATGGCCAGGAAGCTGTGGCGCCCGGAGGTTGCGGCAACCTGCTGCAGGCCTTCAAGGACGTGCCGCGCACCCAGGATGCCTGGGAAATCCGCTTCGACGAGGACGTTTGGGATCTGAAGCAACCGCGCTCGGTTGGCGTGATCGAGAGCGGTCCCGAGCGCGCCGTGGTCCGAATCCAGCACACGTTCCATGCGCCCACCCGCAGAGAGGGTCCGGATTCCACCATCCGGCAGGACATCACCGTCTATTCCGGCGTGCCCCGCATCGACGTGAACACCCAGGTGGATTGGCACGAGCAGCATGTGCTCCTGAAAGCCGGATTCCCGGTGAACGTCGCCAGCGACAAGGCGGCCTTCGAGATTCCCTACGGCTCGATCGAGCGCCCCACCACGCGCAATACGCCCGAGGAGCAGGGGATGTTCGAGGTCCCGGCATTGCGTTGGGGCGACCTTTCGAATGCCACCCAGGGCTTCAGCCTGCTGAACGCCAGCAAGTACGGATACGATGCCAAAGACAACGTGATTCGCCTCTCGCTGCTGCGCTCGCCCGCGATGCCGGCTCCCGACAACCAGATCGCCGACCAGGGCTTCCACGAATTCACCTACTCTCTCTACGCGCACGCCGGCGGCTGGAAGGCGGGCAACACTATGCGCCAGGGCTACGAGCTGAATTACCCTCTGATCCCCGTAATGTCGCAGCCTCACGCCGGACCCTGGAAGGCCAGGATGGGCTTCTCGCGGATCGATCCCGGCAACGTGATCCTCACCGTCCTGAAGAAGGCGGAGGACGACGACGGGCTAATCTTCCGCTTCTACGAATTCGAGGGCAAGGCGACCGAGGTGCGGCTGCAATTGCCCCGCAAAGCCTCCTCGGCCGTGGAAACGAACCTGATGGAGAAGCGCGGCCAGCCTGTCACCATTTCATCGTCCGGCCGCGAGCTGGTGATGCCCACCGCGCCGTACGAGATCAAGACCGTAGAAGTCACGTTCGCCAACCAATAAGGCTGCCAGCCCGGACCGCGTCATTCGGCCCGCCTATGTCACCATGATTCTATGGCCACCTTCTCCCAGGACGCGCGCTACGCCATCCGCGTGATCTCCAAGAGCCCCGCGTTTACCGCCGTGGCGGTCGTAACGCTGGCCCTGGGGATCGGGGCCAACACGGCCATCTTCAGCGTCGCCAACGCCCTTCTGCTCCGTCCGTTGCCCTATCCGCAGCCCGATCGCCTGGTGCTGCTCTCGGCGGAGAAAAAGGTCGCCGGGACTCGCGGCGGCCCGCTGACGTTCCCCCGCGTCACCTTCATCCAACAGCAGAGCCGCTCGTTTTCGAGCGTAGCCGGCTTCACTAACGAGGTGTTCAATCTCTCCGGCCGCGGCGACCCCGAACAGCTCTCCTCGGCGCGTGTCTCCTGGAACTTCTTCGAGACTCTCGGCGTTCCTCCGGCCCTCGGGCGCGCCTTCCGCCCCGAAGAGGACCAGCCGGGCGGCGATCCGGTTGTGCTCATCAGCAATGCGCTGTGGACCCGCGTCTTCGCCCGGAATCCATCCGCCGTGGGCCAGCACCTGACGCTCGACGCCAAAGACTGCACTATCATCGGCGTCCTGCCGCCGGATTTCCGCTTCGGTTTTCTCGGCTCCGCGGTCGAGATCATCGCGCCCCGCGTCTTCGACCTCAACATCATCACGCCGCAACAGGTCCGTGGCGGCTCCGGATTTCTGGGCGCCGTTGCGCGGCTCGAGACGGGTGTCGAGATCGGGCAGGCCCAGGCGGAAGTGAACGCCCTCAGCGCCGCCTATCGCGCGGATAACCCCACGCTCCCCGATGCGGATCCCGCCATGGCTGTGGCGGTCGGCAACCTGCGTGACGAGTTAGTCTCCAATGTCCGCACTGCCGTGCTGATCCTGTTTGGAGCCGTGTCGCTGGTGCTCGTGATCGCCTGCGCCAACGTGGCCAGCCTGCTGCTGTCCCGCGCGCTGGGCCGCAAACGGGAGATCGCCGTGCGGACGGCCATGGGCGCCAGCCGCACGGAGCTCATCCGGCAACTCTTGACGGAAAGCCTGATGCTGGCCCTGCTGGGCGGAGCGCTGGGCGCGGTTCTCAGCTCGTGGGGCACGCGAGTGCTGGCCTCCCTGGCCGAGGACAGCCTGCCGCGCACCTCCGAGATTCATACCGATGGCTACGTGCTGTTGTTCACGGTGGCAGTATCCATCGTCGCCGGGATCCTGTTTGGACTGGCGCCCGCCCTGCAGATCTCGCGGCCGGACCTGAACACCGACCTGCGATCCGAAGGCCGCGGCGCCACATCCGGCCGCCGGCGCCATGCGCTGCGCAACCTGCTGGTAGTCTCGCAGGTAGCCCTGTCGCTGGTTCTGTTGATCGGGCCGGCCTGCTGATCCGTAACTTCGCGCAACTCCGCGGCGCCACCCCGGGCTTCGATCCGCGCCACCTCCTCACCATGAAGATCTCGCTCCCGCCCGCGCGCTACGCGGGGGCCGGGAAGATGACGGCATTTTACGACGAGCTGGTCAAATCGGTACGGACCGTGCCAGGCGTGGTGGCCGCGGCCGAATCCTCCGCGCTGCCCGTCAATCCCATCCGCTTCTCGCCCGCCCTTCCGGAGGGACAGCCGCAGGTCCCTCTGATGGAACGCCCCATGTTCAACATCCAGACCATCAGCCCCGGCTACGTCGCCACCATGCGGATCCCGCTCGTGCGCGGGCGCGAGTTCCTCGCGGGCGACGATGCGCAGGCGCCGCGCGTGGTGATGGTGAACGACACCGCGATGCGCCGTTTCTGGCCGCGCGAAAATCCCGTCGGCAAGCACATTCTCGTGGGCCGGATGGTTCAGCCGTGCGAGGTGGTGGGGGTGCTGGGCGACGTGCGTAACGTGAATGTCGCGGCCGACGTCCAACCCGAGATCTATCTTCCCTTCGCGCAGTTGCCATGGCCCTCCATGCACCTGGTAGTCCGTACGGCGGGCGCCCCGAGCACCTTCGTCGCCGCCGTCCGCAGCCGGGTGCTGGCGCTCGACCGCGATCAACCTGTGACCTCGGTCCATACCATGGACGAAATTCTGGAGACCGCCGCTGCCCAGCCTCGCTTCACCACCTCCCTGCTGGGAGCGCTCTCCGGCACAGCCCTGCTGCTGGCAATCGTGGGGATCTACGGAGTGATTGCCTATTCCGTATCCGAGCGCACCCAGGAGATGGGAATCCGCATCGCTCTCGGCGCCGAGCGGGCCGATATTCTGCGGCTGGTGTTGCGGCAGGGCCTGCTGCTGGCCGCAGGCGGAATCGCGATCGGACTGGCCGTCTCGCTGGCGCTCACGCGCTTGCTGGGCAGCATGCTGTATCGCGTCTCGACTACCGACCCGATGACCTTCGTGTGCGGCCCGCTGCTGTTCGCATTGGTTGCCCTCGCGGCCAGCTATCTCCCGGCGCGCCGGGCCACACGGGTGGATCCGATGGTTGCCTTGCGCTACGAGTGAAGGCAAGGCCGAGGGCCGTTGTCAAGACCCCTCGGAGGCCGGCGATTCACGTCCGAAATGTGTATAATTATTAATAGAGATACACATCGATGCGGACGAACATTGTGATTGACGACAAGCTGATGCGGGACACGCTTCGCGCAACGGGCCTGAAGACCAAGCGCGAGGCCGTGGAAGAGGCGCTGCGGACCTTGCTACGGCTGAGCAGTCAGGCGAAGATCCGTCGGCTCCGCGGCAAGCTGAACTGGCAGGGTGATTTGAACGCGATGAGGACCGACCGTTGATCCTGGTCGACTCCAGCGTGTGGATCGACTACTTTCAGGGGACGATCACGGCTCAGACAGAGAAACTCGACAGTCTGCTTGGCCACGAGCCATTGGCGATCGGTGACTTGATTTTGACTGAGGTCCTGCAAGGCTTCGATACCGAACGAGACTTCCATGTCGCCCGGAAAATGCTGACTTCGCTGAAGGTAGTGGACTTGGGCGGACGGGAAATCGCGATTCAGGCGGCGAAGAATTTCCGCGCGCTGCGCAGGCTCGGCGTGACGGTCCGCAAGACCATCGATACGGTCATTGCAACCCGCTGCATCGAGAGCGGTTATGACCTGCTGCACAACGACCGGGATTTTGATCCGTTGGCCAGGCACCTCGGTCTGCGCGTGGTGGTCTGACAATCCGGCTGTCGAGGACGGCTTGCAGGCGGCCCTTTCCTAAGCCGCCGCGAGCCCTGCCGTTCATGCTTCAACGGCTTCCCATCGGCGCGCAAGTTCTCTGAACGCCTGCTCATTGGCCGGCCATTCGTGTAAGGTAGCCGGATCGAAATCCGCTCCGTTCGGCCACACCAGCGTCTCGACCTCAGGATCAATGCGTACCTGATTGAACAGTTCGAGGTTGCGCAACGGGCCGTACAGTTCGCCTGCAAGAACCGGTCGAAAATTGATGGTTTGTTCCGTATTGTCGTCAAAACCAACACGGATGGTGTACGGAGCAACGATCTCGAAGGACCGGACTCGATAAATCGGATGACTCATAACCACCTACTTCAATGGCTCGATGGGTGCGGGGCTCTGCCCCTGTTGTAGCCGCTCCCAATCCACCCGCAACTCAGCTTGATGTAACTCCCCCCACGCTTCCACCAGCCGTCTCTGCCTCCTCGGTAAGGAACCGCCGATCAGTTCGACAGGATCAATGCTGAAGATCCCGACTTCGCCTTGATAATATGCGTGGAAGTGAGCGCTGTGATGCGGCGAGCCCGGCTCGGCAAACATGCGAATAACAATCCCGAAGAACCGGCTGAGCTCCGGCACAGCTCTATTCTACATCCCTCGACTCGCCGGGCAGTGAGAAGCCGCGCCTACCCCACAAGCTGTTCCTGCCGCTCCTCCACGCTGGGAGCGCACACCCGCATGGGCTTGGCAACCCCCTCGGCGGAGTAGACTAACCGCTGCCCCGGACGCCCGCACTCGCAGGGCGCCGACTCCAGGACGAACCGGTCCCACGGGATGCGATATCCCAATACCGAATCCTCGGTGCCGAAAATCGGTTGCTGCGCCGAACCCTCCGGGCAGCTCGCCCCGATGTGCAGTCCTTCGTGGGCCTCGCACTCGTAGCCCACCAGCCGACCCTCGCCATCCAACAGCAGGGCGAATACCGGGACCTGGAACATCTCCCACAGGGCGTCACGCTGGCGATCGCCGAGGAATGGACTGTCCGGGGTGTGCATGACGAAGACGGCGCGCGAAGGCCGTAAGCCGGCGGTCGCCGCGCGGGCCAGTTCCTGGTAGCTACCCGAGAGCGCGAGGCACTCGCCTCCGGCTAGTCTGGCAGGGGTTGCCGCCCAGTCAGGAAAAAATGGATGTCGCAGCGGGAAGCGAATCCTGATTCGCATGACAAAACTAGTGCTTCCCAGCGGCTTCGACTCTCAAGTTTGTGGAAACACTCGCTCCAGGTTCTCGCCCAGAATCAGGCGAGCGTCGGAGCTGCTAATGCCCAAATCCAGAAGCGCACAGGTTTGCGTTTCGAAAATGTCATAGTTCCAGCCCCGCGGAAAAAACGAGGAATCCGTGCCGAAGAGCAGCCGCTCCGCGCCCATCACATCCAGGGCCCGGCGGAAAACGGTCTTCAGGTCCAGCCCTTCGTAGCGCAGCCACGAATTGCTGCTGGAAGTGTCGAGATGCACGTTGGGGCAGAGGTCGGCCAGCATCAGCGCTTCGCGCAGGTACCCCGCGCCGAAGTGCGGAATGATGAATCGCGTCCGTGGATACCGCAGCGCAATGGAGTGCAGGTCCAGCGGGTTCGAAAAGCGCATGTCGAAAGGCGACGGAATCCCCAGTTTCCCGCGGACCCCCACGGTGAGCACTCCGCAGTGAACGAATACCGCGCAGTGTTGCACCGCCGCCTGTTCGAGCAGCGGCTGCACGCGCGGATCGTGCAGCGAGTACCGGTGCATGGCCGGGAAGAGGCATATGGCATGGAGACCGGGGGGCACCGCGGCCTTCTCCGTCAGCGGGTTGACCATGGCAAATGCCAGGAATCGACCCGGGTACGCCGCCAGGGCGGAGGCGACCGAGGCCTCATCGCCGGGAACGCTGGCGATCAGCGCCGCGCGGGAAACGCCGTACCCGGCCAACTCCGCGTCCCAGGCGCGCGCCAGTTCGGCCGGGTCTTCCGGCGGTAATTGCCAGCCCAGTGTGTCGGCCACGTCTTCGACGCTCTTGACGCATTGCGCGGCCAGCGATTCGAAGAACCGTCGCGAAAAGAGGTGCGTGTGCGCGTCTGAAACTGTGAAATCACCCCACGGAGTTTGCATCGGGTTTGTTCCAATGAGTGATGCCGGCAGCCAGCGCCAGTTGCGTCAGGCCGGCCACGTTGTTCACCCCGAGCTTCTTCATCATGGTCTTGCGATAACTCCGCACGGTCTGCAGGCCCAGGTCGAGCATGACCGCGATGTCCTTGCTGGTCTTGCCTTCGGCCACCAGCCGCAGCACCTGTAGCTCGCGGGGCGAAAGCGATTCGAGCGGGCTGCGGTTGTGCGTCTCCAGATCGCCGCGCTGGATGCGGGACAAGAGACGGTCCGATACCTGCGAGCTCAAATAGGAGCCGCCGCGCGCCACCGTGCGCAGGGCGTCCAGCAGTTCGCTGGACGACGCTTTCTTGAGCACGAAGGCGCGCGCCCCGGAGCGTATCGCGGTGACTACCGAATTCTCGTCATCGTACATCGAGAGGATCACCACTTTGATACCAGGGCAGTGACGCAACAGTTCGGTAGTGGCCTCCACGCCATTCATGCCGGGCAGTCCTATATCCATGAGGACGATATCGGGGCCGGTCTTCTTGCACAGAGCTACGGCGTCGGAGCCGTTGTCCGCTTCGCCCACCACGCGAAACTCCGCGCCGCGCTCCAGAATCGTCTTGACTCCGTCTCGCACCAGCTTATGATCATCGACAAGAACAATGTCGAACGGCATTCGTTGATCCTCAGATTCCCAGGGCCGCTGCCCGTACGGTGGTTCCCGTCTCTCGAGTGCTGGTGATGGCCAGGTCCAATCCGGCTTGCGCGGCGTAGTGCTCCATGCTCAACAACCCAAGTCCCCGGCCCCCCCCCAGAAGATCGGCGGGATCGAATCCCTTTCCGTTATCCCGCACTTCCAGAAAAGTACCAGTACGTGAGGACTTTACCGCGATTTCAATTGCAGAGCAACTGGAATGTTGCACGGCGTTCTCCACGGCCTCCTGGGCGATCTGGTACAGGGCCGCGGCAATCTTCTTATCCAGCTTCAGAGAGGGATCCACATTCAGGCGCAGCGACCCGGTGAAACGCTCGCGGATCCGCGCTGCCAGGCGATCGAGGGCGGAACGCAGGCCGGCCCGCTCCACGGTGGAAGGGTTCAGTTCATAGCTGTACTCCCGCACTTCCTCCATCATCTCTTCCAGAAGCTTCTGGATCTCGGCGATCCGGCCGCAGGTTTCCGGGGAGACGCTCTCCAGGTCCATGCGAATGAGGTCGAGCTGCAGGCCCAGCGCGGTGAGGTTTTGGCCCACCGAGTCGTGCAGGAACCTGGAAACCATGTTGCGCTCGAACTCCTGAGCCTTCAGGGCCCCCAATACCGTGTGGCGCAGTTCCTGCTCGGCCTTGCTCCAGGAAGTGGTCTCGCGCCCGGCCACGCCGGCAAAGCGCGTCTCACCTTCCAGCCGGATCGGAAAGACGGAAATATTCCAGATGACATTGCCGCGCCGCTCGCGCAAGGTAAGGGTCTCTCCTCCGAAGGCCCGCGCGAAACGGTCTCTCCAGGCCTTGGCTAACTCAGGTTCCAGGGCCTCGGCGACCGGGCGGCCCGCCAACTCCGCAGCCGACTTGCCGAGCAGCGAGGAGGTGTCGCCATAAATATGCCGGAACGCCTGGTCCGTATCTACAATCCAGTAACAGGCCGGGCTCTGCGACAGAAATGCTTCGGACAGGCCGGCGTCTGACATGAGCCTGGCTAGCGCTTGCGCGCGACCACCTTGCGGGCGGCTGCCGCCACGTCGCGGGCCATGAGCCCGTATTTGTCCATCAGCTCGTCGGGCTGACCCGATTCGGCATAGGTATCGTGGATGCCCACGAACTCCATGGGGCATGGATGGGTTTCGGCTACCACCTGCGCCACGCGCACGCCGAGCCCGCCATCCACCAGGTGTTCCTCGGCCACCACGATGGCACCGGTCTCGACGGCGGCACGCTGGATGGCCTCGCGATCGATGGGCTTGGCGGTGTGCATGTCGATCACGCGCGCCGAAATGCCTTCCGCTTCCAACGTCTCCGATGCCAGGATCGCCTGGGCCACCAAAAGACCGCTGGCGATGATGGTGACGCCGGACCCTGCTACCAGCTCGATGGCCTTTCCGATCTCGAACTTCTGGTCGCCGTTGTAGACGATGGGGCACTTGGGCCGCCCGGTGCGAATGAAGACCGGGCCCACGTAGGCCGCGGCGGCGCGGACCAGCGCCTTGGTGGACGCCTCATCCGCCGGCGCGATCACCACGAAGCCGGCCAGTGAGCAGGCCAGTCCGATCTCTTCCACGCTCATCTGCGAGGGCCCGTCTTCGCCGATCGAGATGCCGCTATGCGTCCCCACCACTTTCAGGTTGACTTTGGGATACGCCACCGAGCAGCGAAGCTGTTCGAAGCCCTTGTTGATGGCGAAGGCCGAGAAGCTGGAGACGAACGGGATCTTGCCCGCCAAAGCCAGCCCCGCGCCGATCGCCGTCATGTTCGCCTCGGCGATGCCGCAGGAGATGAACCGGTCGGGAAACTCCTTCGCGAAATACGTGGTCATGGTGGACTTGGAAAGGTCCGCGTCGCACACCACGATGTCCTTGTTTTCGCGCCCGAGTTCCACCAGCGCGCGGCCGAAGGCTTCACGGGTGGCGGGTCCCAGTTTCACTTCGAATTTGGTTTTTGCGGGCATGTCTATTGGAGCTCCTGTAGCGCCAGTTTGACTTCGTCGGGGGTGGGGGCCGTGCCGTGAAACTTGGGGTTGTTCTCCATGAACGAGACGCCCTTGCCCTTCACCGTGTGGGCCACGATGCAGGTAGGTTTCCCCTTGGTGGCTTCAGCCTGCTGGAGGGCTTGCTGGATGGCTGGGATATCGTGGCCGTTGATTTCCAGGGTGTGCCAGCCGAAGGCCCGCCACTTATCCGCCAGCGGCGCGACGTCCATGATGTCCTTCACGAAGCCATCGAGCTGGATTCCGTTGTAGTCCACGATTGCGACTACGTTATCGATCTTGTGGAACGCGGCGGACATGGCAGCTTCCCAAACTTGCCCTTCCTGGCTTTCGCCATCGCCGAGCATGACGTAGGTGCGGTACCCGCGTCCATCGAGCCGCGCCGCGAGCCCCATCCCGATGGCCAGCGACAGCCCTTCGCCCAGCGATCCGGTGGAGGCTTCCAGGCTGGGAATGAACCGCATGTCGGGATGCCCCTGGTAAATGGAACCGAGCTTGCGCAGGGTATTCAACTGGTCGAGCGGCGTGTACCCCGCCTCCGCCATAGCCGCGTAGAGCACCGGGCAGGCGTGGCCTTTGGAGAGGATGAAGCGGTCGCGATCGGGCCACTTGGGGTTCCGCGGGTCGATGCGCATGCGGTTGAAGTAGAGCTCCACCACGATTTCGACCGCCGAGAGCGAGCCGCCCGGGTGGCCCGACTTGGCCGCGCCGGTCATCACGATGATTTCGCGGCGGATGCGTTTGGCGATGGCCTGCAATTCTTCTAGGGATTTAGCCATTTGGACCCTATATTCTATCGCATTCGCGGAGCAGGCCTTCGGCAAAGGTGGGCAGGCGGTTCCGCCAAGGTGCTTCCACCTGCCTCGCCCGCTTGCGGGCGATTCTTTCACGGGCGGCGTCTAAGACTAAGGATCCGGATTAGTTAGAATCTGCCGATTCCCGGCCCGAGATCCCAGAACTGCGAGTGCAGTCCTGTTTGGCGGAAAATGTTTTGCGCTTCGGCGACGGTCCATTTGTGCCAGGTAGGGTCGCCGTGGGATCCGTACCAGAGTCGAGCCAGGCGCGCAACTTGACGCAACGGGAGCCCCTCTCCGCGCGGGAGCCGATGCCGATTACACCACTCGTGAATCCCTTCCGGCGAGCGGAACGGAAGCACCATCGAGCAGTGCTGGTGCACGTTCTCCCAGGCTCTGGCCGGAGGAATCGCAAAGTGTACCCAAAGTTCGTCGAATCCGGGTGGTTCGCCGTCAATGACCGGGATGGTCAGCGGTTCAGCCTCACCGCCAAGCCGGGTATGGATTCGCACCTCGCCTCCAACCACCACTGCCACCCCCAGGGCACACCAGACGCACGGAGCCCACCAGCCTCCCCGGCGGCCCTCAATCCAGTTGATCGCCGGTGTCACGGAGAAAGGATGGACGATCCACGGTTCGCAAATATGAGGGTGCAGCACGACTCCGTGAATGTCGGAGAGGCAGCCAAGGAGTTCTTCAACCCGGCCCGTGGACACGCCCAGTCGATCGGCCAACTCGGAGTTCGCCGGGCAGGCGGACCGCTCGACCAGACCACGGATTAATTCATAGTGCACTCGGGACAATGTGGGTTCGTCGGGCATGCTTCAATTTTCGCTCGATGTCGCCGAAACCGTAAATTGGCATACTGCAGCATCGCGCGAATCCGAGTTCCTTCGGATCCGTTGGCACGCTTCAAGCATCCTAAAGACATGGACCGCATAAAGGGCATCACGATGGCCGAAGCGGGATGGATCGCAAGACTGGTCTACCGGGCGCTGAAAAAGCGCGTCGGGCTGGTTCCCAAATCCAAGACCCTGGCGGCGTACGATACGGCGGGCCTGTTGGCCTCCACCTGGATGGATGCTGTTTGCGCCCCTGCAAAATTGATTCCGGTCACACTCAAGGAACTGGCGCAATTGAAGGTGGCCATGTTGGCCGGCTGCCCCTTCTGAATCGACCTTCATTCTGCCGTGGGCAGAAAGGCCGGGATCGCCGAGGCACAGTTGCACGATCTGACGCGCTTCGAAGAGAGCCAGGCGTTCAGCCATGCCGAGAAACTCGTCTTGCGGCTGGCCGTCGCCATGACCAGAACGCCCGCATCGGTGGACGATGAACTGTTCGCCGCCCTGCGTGGCGAATTCAGTGAACCGCAATTGGTGGAACTGGCCACCGCCATCGCTTGGGAGAACTATCGTGCGCGATTTAACCGGGCCTTCGGAGTGTTAGCGGAGGGTTTCTCGGAAGGCGCATTCTGTCCACTGCCGGACTCACAAATCGGTTCTCCGAAATAATTGGACACCCCGCGCGCGTGGCGTTACTGGCCCAGACAGGCCCACCAGCCCAATGCCGCTGACGTTAAACCGTGGGGCGGACCCCGCGCGGACACTTGGTCTGCCGGGTCTCCTCCGGGGAGCGCCCTCGCCGGAATTCTTGCCTCGGGCCGGACGTCGATTCCATTGCCGAAAGCGGTTCGGGTCTCGCGCGCACGTTCTGTCTGCACGCCGTTCGGGGTCACCTTCCGGATGGCCGGAGATGGCCGGAGCTTATCAGGAGCTGAAACATTTCGGTCTACACTACGGCGTCAGGGAGGACTATCGGTTGACCTGGCACATGTCAAAAACGGGTGTTTATCCGGCCAGGTGACCGGCGTCTGAAGAGCTGAGCGCGATTCCGAAAACCGGGGCGACAGTTTGGACCATCGGTGATACTGCTGGCGCGCCGGCTACCGCTTCAAAGCAGCAGTCCAGCCGGTGAGCAGCGTCAGCGGAGACGCGTCGGATGGCAGCGAATTAATCAAGAAGCGGCCGTCGGGTGCGACGTCATACTGGAAACCTGAGAGCGACGTGCCGATGATGCGGGTTTGGAACAACGGGCGCGGGGCGCCCACGCGCCCGGTTTCCGCGTTGAAGTGGACAGCCATCAACTTCTTGTCAGGGGCGATATAAAAAAGCTGCGTGCCGTCCCGGCTCCATCGAGCCTGTGCCGCAGGCCCGTTGGAGATTTGAATCCGGGGGCCGGGGCCGGGGAACGGCCGGACCACAATTCCGGATCCCCCCGGTTCCGCGAAGGCAAGCCACTTGCCGCCGGGGGAAAATTGCGGCTCGGCGCCTGGTCCCATCGAAATCGTCCGGCCATCCTGAGGCGTATACACGGACAGCATAGGCCGTCCATGGTCAAGCCGCATAAAAGCTATGGCGCCGTCCGCAGACTGGTGAGCGATGACGCTGCCGCGCTCCAGCAACAATTGAGGACGGACGGAGCCATCGGCCGCAGTCTCGTAGGTGCACGACGTATGGCCTTCGGTGGAGTCATATAGAATTCTCTTGCCGTCGGGGGACCACGAGGGATGCCAGTCGTCCCCTCCATCCGTCAGACGGGTGGTGACCCCACGTTCCAAGTCATGAATGCAGATGCGCCACCTGCCGTCGTGGAGTTCGTCGGAGCAGACCACGACAAATCGGCCATCGGGAGAGATGGTCGGCGACCGGAACCCACGCTGCCGGATTCGTCCCTGCTCGTGACCCGACGGGTCGGTCCAAACCAGCTCCGGAGCAAAATCATGGAACGATTGAAAAACCAGGATTCCCGATTCCGAAACGGAGAATCCGGAGTGGAACCACGCCTTTTCCCAGATTTCCAGTTCGTGCGGCGCGATAGCGACCGGTTGGCCTGTGAGCTGAAGGCGGTCCGGATCGAACGGCTGGGCCTTCAGAGCGCCGCCATTCACAAACAAGAGATGGCCGCAGGCGAATCCCACGTTGCCATCAATTTCGGACGAAATGAGCCGGGACTCGTTCGAACCGAGTGCGCCGGTGTGGATTCCATTGCACAGCAGATCCTCCGGGCTGGTCCTGTTGACGAAATAGAGGAATCGATCGGCGCCAGGCAGAAAGACCGGCCAGCAATGAAGCTGGCTGCTTTGGGGACCGGGCATGGGCGTGACCGGTACGGGAGTGCCTCCGGAAGCTCCGACGGCAGAAAGCGGCCCCACTGCGCCGCCCGCAACAAACACGATCACGTCGCTTGGGTGCCAGGCGCCGCCCCTACCGAACGGAGCGTCGCATAGAATGCGCATGGCGCCTCCGGCAATCTCGATAGTGTTGAGCTTTCCTCCCGCGAAGAAGCCGATACGGCGGTTGTCGGGAGACCAGAATGGCAGCCTTGCGCCATCTGCGCCATTCAGCCGCTGCGCGCCGGCGGCGGAGAGATCGCGCACCCACAGGCCCTGGCCCCCATCGGGATCGGCAGCAACGAACGCCAGCCGCGTACCGTCGGGCGAAAGCGCAAAGTGGTTCGGCATAAAAGTAGTATTCGCCGGGGGCAGGAGCGAGGATCGGACCAGCCGTTGGGTGGGGCTGGGCTGATGGTGGCTCACACCAATCGGCGCGATGAATCGGTAACCCAGTCTGGGCATCGTCTCAACGAAGCGGGGCGTGCCGGCCAAATCGCCCAAGGCCTCGCGAATTCGATTGATCGCCTTGTTTAGTCCGCGATCGAAATCTACAAAGGTATCGGTCGACCAGATCCGCTTCTGCAAGGTATCCCGGGTCACGACCTGACCGGGGCTCTGCAGCAAGAGCAACAGAACCTCAAATGGCTGTTGCTGGAGCTTCACTTTGATGCCGTGCTTGCGCAATTCGCGCGCCTCGAGATCGACTTCGAAAATCCCGAAGCGGATGGGCAGTTTCGGGGAAGACTCGGCCGCCGGCACGTATGTTCCACAGCATACAATAACTCGGCGCAGAGAACAAACTCCCGCATCACGCTTCGGTTCAATGACTTGCGCGAGAACAATCTCGCCATGAAAAGGGTACCGGCAGACCATCGAGTGGCGCGGCGGATGGCGCGACGCTATGCCGGGAGGGGAAGAATGACCATTCAACGTTTTTTGCCGGCGATCCTGGTATTGGGCGCGGGACTCGGCCGGTCCGCATCGCAGGACTTGGCGAAGCCGTTCTACGAGGCCATACGCAACAGCGAGCTGACGGCGGTGCGGAGCTTGCTCAAGAGCGCCGATGTTAACGTACGCGACAGACGGGGAGCGACGCCGCTGATGTACGCTGCGGCCATTGGTAGTGCTGAGGCGCTGACACTTTTGCTGAATGCCGGAGCCGATGTGAACGCAAGAAACGATTTCGATGCCAACGCCCTGATCTGGGCGGCGGGCGACCCGGTAAAGTCCCGGATCCTGATTGAGCACGGCGCCGACGTCAACGCGGCGTCGAAACAGGGGCGGCGGCCGCTCATGATGGCCGCAAGAAGGGACGGCAACGCCGATCTGGTGCGGCTGATGCTTGCCAAAGGCGCCGTACCCGATGTCAGAGACGCTCGCGGCAACACGGCACTCATGTACGCGGCCCAGACGGGCGATGTGGAAATGATGCGGGTGCTGACGGACCAGCGTGCTGACGTGAACGCTTCGAATGCGCAAGGCGCAACCCCGCTCGGGAATGCGGTGTGCTCGAACAGGGTCGGCGCGGTGAAGTTTCTCCTTGCCAAAGGAGCCAAACCCAACGCGGCTATGGCGTCCCTCGGCACGGTCCGCCACGGACCTATTGCGCTCGGCAACCTGTCGCCGCTCATGGCAGCGGCGCCTTACGGCTCCGCTGAATTGACCGGGGAACTACTGAAGGCCGGCGCGGATGTGAACGCCAAGGATCTCCGGGGTATGACGCCGCTGATGCTGGCGGTCGCCTCCGAGACACAGGATATCGACGTGGTGACCCTGTTGCTGGATACGGGCGCGGAGCCGAACGTCAAGAGCGCGGCTGGAGAGACGGCACTCGACTGGGCGAACAGGTATGGCAGCCGCCAGGTGATCGCGGCTTTGAAGCGTGCCGGCGCACGAGCCGGCACACCGGATTCCCCACCGCCCGCAGTGGTACGGCACGCTCCGCTCCACCCGCGAGAGGCGCTGAATCAGAGTCTCAAGCTGCTGCAGCGCTCGGGCACGGAATATTTCAAAGAGAGCGGATGTGCCGGGTGCCACCACCAGATTCTGACGGCGATGGCGGTTCGAGCGGCACGCACCGCCGGGCTTCGCATCGACGACGAAACCGCACGGGAGCAGATGACCAGCATGAAAGCCGAACTCGGATCGCAGCAGGAGCAGTTTCTGCAGGGTATCGACCTCTTCGGTTCTCAGGCGCTGGTGCCATACCTTTTCGGATTGGCTGAGGCCGGGTACGCGCCCGATGCGGTTACGGATAGCGCTGTGGCGGATCTGATCTCGTTGCAGAGCGCGGATGGAAGTTGGAACCGAGGTCTCGCCATATCGAGGGCGCCGATCCAGGAAAGTAATATTGCCCGAACCGCCCAGTCACTCCGTGTGCTGCGAATGTATGGTCCGCCTGCCCGGCAAATCGAAATCGACAATCGGATCGCCCGGGCAAGAGCATGGCTGTTCGAAGCCAAGCCGCGTACCGGCGATGAGCATGCGATGCTGCTGGCCGGCCTCCGGTGGTCTGGCGCAGAGAAAGAGAAGGTCAGGCGGGCTGCCCAGTCGCTGCTTGCGCAACAACGAAGCGATGGGGGATGGGCAGGAAATCCGAATCTGACGAGCGATGCCTTCTCGACAGGCGAAGCACTCTACGCCCTTCATGAGAGCGGCTGCGTGGACGTCCATGATCGCGCGTATGAACGGGAAATCGAATTCCTGTTACGCACGCAGTACGATGACGGAGCCTGGTACGTGCGAAGCCGCGCGGTGAAATTGATGCCCTATTTCGAGAGCGGGTTTCCGTTCGGCGACGACCAATGGATCTCAGCCGCGGGGACGGCGTGGGCTTCCCTGGCTCTCGCGCCGGCTGTCGAGGACCGTACGACGCGTCGGTAATTCACCGAATCTGCTTCGACCCTGAATTCACTTCCGGCAGTTGACATGGCTGGTGCTTCAAATCTAACGGCGCCGGCAGCGTGTAGTGTCGGTTTAGGTGGTAGCCGCCGACTCGTGGAAGTGCTTGCTACGGGTGCCTCGCCGGTGATCACTCGCGTGTAGTTGCGCAGCGTTTACCGATCCGGCTCCAGGCGGGGTGACGGACTGGGAAACTGACCGGTCTTCTCGTGCCGGCCCGGAGGTCCGCATCGAGGCTTCTCCGTTCCCGAAGCCCGCAGCCCATCCGTCACCCTGCGAAAACTGGCTTGTTCTAACCCCTATGCGCGGACCAGGGGATGATCCGCCCACAATGCATGCGGAATCGCAAAGTAAGCCACCTTGTGCGCCAAACGGCCCACCTGGCTATATCGGGTCTTGGGCCTCCGCCCCGATATCGGCTACCATAGGGTTATCGATATTCCGGTCTGTTACTCGGAGTAGAGCGGTGCCCCGCCCGTCGCGGCGGCTCTTTCAGCGATAGGGCTGAGCGATGAACATTACCGAAATCTTTATCCGCCGCCCGGTCATGACCACGCTGGTCATGCTGGGTATCGTGCTGTTCGGCGTTGCGGGCTACCGCGCGTTGCCGGTGAGCGATCTGCCGAATGTGGATTTCCCCACCATCCAGGTGAACGCCAGCCTCCCGGGGGCCAGTCCGGAAACTATGGCGGCATCGGTGGCCACGCCGCTGGAGCGCCAGTTCACGACCATTCCGGGCCTGGATTCGATGACCTCGACGAGTACCCGTGGGTCCACCAACGTCACCCTCCAGTTCACGCTGGACCGCCCGCTGGATGCCGCCGCCCAGGACGTGCAGTCGGCCATTGCGGGGGCTCTGCGGCGATTGCCTCCCGGGATGCCGAACCCGCCGACGTTCCGCAAGGTCAACCCCGCCGATCAGCCGATCCTGTACCTTTCCCTCAACTCCCCCACCCTGCCCCTCTCCCAGGTGGACGAGTACGCCGAGACGCTGATCTCGCAACGCATCTCCATGATCACCGGGGTGGCGCAGGTGAACGTGATGGGGGCCCAGAAGTACGCAGTTCGCGCGCAACTCGACCCCAACCTGCTGGCGGCGCGCGGTATTGCCATCGACGAAGTGGAAGCCGCCCTGGAGAAAGGCAACGTCAACACACCCAGCGGCACGCTGTGGGGACCGCGCCAGTCCTACACCGTCCAGGCCACCGGCCAACTCATGACCGCGGCGGCGTTCCGCCCGCTGATTGTGGCCTACCGCAATGGCCGGCCCGTGCGGCTGGAGGAGGTAGGGCAAGTAATCGACAGCGTGGAGAACAACAAGGTGGCCGGCTGGTTCAACGATGCGCGGTCGATCAGCCTGATGGTGCAGCGCCAGCCCGGCACCAATACCGTGGAGGTGGTGGACCGCATCAAGGAGTTGCTGCCTTCCTTCCGCGAGCAGATGCCGCCTTCGGTGAAGCTGGACATTCTCTACGACCGGTCCGAATCCATTCGCGAATCCGTCAACGACGTGAAGTTCACCCTGGTGCTGACGGTGGCCCTGGTGGTGATGGTGATCTTCCTGTTCCTGCGGAATATATCCGCCACCTTGATCCCCAGCCTGGCATTGCCAATGTCGATCATCGGCACGTTTGCGGCCATGTCCCTGGCGGGCTACACGCTCGACAACCTTTCGCTGATGGCGCTGACCCTTTCGGTAGGTTTTGTGGTGGATGATGCCATCGTGATTTTAGAGAACATCGTCCGCCATATCGAAATGGGAAAGCCGCGCATGGAGGCGGCGTTGGAGGGAGCCAGGGAGATCGGGTTCACGATTCTCTCCATGACGCTCTCGCTGGCCGCCGTATTCATCCCCGTGCTGTTCATGAGCGGCATCATGGGGAGGTTGTTCCACGAGTTCGCAGTCACCATTAGCGTGGCCATTCTGATTTCCGGGTTCGTCTCGCTCAGCCTGACGCCCATGCTGTGCAGCCGGTTCCTGAAGTTACCCGGTGGGCGGCAGAACGCCTTTCAGCGCGGGTCCGAATGGGTTTTCGAGGGGATGCGCGGTCTCTACGGGTGGACCCTCCGCGGGGTGCTGCGACACCGGTTCCTTACCATGATGACGGCGGCCGGGACGCTGGCCGCGACCATCTACCTATTTGGCGTGGTCCCCAAGGGCTTCATCCCCAATCAGGATACCGGCCAGATCTCCGGCTCCACCGAGGCCCCCCAGGACATCTCGTTCGACGCCATGGTGACGCGACAGCAGCAGGTAGCGGCGATCCTCCGGGACGATCCCAATATCGATGCGTTCTCGTCGGGCGCCGGTGGGGGCGGAGGTGGAGGAGTGGGCGGAGGCAACGCCGGCCGGCTGTTCGCGCGCCTGAAACCGCTGGGGCCGCGGAAGCTGACGCCCGAGCAGGTGATCGAAGAATTGCGCCCCAGGCTCAACGCCATCCCCGGCATTAAGACCTATCTGCAGAACCCGCCGCTGGTGCGCATCGGCGGGCAGGTGAGCCGGAGCCTTTATCAATACACCCTGCAGGCCCCCGAAATCGACGTGCTCTATCGGGCCGCCGGCGAATTCGAAAAACGCATGCGGGAAGTGCCCGGGCTCACGGATGTGAACAGCGATCTGCAGATCTCGAGCCCGCAAGTGGTGGTGGATATCGATCGCGACCGCGCCTCCGCCCTGGGGATTACCGCGGACAGCATCGAGAATGCCCTGTACGATGCCTATGGCTCGCGGCAGGTGTCGAGCATCTACACCCCCACCGACGACTACCAGGTGATCATGGAGCTTCTGCCGAAATACCAGCTCGATCCCAACGCGCTGGGCCTGCTCTACGTTGGCTCGTCGAATCAGAAATTGGTCTCGTTGGGTTCGCTGGCGAAGCTGCGCACGGAGGCGGCTGCGCTTTCGGTGGCGCATCTGGGCCAGTTGCCCGCAGTGACCATCTCGTTTAACCTTGTGCCCGGGGTGGCGCTGGGCGATGCCGTGGACCGCGTGGAGCAGGCCGCCCGCGAGACGCTGCCGGACAGCGTGCGCACCAGCTTCCAGGGCGTGGCGGCGGCCTACCAGTCGTCGCTAGGCGGCATGGGCGTGCTGCTCGCCATGGCCATCCTGGTGATCTACATGGTGCTGGGCATTCTGTACGAGAGCTTCATCCACCCCATCACCATTCTCTCGGGACTGCCGTCGGCCGGACTGGGCGCCTTGGCCACGCTTCTGGTGTTTCACAACGAGCTGAATATCTATTCGTTCGTGGGGATCATCATGCTGATCGGGATCGTGAAGAAAAATGCCATCATGATGATCGATTTCGCGCTCGCAGCGCAACGGGAACATGGCGCGTCGCCGGCGGACGCGATCTACGAAGCCTGCCTGGTCCGCTTCCGGCCGATTATGATGACCACCATGGCGGCGCTGATGGGGACGCTGCCCATCGCGCTGGGGTTCGGCGCCGGTTCGGAGGCGCGCCGTCCGCTGGGCCTGGCGGTGGTCGGCGGCCTGGTGGTATCGCAGTTGCTGACCCTGTACATCACACCGGTGTTCTACCTTTATATGGAACGGTTGCGCGGGGCGGGAGGGAAACGCCGGCGGAAGCCCAGGAAGGTGGCCGAGGCGCGGCCCATCGAGGTTCACGCCTGACCGCGCGGAACCCGCGGCACTCCACGCAGGGTTGACTGTGGCATAATTGGCATTCCAATTCACTCCACACACGAGGCTTCCATGATCGTTGTTCGCAATTGTTTTGTGGCCAAACCCGGACAGGCGAGCAAGCTTGCCGCGCTCTTGAAAGAAGCGGCGACCGCCGTCCAGGTTTCCAGGCATCGCATTCTGACTGACCTGACAGGCGATTTCAATCGCGTGGTGCTTGAGTACGAGGCCGATGACATCAGCGGCTTCGAGGCCCAAATGCGAGACTATGCCACTAACGAAGCGTTTCGTGAAAAGATGAAGGGCTATACGGATCTCTGGGTGACCGGCTACCGGGAGATTCTCCAGGTCTGGGAGTAGACGGGGAGACTAAATGACTATGAACCGGCCGCAGCTTCCCAGACGCCCTTTCCTGGCCTTCCCGCTGATCCTGGCCGCCATGGCGCCCTGGCTCCACTCCCAGGGGGCGCGGCCGTATTTCCCGCCACCCGGCAAGTGGGAGCGGAAGCCCGCCGAGGAGTTGGGGATGGATGCCGGCAAGCTCCGTCAAGCGATCGAATATGCGCAGGCCAACGGCAGCACCTGGGACTTCGAAAAGGACCAGGTGCGCACCTTTGGCGCCGTGCTCGGGCCATTGCCGAAGCAGCGCGCGGCCACCGACGGAATCATCCTGCGTCACGGCTACATAGTGGCGGAGTTCGGCGACACCAAAGCCAACGACCCGGTTTACAGCGTGGCCAAGAGCTTTCTCTCGACCGTGGCCAGCCTCGCCGTCGAGCGCGGGCTCATCCGGGACATCAACGACCCTGTCGCCCGGTACATCCACGACGGCGGCTACGATTCGCCGCACAACGCCAGGATCACCTGGAAGGAGCATCTCCAGCAGACCAGCGAGTGGGAAGGCACGCTCTGGGGAAAGAACGCCGATTTTGTGGGCGTCGAGCAGTTCGGTAACGGACAGCGCAAGCCGCGCGAGATCCACGATCCGGGCACGTTTTACGAATACAACGACGTGCGCATCAACCGGCTTTCCCTGTCGCTGCTGCGACTTTTCGGCAAGGGCCTTCCCGAGGTCCTGAAGGCCGGGATCATGGACCCTATCGGCGCGTCCGAAGATTGGCGATGGCTGGGCTATGCCAACTCGAATGTCGAAATCGGTGGACGGCAGATTGCTTCGGTCACGGGTGGCACGCGTTGGGGCGGCGGACTGTGGATCAACTCGGAGGACTTGGCGCGCTTCGGACTGCTCATCCTCAATCATGGCAAGTGGGGCGCCCGGCAGCTCGTTTCCGGGCAGTGGCTCAGAGACGCGGTCACTCCCAGCGAGCACGGCCCCGACTACGGTTACCTGTGGTGGTTGAACACCCAAAAGAAGCAGTGGCCAAGCGGACCTGCTGCCAGCTTCGCGGCCCTGGGCAACGGCTCGAATACCATCTGGATCGATCCCGAGCACGATGTCGTGCTGGTGTGGCACTGGTATCAAAATCGTGCAATGGATGGCATGGTGCAGCGCATCGTGGCGGCGGTATCGAGGGAGTAAGTGCTCCCACAATACCACTATCATACGATAACAGTACGCTAACCTCTGGAATCTCACCCGCCTTCGAACTTATACTTGATGCAGTACCGGGTAACGGATCTCCCGGACGTTGAGTAAGTGCCGTCATGACTACACTCATCGACTGTCCCCAAAGCAGCCGCGGCCAATGGAGTTTCCGTCTGTTCGGCGTCCCGGTGCACGTCAAGTTCTGGTTTTGGATCACCGTTGTCATCCTGGGCGGCAATCGGGAGGCCGGTGGGCTCGTGATCTGGGCGGCGGTCTGTTTCTTCTCGATCCTGCTTCATGAGCTCGGGCACGTGTACGCGTTCCGGGCTTTCGGCGAGAGGGCGGAGGTCGTACTCTACGGGTGGGGTGGCCTGGCGGTGCCCGACCGCCCGGTCCGCACGCCCTTGGCCCAGTTCGTGGTGGCGCTGGCGGGGCCCGCGGCCGGGTTTGGCCTCGCGGGGCTGGCGATGGCCGCGGCGTGGGTCTCAGGCGCCACCATCCATTTCGGGTTCCACATGTTCCTGCCCACCCTGTCGGCCTGGCCGGCTCTCGCCGGCTATACAGAGTACCAGAGTCTCCCGTCGTTCCATTGGTACATGTTGCTGAACGATCTGCTCTTTGTGAACTTCTATTGGGGACTGGTGAATCTTCTGCCGGTCTTCCCGCTCGATGGCGGCAACGCGTCAAGGGCGGTGTTCGAACAGCACGACGCCTTACGCGGCAAGCGTCACGCTCTGATCCTGTCGGCCATCGTGGCGGCTGCGGTCGCATTACTCGGGCTGGGGGGACGAAGCTTGTACATGGCTGTGATGTTCGGAATCCTGGCGGTCTCAAGCCTTCACGCGCTCCAATCGAATCCCCACCGAGTCAGTCCTCGTCCCTATCGGTCCTGGCGAGGGTGAGGGATTCAAAGACAGGTGCGCGGGGCGCCAGATCCGGGCATAATGTGTGATGAAGCAGTAAGTGGAATCCGCATGTTGGAAGACGGAATCTCCGACCAGGAATTCATCGCGGGCTTGCGGGCCGCGATTGAACGGTACCTCGGAGCAGTGGACCAGTGGGAGGCGGCGTACCAGAAGTATTACCGCTTGCCTGGTGATGCGGCCAGGATTAACGGCGACCTGGAGGCGGAGCAACGCGCGTACCGCGAGCGGCGGCGCGAGTTGGAACAGATGCTGCCTCGTGCGCGAAGGCTGTGTCTCAAGCACCGGCTGCGGGATCCGTTCCGCGGATTGCTCCGCATCTCGCTGGGGCGCTATGCGCCGCAGCACCGGGTTGATTCCGCCATCGGCCGCAGCGAGCGCAACGAGGTGACCAAGTGTCTGGTCGAGTTAAGTGGCACCTGCCAGGAGTGGGAACCCACCAGCACCAGCACCAGCGCCGTCGCGGAGCCGGAGAGCGACCGCGGCTCGTTGTTGCGGCGGTTGGTCAATTACTTTTACTGACTTCGACCTGATGGAACTGTCTCCGGCCCGGGTGCGGCGGGCGTGTCAACTGCGAACCGGCAAGTCCCGTAGAATAAAAGTGGCATGAAGCTTCCCGCCACTCTACGCGCCCTGCAGTACCGCAATTTCCAGCTCTTCTTCGCCGGCCAACTGATCTCCCTGATCGGCACCTGGATGCAGAATGTGGCGCAGGCGTGGCTGGTGTACCGGATCACGGGGTCCTCGGTGCTGCTGGGCGCGATCGGCTTTGCGGGGCAGATTCCGATCTTCCTGGTGTCGCCGGCCGGCGGCATTGTGGCCGACCGTTACAGCCGCCGCCGCGTGGTGATCGCCACCCAGACCGCCTCCATGTTGCTGGCCTTCGCGCTGGCAGCCCTTACGCTCAGCGAGAAGGTCCAGATCTGGCACATCTTCACGCTTTCGGCGCTGCTGGGCGTGGTGAACGCGTTCGATATTCCGGCGCGGCAGTCTTTCATCGTGGATATGGTGGGTAAGCCGGACCTCATGAATGCCATTGCGTTGAACTCTTCCATGTTCAACGCATCGCGCGTGGTGGGGCCGGCCATCGCGGGCATACTGGTGGCGAGTATTGGCGAGGGCTGGTGCTTTTTCGTCAACGCCGTAAGCTATGTTGCCGTCCTGGCGGGGCTGTTCCTGATGAATGTGCAGCGGCACGAAAGGGTGAACGAGCCGGGGTCCCCGCTCTCCCACGTGGTTGAGGGCTTCCGCTTCGTGATGCAGAACCTGCCAGTGCATGCGCTGCTGATGCTGCTGGGAGTGGTGAGCCTCACGGACATGCCCTATGCGGTGCTGATGCCGATCTTCGCGGATCGCATTCTGCACGGGGGCGCAGCGGCGCTGGGATGGCTGATGGGCGCCTCGGGCGTGGGTGCATTAGTAGGCGCTCTACTGCTGGCCAGCCGCCAGAACCTGAAAGGGTTGGGACTCTGGGTGGCGGTATCGGCCATGGGCTTCGGCGCGGGGCTGGTGGCGTTCGCGTCTTCCAGGGTATTCTGGCTCTCGGCCGCCATCCTGGTGGCCATGGGTTTCTCGATGATGATCGAGATGGGCTCCTCCAATACGCTTATCCAGAGTATGGTTCCGGACCGGCTGCGCGGCCGCGTCATGTCGGTGTACTCGATGACGTTGATGGGCATGGCGCCGATTGGGTCCTTGCTGGCGGGCGCGGCGGCGGATCGGATCGGCGCGCCGAAGACCGTAGGCGCGGGCGGCGTGATCTGCCTGGTGGCTGCCGGCATCTTTTGGATGCGGCTCCCGCGCTTTCGCGTGTACGCGCGGAGGTTGATTGCGGCGCAGCAGATGGCTGGCGGCAATCCGCCGCAAGAGAGGACCGGCGGAAGTCTGGAGTTGGAGCCGACGCGGGACTAGAGGCTGATTCTTAGCGCATCATCCGTGTGGCGCAGGCTCTCAGTCTGCCGGGGTGCCCTCTGGGCCGGGCACTCGTGCCGGCGCATGGTGCCGGCTCATGGTGCCGGCGCTACGGGGGAAGACGCGTCCCTCGATGCTGCCATCGGGGGTCTGGCATCGACGCGGTCCCTTTCACGCCGCGGCTCGCGTGCGCACGGCCGCACTCAACTAGGGTAAGATGGCGAGCACGTGAGCAACTCCCACCCGCCTGCGCCCCCGGCGCCCAGCGACCACCGGGCCGCCTTGCTGGCCGGCTATCTCGGATGGACCCTGGACGCATTCGATTTCTTTCTGGTGGTCTCCTGCCTCACGGCCATCGGACGCGAGTTCCATAAGACCGACGCGCAGATGGCCCTCACGCTTACCGCCACATTGGCCTTCCGTCCGGTGGGCGCGTTTCTCTTCGGCCTGATGGCGGACCTTTATGGGCGGCGCTTGCCTTTGATGCTCGACTTGATCTTCTACTCGGTGGTGGAAGTGCTTTCGGGGCTTGCGCCTACCTACACGACGTTTCTGATTCTGAGAGCGTTGTTCGGCATCGGCATGGGCGGAGAATGGGGCGTCGGAGCGTCACTGGCGATGGAGAAGGTGCCGGTCCGCCTGCGCGGGCTGCTCTCAGGTTTCCTGCAGCAGGGCTATGCCATGGGGTTCCTGCTGGCGTCGGTTTGTAGTTTCTTCCTGCTGGCGCGCTTCGGCTGGCGCCCGCTGTTTTTCCTGGGCGGGTTGCCGGCCCTCCTGGCGTTCTTCGTGCGGTTCCGTGTGAAGGAATCGGAGGTCTGGAAGAAGACCCGTCACGAAAGTTGGGGCCGTCTGGGACGGGAGATCCTGTCGCACTGGAAGCTGTTCCTGTACCTGGTGGCGCTGATGACGGCTATGAACCTGGCATCGCACGGCACGCAGGACATGTACCCGACATTCCTGGAACGGCAGTGGAGATTCCCGGTCGGGCAGAGAAGCATTCTAAGCGGCTTCACCATGGTAGGCGCGATCCTGGGCGGCACGCTGTGCGGTCTGATCTCCGACCGCATGGGGAGACGCCGCACCATGGTCACGGCGCTCACGGGAGCCGTGCTGGTGGTGCCGCTATGGGCCTTCGCTCCGTCCGTGCCCCTTCTGTTTGCGGGCGGCTTTCTCATGCAGTTCCTGGTGCAAGGCGCGTGGGGTGTGATTCCGGCGCACCTCTCCGAATTGTCGCCGGACTCGGTGCGCGGATTCCTGCCAGGTTTCGGGTATCAGGTGGGGGTTCTCCTTTCCAGTTACGTGACTCGTTTCGAGGCTCTGTTGGCCGAGCGTACCAGCTATGCCATCGCCATGGCGTCCACGGCGGCGGCAGTTTTCATCATGGCCGCGGCCGCCAATGCGCTGGGGCCGGAGCGCCACCGGGTGAAATTCGGGGAGTAGTGCGGCCCGTGGCGCAAGCACTCCTGCTTGCCGGGCCCAGTGGGCACCCCCCACTCATGGGGACGCTGGCTTTTCGTCGATTCTCCCTGCCCCCCAACTTCTGGTAGCTCAGCCCTCTCCCGGTGAATTCCCCGTAATACACGGTGGACTCGGCTGGGAATAAGCGGCATCATAGCTGCTGTGAACAGGATGCGTAGGACTCCACTTCCCTGGCTGCTGGTGGCTTCGAGCGCCCTGCTGGTCTGGGCCGCACCGAAACCCGCCTGCGCGCAGAGCGCCGGGCCTGCGCTGGGTTTGTTCGAAGGCCACACCGACGTCGGGACGGTCCTCCATCCCGGGTCCGTCGGTTACGACCCATCGACGTACGCGTACCAGATCGCCGGTAGCGGGGACAACATGTGGGCCTCCGCCGACGCCTTCCAATTCGTTTGGAGAAAAGTCTCTGGCGACGTCACCCTGACGGCCGACATTTCAATTCTCGGCACGGGCGGAGAGGCGCATCGCAAGGCCGTGCTGATGATCCGGCAGAGCCTCGATGCCGATTCCGCGTACGCCGATGCCGCCCTGCATGGCGTCGGTTTGACCTCTATCCAGGCTCGCCTCGAGAAGGGCGGCAACTCGAGCGAGGTGCAGTCCAGCGTCTCAGCGCCCAAGCGGCTGCGCATCGCCAAGCGGGGCGACTACTTTTACATCTGGGTGGCGGCCGAGGGTGAGGAACTGCACTTCTCGGGAGGCTCCATGCGGATTCGCATGACCGAGCCGTTCTACGTCGGCTTGGGCGTGTGCGCCCACAACAAAGACAACGTTGAGAAAGCCGTGTTTACCAAGGTCGACCTGGTAGTTTCCGCGCCCAACCCGGCCGCCAGAACGGCACTGTACAGCACGCTCGAGACGTTTCCGGTTCCGGGCGACCGGCATGTGACCTACGTCGCGCCGGGGCGTATCGAGGCGCCCGCCTGGACTCGCGATGGGGCTTCACTCCTGTTCAGCCGAAATGGCAGGATCGAGCAGGTGAAGATGACCGGCGGCGAGCCGCAGCCTGTGCCTACCGGTTCGGCCACTCATAGCGATCGCTTCCATGGCCTGTCGCCGGATGGAAAGCAGTTGGCGATCACCGGCGGGTCCCAGCCGAACCGCGCCGCGATCTATGTTGTGCCTCTCGATGGCGGAGCGCCGCGGCGCGTCACCCGCCAGTCACCCTCGTATTGGCACGGTTGGTCGCCCGATGGTAAGACGCTGGTCTTTACCGGCGTTCGGAAAGGGAAGACCGATATCTACACCATTCCCGCGGAAGGAGGCGAGGAAACCCGCCTCGCCACCGCACAGGGGGCCAACGACAATCCGGAGTTTTCACCGGACGGCAAATACATCTACTTCAACTCCGATCGTGCCGGGTCCATGCAGGTGTGGCGAATGCTGGCCGATGGCTCGGGGCAGGAGCAGGTGACCTCGGATGAGTTCAGCAACTGGTCGCCGCACCTTTCTCCGGACGGGCGGCGCATGGTGGTTCTCTCCTGCGATAAGAGCGCAACCAAACTTCCCACAGACCAGGACGTGATGCTGCGGGTTCTGTTCCTGGCCGACAAACGGGTTCAGACCGTGGCGCGGCTGGTGGGCGGCGAAGGCAGCATGGACGCGCCGTCGTGGTCTCCCGACGGCCGTCGCCTGGCATTTGTGAGCTATCAGCTCATACCCCGCGCAAGCCCGCCGCCTCGCTAGTGGTGGGGCAGGCTTTCCGGCCGGCTGACACAGGACGAAAAACGATTCGTGTGTCCCACCGGCCGTTCCGGGGCTACATCGTTCGGGCAGGTCACGGCGCAGATGAATGTCCCGAGACGCATGCAGTTTACACTGAGGCTGCAGTTCTGAGGTGGAGCCCGCCCGCAATGCAGACGGCGTGAAATGGCTATCATTGTCTTAAAGCGAGGAGAAGATTCATGACGGTATATCGATTCCGCGATAGCGGCGGATGCCATCCGCCGCGCCGGATGGCATCCTGCCTCACAACGGTTCTCGCCCTCCTGGCTCTGTGCCTGGCGGCGTTCGGCCAGGAACCGCGCCTCACGCCCAGTGTCAACACCGTGCACCCGACCCTGGCCGCTGGTTCGCCGGCTCCGAACTTCGAACTGTCCGGGATCGACGGCAAGATTCATAAGCTGGCTGATTACCAGGACCCGATCCTCGTGGTGATGTTCATCTGCAACCACTGCCCCACGTCGCAGCTCTACGAGGGCCGCATGAAGAAGCTGGTGTCGGACTACTCGGGCAAAGGCGTGGGATTCGTGGCGATCAATCCTAACGACCCCAAGGCCATCACCCTCTCCGAGCTGGGCTACACCGATGTGAGCGACAGCCTGGAAGAGATGAAGATTCGCGCCGAATACCGGCACTTCAACTTCCCCTATCTCTGGGACGGCGAGACCCAGTCGGTGACCCAGGCATATGGCGCACAGGCCACGCCGCACATCTTCATCTTCGACCAGCAACGGAAGCTGCGGTACGATGGGCGCATCGACAATTCCCAACGCGAATCCCTCGTGAAGATTCAGGATGCCCGCCTCGCGCTGGACGCCGTGCTGGCGGGCCAGCCCGTGGCCGTCGCCCACACTCCGGCGTTCGGCTGCTCTACCAAGTGGAAATCGAAGATCGACAGCCAGTTGGCGGAGTTGAAGAAGATCGAGGCCGAGCCCGTGAACGTAGAGATGGTGACGGCCGACGATCTCAAGAAGCTGCGCACGAATCCCACCGGCAAGGTCCTCCTGGTCAACTTTTGGGCCACCTGGTGCGGCCCGTGTATCGCGGAGTTCCCGGCGATCGAAGAGACCTGGCGCATGTTCCGCCGCCGCGACTTCGACCTCGTGACCATCTCCACCAACTATCCCGACGAAAAGGCCGGCGTATTGAAAACGCTTCAGGCGCAGCACGCCTCCAGCCGCAACCTGCAATTCGCCTCCGAGGACACTTACGCCCTGCAGGCGGGCTTTGACGCCAGGTGGGACGCGGGTGTGCCGTTCACCATGGTGATCGCCCCGGGAGGAAGGGTGATCTATCAAGTATTGGGCGAAGTGGACGTCCACGAGATGCGGCGCGCCATTCAGGCGAACCTGGAAAATGAAACCTACGTAGGTCACCCCGCATATTGGGCGGCCAAGTGACTGCAGCGTGGCGCATGCACTCGTGCTTGCGCCACGGTTTATCGAGAGAGTCGAGACTTTATGAGAACAATTGCCACTAAACTAAGCACCCTGGCCCTCCTTGGTCTGGCGGCAGTCTGCCTCGCAGCTACCCTTGGCCAGTTCGAGTCGAGTAACGACGTAGGCGTGACGCCCCAAAAGGGAAAGGTCGAGTTCGACGCCGCTACCAGCGAGTACCGCGTCACCGGGGGCGGCGACAACATCTGGGCCGCGGCCGACGCGTTCCAATTCGCCTGGAAGAAGATGTCGGGCGACGTGGCGCTCACCGCCGACGTACACTTCATCGGCACGGGCGCCGTGGCCCATCGCAAGGCTGCCCTCATGATTCGCCAGGGACTCGACGCAGACTCTGCCTACGCCGATGTGGCGTTGCACGGGGATGGCCTGACGTCCCTGCAGTATCGGCCCACCGCGGCTGCCATGACCCTGGAGACGAAGCAGGAGGCCAAGTCGGACCTCACCGCACCAGTCCGGATTCGCATCGAGCGCCGCGGGGACCGCTTCACCATGCGCGCCGGAAAGCCCGGTGAGCCGCTCACCACAACCGGACCCGCCACCGTAACCCTTCACGATCCCGTCTATGTCGGTCTCGCCGTCTGCTCGCACGACGCCAACGTGCTGGAGACAGCCGTGTTTTCCAACGTCAGCGTGCAGGCTTTGCCTCCCGCGCGCCCGCCCCAGCCACGCTACAGCAGCAAGATCTCCATCTTCGACATCCGCGACAAGTCCATCCGTACGGTCTACACGGCGGACACCGTCTTCGAGGCGCCCAACTGGTCTTCCGACGGCAAGTACCTGTTGGCCAATTCTGGCGGCCGCCTCTATCGCATTCCCGTGGATGGCCCCGCCGGCGCCACACCCGAAGCCATCAATATCGATGCTACGTTGCGGCTGAACAACGACCACGCCCCTTCGCCCGATGGCAAGATGATCGCGTTCTCGGCCTCGTCTTCGACTTCCCGGGGATCGCAGGTCTACCTCTGCAACGCCGATGGCTCGAACACCCACGTGATGGTCATGGATACCCCGAGCTACTTCCATGGATGGTCTCCCGACGGCAAGTATCTGGCCTACGTGCACCAGCACGCGGGAGCCAACGGCGCCCCCGCTAACTACGACATTTTCCGCATCCCCGCCGCCGGCGGCGAATCGCAGCAACTCGACTCCAACCCCGGCTACGACGACGGTCCCGACTATTCGCCCGACGGCAAATGGATCTACTTCAACTCCGACCGCTCCGGCGGGTGGGACGTCTGGCGCATCCCGGCCGGCGGCGCCGGCCCCGGCGATCAGAAGGCCGAGCAGGTGACCAGCGACGAGATGGAGGACTGGTTCCCGCATCCTTCCCCGGATAGCAAGTGGCTTCTGTTTCTTTCTTTCCCCAAAGGCACGCTCACGCATAATGACAAACTGCCCGGCACCCAACTTCGCATGATGCCGATGCCCGGTGCCCAACTCGCCAAGCCGCCAAAGATACAGGTAGTCACCACGTTCTTCGGTGGCCAGGGCACCATCAACGTCAATTCCTGGTCGCCCGATTCCAAGCGGTTCGCCTATGTTATTTACGAGCCCCTGCCGGCCGCCGGAGGGGCGCGTTGAGCGCCGTGACCAACGCCGCGCACTGGCTGGGCGCGATTCTGCTGGCCATGGCTCTGCTGCCGGCGCCGCTCGCGGGCCAAGATGCCGCCAGACCCCGTATCCTGGGAGTCGCTCACATCGCGATCTACGCCCACGATTACGAAAAGTCGCGAGCCTTCTACCGTGACTTCCTCGGTTTCGAAGAGCCGTACTCGCTTGCCAAGCCCGATGGAACGCCTGCCATGACGTTCTTCAAGATCAATGAGCGGCAGTATCTCGAACTGTTTCCCGAAACTGCCGCCACCACCGACCGTCTGAATCACATCTCCATCGAAACCGGCAATGCCGAAGCCATGCGCCTGTATCTGGCATCGCGTGGCGTATCGGTGCCGCAGCAGGTTGGCAAAGGCCGCATCGGCAATTCCAATTTCAACGTCAAGGACCCCGAAGGCCACACCATTGAGATCGTGCAGTATGAGCCCGACGGATGGACGGTGCGGGAACGGGGACGGCACATGCCCGAGAGCCGCGTCTCCAAGCGCCTGGCGCACGTCGGCATCATCGTGACCGCGTTCGATGCCGAGATGAAATTCTACACCGGCATCCTCGGCTTCCGCGAGATCTGGCGCGGCAGTTCTTCGGGGACACAGTTGTCATGGGTCAACCTGAAGGTTCCGGACGGGGATGACTATATCGAGTTCATGCTCTTCAAGGACGCGCCGGCGCCGGAGAAACGGGGCACCGCGCACCACCTCTGCCTGGAAGTGCCCGACGTCGCCGCCAGTGTCGCCGCGCTGGAGGCTAAGCCTTACCGGCAGCAGTATACCCGCGCGATCGAGCCCAAGATCGGCGTGAACCGCAAGCGCCAGGCCAACCTGTTCGATCCCGATGGCACCCGCACCGAGATCATGGAGCCCGCGACGGTCGATGGCAGACCGACCCCGCCTTCAACCGCTCCGCCTCCCCGCTGATACCGTCAAATCGAGCCCTTTAAGATCAGATCGGACGTGGGGCAGGCGGTTCCGTGTGCCTCGCGGGCGATTCTTTCACTGGTACTCGCGTGGATCCGATCGGAGCCGCGACCATCTCATGCGGAGCCGCAACCGTAAAGTACAGAGTTACACGGCGGAGTGCTTTCGCTGACCGACACGGCCGGAAGCGCCGCCCCCATCGAGCCCTGGCTGGATTGCTGTCCCGTTGATGCTCGAAGGAGAGGAACTCTTAACAGTAGATCGGAGTCCAATAGCGAAACACTCTATGTACGCGAAACTGAGAACGGCAGCACTTGCCGCCTCGATCGTTGGGGGAGGCGTCTTGGCAATAGCCCTGGTCTCCGGGCTTCTTTACGAGCAGGTACAGCGTGCGCGGGACCACGAGCATTTTCCGCAAATCGGCCGCTCCGTGGATATCGGCGGTCGGATGCTCAATATCTATTGCTCCGGCGCGGGGCAGCCCGCCGTCATCTTTGCAAGGGGCGCCCCGTGGATGTTCTACAACACGCCGAAGGCGATGTTCGAAAACGGCGCCCCGCGGCCAGGCTACGGTTGGGTATGGATTCAGCGTGAGCTGGCAAAAAGTACGACGGCGTGCTGGTATGATCGGGCAGGTTCCGGCTGGAGCGACCTCGGTCCTTATCCGCGGGACAGTGCGTCCCAGGCTCGCGATCTGCATGCTCTCCTGCAAGGAGCTGGGGTGCCACCGCCTTATGTGCTGGTAGCGGAAGCGTCGGCTGTCCTGGATGCTCACGTGTATGCGGGCATCTACCCGGCGGACGTCGCCGGTTTGGTGTTTGTCAACGGTGTCCATCCGGATCTTCTCATCGACACACATCCTGGCATCCGGAGACTGGCGCGGTTTCGAGGGTTTATCGGCCACTCCCAAGATGCCATGGCGCAAGTATTCAACCAGATCGGACTTTACCGGTTAGGCTTGCCGAATCGTCCGGCGCCCGCCCCGCCACCGAAAGGCATGACGTCCTCTGAATGGAACACTATCTGGCACCTGACCCAGTCCTCCAAGGCGCGGTCCGCGCTCATGCAAGATATCGCCTCCTGGGAACAGAGCACCGCCGAGGCGCGAACAGCGGGGAGTCTCGGCGACCGTCCATTGATCGTGCTCAGCGCGGAAAACACGGCCGTGGCATCCGACTACCCCAGCGTGTGGATGGAGCTACAGACCGATTTAGCCCGATTGTCCGCGCGGGGAAGAAACGTGGTCCTCAACGAGAGCAATGGCGATCTGATCTATCAGGCTCCCGACGCGGTCGTCGAGGCCGCTCGGCAGGCTATCGCTGACGTCCGGCATCAGCCGGGGGGACTGCGCTAGCGACCGCCGAAAAGCGCTGAGACCTGATATTCAAACGGTGTGCGGCCTGTGGAGCGTGACCCCAATTGATGATTCCGCCGCATCCAGCCGGGCAGGAGATCCTGCGCGGCCGGGAACGATCCCAAAAACGGACCCGTACCGGGGATCCGCAGCCGGAAATGCCCTGCCACAAGAGGAGGTGGTAACATCTGAGAAATACCCAGAGAGCTGCTGTCGGGCGCGGGTTTCCACGTCGTATCCCCGCAGTCCACCCAGTCGTGAACCGTTTCAGAACTCAAGCGAGGGGCAATGAGGTTTCGATATGCGGTTTCACTCATACGATACGGAAGGGTTCTACGACGAGATGTTTCAAGACGACGGCCGTCCCAGAGCGGGCGCCGGGCTCCTCCTGGAGACTGTCGAGGCCCTGTCGGAGGGCCACCTGTTGCGCTACAAGCACGCCTCCGAGAGGCTGTTGCTCGAGATGGGCATCACCTTTAATGTCTACGGCGACTCGGCGGGCGCCGAACGAATCTTCCCTTTCGACTTGATCCCGCGAATCGTACCGGCCGATGAGTGGGACCATATCGAGCGAGGGCTCAAGCAGCGCGTGCATGCGCTGAATGCCTTTATCGACGACGTCTACCACGACCAGAAAATCCTCAAGAACGGCATCATTCCGAGTGAGGTGGTTCTCTCCGCGGTGTCCTACCGAAAACAATGCCAGGGCTTGAATCCGCCCTGGCGGGTGTGGTGCCACATTACCGGAACCGACCTGGTCCGCGACCGCGATGGCCGGTATTACGTCCTGGAGGACAACCTCCGGGTGCCTTCCGGCGTGTCGTACGTGCTCGAAAACCGCGAGGTGATGAAGCGCATCTTCCCGGCGGTGTTCGAGGGGCTCTCGGTGCGGCCCGTCACCGAGTACCCCAGCCGGCTGCTCGAGATGCTGGAATCCATTGCCCCCTCGCAGGCCAGCGCGCCCCGTGTCGTTCTCCTCACGCCCGGCATCTATAATTCGGCCTATTTTGAGCACAGCTTCCTGGCCCAGCAGATGGGCGTGCAACTGGTGGAAGGCCGCGACCTGGTGGTGCACGACGGCGACGTGTTCATGCGCACCACCAAGGGCCTCGAGCGCGTGGACGTGATCTACCGTCGCATCGACGACGACTTCCTCGATCCCGAGGCGTTCCGTCCGGACTCGCTGCTGGGAGTGACCGGCCTGGTGGCGGCCTACCGGGCGGGACGGGTCGCGCTGGCTAACGCCCCTGGCAATGGCGTGGCCGACGACAAGGTCATTTACGCATACGTCCCGGAAATGATCCGCTATTACGAGGGCGCGGACCCCATCCTGCCCAACGTGCCGACCTATCTTTGCTGGAGGGACAGCGACCGAAACTACGTGCTGGAGCACCTGGATCAACTGGTGGTGAAGTCGGCCAACGAATCGGGCGGATATGGCATGCTGGTGGGGCCGCACTCCACGCGCCAACAGCAGGAGGAGTTCGCGGCGAAAATCGTCGCCAATCCGCGGAACTATATTGCCCAGCCGACGCTGGCGCTGTCGCGGGTACCGACCATCGTGGACGATCATTTCGAAGGCCGACACGTGGATCTGCGCCCGTACGTTCTCTGCGGGAAGGAGATCTACGTGGTGCCCGGCGGTCTGACGCGCGTCGCCATGACCAAGGGTTCGCTGGTGGTGAATTCGTCGCAGGGCGGCGGGAGCAAGGACACGTGGGTGCTCTCCGAGGCGCAGCCCGGAGTCCAAAGTCAGGGGCAATCGTCATGAACCCGTCATCCAAACCATTGCTCAGCCGGGTGGCCAATGCGGTCTATTGGATGGCCCGCTATATCGAGCGCGCCGAGAATGTGGCGCGTTTTATCGGGGTCAACCAGAATCTGATGCTGGACCTGCCCGGGGGATATGGCGACCAGTGGCAGCCCATCGTGGACATCACGGGGGACCGCGCGCTCTTCCTGGAGCGCTATGGCGCAGCGACTGAGGACAACGTGATTCGCTTCCTGGCGTTCGACGCCCAGTATCCCAACTCGATCTATTCCTGCATCCTGGCTGCCCGCGAGAATGCGCGATCCGTGCGCGAGACCATCTCGTCTGAAATGTGGGAGCAGGTCAACAGCCTGTATCTGCTGATCACCGGGGAGAGCCGGAAGCCGGCGACCGAGGCGCTGCCCGAGTTCTGCCATCGCGTGCGCATGGCCTGCCACCTCTTCCAGGGCATCACGCACGTGACCCTGAGCCACAACGAGGCCTGGCACTTCATCCGTCTGGGCACTTCGCTGGAGCGGGCCGACAAAACCACCCGCCTGCTGGATGTGAAATACTTCATCCTCCTGCCGTCGGTGAGCGATGTGGGCACGCCTTACGACGATATCCAGTGGGCGGCGGTGTTGAAGTCGGTCAGCGGCCTGGAGATGTACCGCAAGCGCTATGGACGAATCGCGCCGGAGCGGATTGTGGAGTTCCTGCTGCTGGACGGGGAGTTCCCGCGGGCTGTCCGGTTCTGCATCTCTCGCGCGGACCAATCGTTACACGGCATCACCGGCACACAAACAGGAACCTTTTCGTGTGTTTCCGAGCGATGCATGGGCGTGGTGCGCGCCGAGCTGGATTACGCGCAGGTAGATGCGGTTCTCAAGGCCGGCCTGCATGAATTTTTCGACGCGCTGCAAACAAAAATGAATACAATCGATGAGTGTATCTCCGGCGACTTCTTCGCTCACCAGCCCGTCCAGCGGGCCGCCGGCTGATCACCCTTTCGAACCATGACATTCTGTTTGGGAATAACCGTGGACCAGGGCCTGGTGGCCATCGCCGATACGCGCGTGGTAGCCGGTAACGAGTGCCTGATTGCCAAGAAGACCGCCAGCTACCAGGGACCGGGCTTCGCATTTTTCGTGATGAACTCCGGTCTGCGGTCTCTGCGGGACAAGGTCCTGCTGTTTTTCGAAGAGGCCTTTGCCCGCGATACCCAGACTCGCGACCGGCTCTTCAAAGTGGTGAACCTTTACGCGCAACAGGTGCGCCGCGTGGCGGAGGAGGATGGCGAGGCGCTGGCGCGGGCGGAGCTCAAGTTCAATGCCTATTCGCTGATCGGCGGACAGATGTCGGGCGACTCCGCGCATCGGCTGTTTTTGATCTATCCGGAAGGGAATTGGGTGGAGATCGGTCCGGACACCCCCTACCAGATCATCGGCGCGTCGGGATTCGGAAAGCCCATCCTGGAGCGGTCGCTGACGCGGTCCGATTCCATGCTGTATGCGTTCAAAGTGGGGTTGCTGGCCTTCGATGCCACGCGGCTGTGCGCCGCCGACGTGGATTTTCCGATGGACGTGATCCTATACTCCCGCGGGAGCTTCACGCTGGTGGAGCAGCGATACGTCTACGACGACGTGCGCGCCATTTCCAACTGGTGGCAGGAACGCATGCGGCGCAGCGTGCACGATCTGCCGTCGGAATGGATTGAAGCGGCTTTCGCCAGGCTCACCGGCGACGAGCTGGTGCGCTGATCGCGATCCCAGCATGCGCATCTCGGTGGTCCATTCCACGACGTACCGGTACGACAGGCCGGTGTTCCAGGAGCCGCATACGTTCCGGCTGCGGCCCCGCCAGGATGCGGCCCAGCACCTGCGGCGCTACGCACTAGAGATCTCGCCCGCGCCAGCCGGTAAGACCGAATGCCTGGATCAGGACGGCAACGTGGTGCTGGAGGCATGGTTCGATTCGCTGCTGGAAGAGATGGCTGTGCGGAGTTCGTTTGAAATCGATACGCTGCGGGACAACCCGTTCGATTTTGTGCTCGCGGGGAAAGAGCTGGCGGGCTTGCCGCTGACCTACGGGCAGCCGTTGGCTTGGGCCCTGGCGCCCTACCTGGGAGCGGGGAACGAGTGCCAGGCGGTGCGGGAGCTGGCTCGCTCGGTGGCCGAAAGCGCGGGCTGGGCGACGCTGGCGTTTCTGACGGAACTGAACCGGGTCCTATTCGAAACCTTTGAACATATCATCCGCGACCATGGGCCGCCCCTTGACGCGGAAGTTACCTTGCAGGAAAGGGCGGGATCGTGCCGGGACCTGGCGGTGCTTTACTGCGCGGCATGCCGCACCATGGGAATTCCCGCGCGGTTTGTGAGCGGCTATGAACGCGAGGCGGCTTTTCAGGATCAAGCCAACATGCATGCGTGGGCCGAAGTGTACCTGGCCGGGGGCGGCTGGCGCGGTTACGATCCGACGGGCGGCCTGGCGGTCGCGACTTCGCACGTGGCCGTAGCGGCGGCGGCCGACCCGCGGTTGGCGGCTCCGATTTCGGGTTCGTACCGCGGCTCCGCAAGCGCCAAGATGGAGTTTGCAATCGGGATGCAGGTGGAGGCGGGTGGGGAGGACGCACAGACATGAATGCAGGCGGTGGCGTAGCGCTGGTGACTGGTGGAGGACGAGGGATTGGGCGGGGGATCGCTCTGGGTCTGGCCAGGGAGGGATGGGCGGTCGCGGTCACAGCCCGGTCCGCCGATCAACTGGACGAAACGGTGAAGCTCGCGGAGGGACGGGCGATGGCGGTGGCGGGGGACATCGCGGACAGCGCCTCGGTGAAGCGCGTGGTGCGGGAGGTGGAAAAAGAGTTGGGGCCGGTCGACCTGCTGGTGAACAACGCCGGCACCGGCGGCCCGTTTGGCCCGTTTTGGGAGAACGATCCCGAAGATTGGTGGCGTTGCCAGGAGGTGAACCTGCGGGGGCCGATGCTGTGTTGCCGGGAGGTGCTGCCTGGCATGATTGCCCGCAAACATGGACGCATCGTCAATGTGGTGAGCGGTGCGGGTGGCCAGGCCTTTCCGGATATGTCGGCCTACGTGGCCAGCAAGACGGCGCTGGTCCGCCTCAGCGAGCAACTGGCGCTGGAGGTCGAGCCGCACGGAGTGAGCGTCTTTCCGATGCGGCCCGGATTGGTGCGAACCGCCATGGTGGAGGAAGGGCGCGGCCGCCTTCCGTTCCTGCAGAAGATGCTGGACGACGGAATGGACGTCGCGCCGGACGTGGTGGCCGGCCTGGTCGTGTTTCTGGCCTCCGGACGCGCCGACGCGCTGAGCGGCCGGTTGTTTTCCGTGTGGGAGGATGCGGAGGAGATCGTGCGCCAGGCGGAGGACGTAAAGGCGCGGGAGCTGTATCTGTTGAGGGCGCGGCCGCTGTAATGGGCGGCCGTCCTCCCGTGGAAACCCGGGCTCAGGGCTCGCAGCTAGCGGCTGTCGCGCTTCCAAAATGGCGGACAATGGTGATCATGCCGGAGATCTCGAGGACCGACGTGACGCGGCTGCTCGCGGAATGGGCGGGCGGATCGGAATCGGCCCTGGAGATATTGATACCGATCGTTTACGCCGAATTGCGCCGAATGGCCGGCAGGTATCTGCGCCGCGAGCGGCCAGGTCACACGCTCGATTCGGTTGCGCTGGTGCACGAGGCATATCTGCGGCTGGTCGACCAGACTCCGGCGAACCTCCAGAACCGCGCGCAATTCTACGGAATCTCCGCGCGGCTCATGCGCCAGATCCTGACGGACCACGCGCGAAACAACATGGCCGCAAAGCGCGGCGGGGGAATCGCGCACATCTCATTACGGGAGTCGCTGCACTATGCTCCCGAACATGCGCGCGACGTGGTCGCGCTGGATGACGCTTTGACCGCACTGGCGGCGTTCGATCCGCGCAAAAGCAAAATGATCGAGCTGCACTTCTTTGGGGGCTTCACGGTGGAAGAGACGGCGGAGGCGTTCGGTCTCTCCCGCGCGGGCGCCGGCCGGGAACTGAAACTCGCCGAGGCGTGGCTGTACCGGCAGATCAAAAGAAGCTCGGAATGAAGCCGGAGCGTTGGGACGAGATTCAAAGGATCTTTCGATCGGCGCTGACGCTTGCGTCCGATTCTCGCACCAGCTATCTCGAGCGGGTGTGCGGTGAGGACAGCGACCTCCGCCGCGAGGTCGAATCGCTGATGGCCGCCGGGAGGTCGGCGGGAGGTTTCCTGCAGGCTGTGGTAGGCCGCGCGGCGGCGACGCTTTCGGGCGAGCCGGAATTCGAAGGAGGCGACCGGTTTATTGTCCAACGCCGATTGGGGAGCGGGGGCTTCGGCGTAGTCTACCAGGTCTATGACCGGCACCGGGAGGCCGTTCTCGCGCTGAAGACGCTACCGCTGGCGGAGGCCGGCCCGCTCTATCGGTTCAAGCGGGAATTCCGCGAGCTCGCGGACCTGTCGCACCCCAACCTGGTGACGCTGTACGAGCTGCTGTCGAACGAGGGACGGTGGTTCTTCACCATGGAATTTATCGACGGCGTGGATTTCCGCCAGTACGCCGGTTCGGACGGCGCCGGCTTCGATCGGCTGCGAAGCGCACTCCAGCAACTGGCCGAAGGCGTCTGCGCGCTGCATCAATATGGCAAGCTGCACTGCGACCTGAAACCGCAGAACGTCCTGGTCAACGCGAGCGGCCGCGTCTCGATCCTGGATTTCGGACTGGTGACGGATGCCTCCGCGGCCGAGACCGACGGCGCCGGCATGCTGTGCGGCACTCCGCAATACATGGCCCCCGAACAGGCGGCGGGGCGTGCCGCATGTCCTGCCAGCGACTGGTACAGCACCGGCGTGATGTTGTATGAGGCACTCACCGGAACGCTGCCGTTTAGCGGATCTCCTTCGTCGATCCTGCGCGACAAGCAGACGCTCGACCCGCCGCCGGCATCCCGGCTGCGGCCGAACGCCCCCGCCGACCTTTGCGATCTGGCCCGGGACCTCTTGCACCGCGACCCGTTGCTGCGCCCGGCGGACGTACAGGTGTTGCGCCGCCTGGGTGTCACCGCGGCGGAATCGGTCCGAGCCGCCTCGCTCGATCGCACTCCGTTCATCGGGCGCGAAAAAGATCTGGCCGCGCTGCGCGAGGCGCTCGCCGGCGCGCAGCACGGCCGCCTGACGACGGTCTTCCTGCACGGCCCTTCCGGCGTGGGGAAGAGCGCGCTGGCGCGCCGCTTCCTCGATGAAGTGCGCGAGCAGAAGACGCACCTCGTGCTGGAGGGACGATGTTATGAGCGGGAGTCGGTGCCGTATAAGGCGCTCGACAGCCTCGTGGACAGTTTGAACCGTTGGCTGCTCGGACTTTCCCAGGGCGAACGGGAGGCGCTCCTGCCCGCCGATTTTGCGGCGCTCACGCGGCTGTTTCCCGTGCTCAAGGACCTCGCGGAAGAACACCGCCTGGTGGAGATGCCGAATGCCGCCGAGCTGCGGTTACGCGGCTTCCAGGCCTTGCGCGAGATGCTGGCCAGGCTGGCGGCGCGCCAGCCGGTTGTTTTGCTGATCGACGACTTGCAGTGGGGCGACATGGACAGCGCGGCGCTTCTCACCGACCTGCTTTGCGACCCGGATCCGCTGCCGGTACTTTTCCTGGCGTGCTATCGCAGCGACGAAGCGGATACCAGTCCGTTGCTCCGGCAGTTGCTGCGCACCCGAGGGATGGGAGTCTCCGGCCGCCGGATCGAGTTGCCCGTTCAAGACCTGGAATACGGCACGGCACGGAACCTCGCGTTATCCCTGTTGAGCCGGCATGAGTCCGTCTCGGCTTCTCTGGCCGAGCAGATCGCGCGGGAATCGGGCGGCAACCCTTTCTTTCTCGGGGAGCTGGTGAAGTATTCCCAAGTGGAGGCCCGGACGGAAGCGAATGCCGGGACACCTGAAGCCTGGCCGTTCGACAACCGGTCCATCACGCTGGACGATCTGGTTCGCCGGCGCGTGGCGAGCCTGCCGGAAGACGCGCGGCGGCTTCTGGAGACGATCGCACTGGCCGGTCAACCCATCGAGCTTACGATCGCGAAAGCGGCGGCGCGGCTCAAGACCAGCGCGTACATCGAACTGGCGGAGCTCCGGAGGCATCACCTGATTCGAACCCGCACGACCGAGGCATCGGAGGAGATTGAAGCGTATCACGACCGCATTCGTCAGAGCACGGAGAGTTCGCTGTCGCCGGAAGGGCTGCGAGAATGCCACTACCGGCTGGCCATGGCTTGGGAATCCGGCGCGCCGCCCGACCCGCGTTTTCTGGCCGTCCACTTTCGTGAGGCGGGCGTGGCCGATAAGGCTTTCGCGTATTCGATCCGCGCCGCTAACGATGCCGTCGCCGCCCTGGCATTCGACAATGCCGCCCAATTCTTCCGCTTCGCACTGGAATTTGCGCCCGAGGACGGCGCCTCGCGCGAGTCGCTGCAGGTGCAACTAGGCGACGCTCTCTCGAACGCGGGTCGCGGCGCGGAGGGAGCGCGGGCTTATCTCACTGCCGCGGAAGGGCGAGGAGACGCGGAGACATTGGAGCTGCGCCGGCGGGCCGCGGGCCAATTCCTCATGGCCGGCCGCATGGAAGAGGGACTTCGGCTGACGCGGGACGTTCTTAAAACCGTCGGCATGACCCTGCCCCGGACGCCATGGCAGGCTATGCTGTCTTTCTTTTTCCGCAGGCTCTGGCTGCGGGCACGCGGCTTGCAGTTCCGGGAGCGACGCGCTTCCGAAATTCCCGCCGGCGAACTGCTGCGCATCGATATCTGCTCTTCGCTGGTGCAGGGCCTGGCAATGGTGGATCCGATCCGCGCGCATCCCTTCCACGCGCGACTGCTGTCGCTGGCATTGCGGTCCGGCGAGCCCTGCCGTATCAGCACCGCCCTCTGTTCGGAGGCCGGTTATTTCGCGCTGCAAGGCGGCCGCAAGAGGGACAAGGTAGAGCGCCTGCTCGGTGCGGCGCAGGAGTTGGCCGAACGCGGCGGCAATCAGAATGCCGTGGCCCTGGTGGCGCTGGCGAAAGGCATGGCCGCCTTCCTCGAAGGGCAGTGGAAACAAGCCGTCGAACGCATGGACATGGCCGAGAGCATCCTGCGCGAGCGCTGCACCGGAGTTGCCTGGGAGGTGGCCACCGCCCACATGATGGGCAGCGTCTCTCTGTTTTTGATGGGCGAACTGAAGGAACTGAAGCACCGGCTGCCGCGCATCGTCAAAGACGCCGAAACCCGCGGCGACCTCTTCGAAGTGACCGACCTGCGAACCCGCCTCGCGCACGCGCTGTGTCTCATGGAGGACGACCCCGAACGCGCGCACGCAGAGATCAGTGCGGCGGTGACGGGATGGCGGCGCCGGGAATTCGATCTGCAGCACTGGTGGGCCTGGATCGGCGGCGTGGAGACCGACCTGTACGGCGGTAAGCCCGAAGACGCCTGGGTGCGCATTGAATCGGACTGGCCCAAGCTCCGCTGGTCGTTTCTGACCCGCGTGCAGTACGTGTATATCGAGTCCCTGCACCACCGCGCGCGGGCCGCACTGGCGCTCGCGGCGGCCGAATCCACGAATGCGGCGCTACGCCGCAAGTTACTGCGCCGCGCCGAACGCGATGCGCGCAGCATGGAACGCGAGCACATGCCATGGTCGGACGCCCTGGCGGCTTTGCTCCGGGCCGGCATCGCTTCGACACGGGGCAGCCGGCAAGAGAGTGTGAAACTGCTGGAGGACGCGGAGCAGCGCCTCGTTGCGGCCGGCATGGTTCTTTACGCGATGGCGGCGCGGCGCGCGCGGGGCAGGCTCCTCGGCGGCGAGCGGGGCCGCGAACTGTCGGCCTCGGCCGAAGAGTGGATGCGGAACCAGGAGATTCTCAACCCCGCACGGATGGCCGCCATGCTGGCGCCCGGATTTTGATCCCACATTTCTGAGAAGAACCCGCCCCTTTTTCCGCATTACGGGACAGAGGGGGGAAATGACGGCGTTGCGATCGCTGCAACAGGCCGAAATCTCAGGTTGGGACCGGAACGGTGCCGCTCCGGTTTGCGTCCAAGCTGCGCGTCCGGTGTTAGTTAGCCCATCGCCGCGGAAACACCGTCATCCACACACCTTTCTGAAGGAGAACACCTAATGCTCAAGCCTGTACTCGGGCACGCTGAATCTGCATTCCCGGAAATGATGAACAACGCGAAGAAGGGAGAAAGAAAATGTCGAACACGTCGATAGCAACACCCACGCCCACGCAAATCCAGAAATTCGTGAAAGGCGCCATAGCCAATGGGGTGAAGGCGGTACCGACCGTCCAGCAACAGCACGCCCTCGCTAAACTGCAGGCAGCCAGGAGCAAACCACAGGGGCGCATCGACCCCAAACTCCAAGCGCGCATCGACTGCCTGGAACCGCTTGTACAGCAAGCTGCAAAGGACCTCCTACGCGGCGTGTGGCTTGTTCAGGCCAAATCCGCTCTTAGTGCGGCGACGCTGCCGCAAGACCCAATAAGCGGGGGGTATGCGGTTCTCGCGCTGGCTGGCAACCTTATCTGGGCCGCCTCGAGCCTTTGCCCCGAATTCAAGGCTGCGGTAGTATTATTGTCCTTCGCAGGTGCCATTCCGGGTTCCGGCGTCTTTACGCCGGTGCCATCGGTTAAGGACGGAAAGGAAAAAATAAATGAGGCACTCAACCAGGCTGCGGACGTTGCCGAAAAGAAAATATTTGCCTTTAGCAAGCACGCGGCCGCATTGTTGATCGGTCTTATGCCTGTATATGATAAGCTCCCCTCGGATGCGCGCGATCGACTTGGGTTCATCGAGGCGTTCGTCTTTTACGCAATGTTTCCCGGACTGCCATATGAGCGCAAACACACTGCCATTTCTTCTGTATCCAGCGCCAAGATCACGCGGGCGTTGGTAGAATTCGACAAACAGTATAAGGCATGGGCGAAAAAGGCCGTCCTGTGGAAGATGAAAACAGGCACAAAGTATGGCACCTTGCCCATGGGAGACCTGATGACGGGCGAATGTCTTGACGAGTATGCGAAGGCGGTCGAGATGTTCAAGCCGGATATAAACGGGGCGCTTACTACTGCCAATGCCCCGCTGCAGTAGATCGGCCTTTCTGCGCGCGCATTGAGCGAGGTCCACTGGGATGCGGTCAACGGACTGGGCGACGTGGTGACGCCGTGGGGGGAACCGCTTTTCTTGAGACATCAGTGGGGCAGGTAGAGGAGGGTCGGGGACCTGCCCTGCGCTGGATGTAGAATCACTTCATGCGGAGCCTTCTCGCCGTTCTCTGGTTGGCCACCACCGCCTGGAGCCAGCCCAATCCGAAGCTTGCGCTTTCTTACCGGCAGCCCGCGGAGGACTGGCAGACGCAGGCCCTGCCGATCGGCAACGGCCGGCTCGGCGCCATGATCTTCGGCGATGCGCAGCACGAGCACCTGCAGCTCAACGAGATCTCGCTGTGGACCGGCGACGAGAAAGACACGGGGCGTTATCAGAACCTGGCCGATCTTTTCCTGGACCTGGGGCATGGGCCGGCGGAGGCCGGGTCATACCGCCGTCAACTGGATCTGGCGACCGCCACTCATTCGATCGATTACACAGCCGATGGCGTCACGTACCACCGCGAGTACTTCGCCAGCTTTCCCTCCCAGGTGCTGGTCTTCCATTTCACGGCCAACAAGCCCGGCGGTTATTCGGGCACCTTGAAACTCACCGATGCGCACAACGCGACTACGGCCGCGGTCAACGACACCCTCACTGCCACCGGCAAGCTCGATAACGGTCTGGCCTATGAGACGCAGGTTCTGGTGCTCCACCAAGGCGGCGCGGTGCGAGCGGAGGGCGGCGCCATCCAGATCGAAAAGGCCGATGAACTGACCGTGATCGTCGGCGCCGGCACAGACTACGTCGCGGACCGTGCGAAGGCCTGGCGCACGGAACTTCCTCATGAGCGCATCACCAGACAACTGCGGGCGGCGGCCGCCAAGCCTTTCCAAGCCCTGCGCGCGGCGCATGTGGCGGATTACCAGGCTCTGTTTAACCGCGTTTCGCTCGACCTCGGGAACTCGCCCGAGGCCGCGCGCTCGCGCCCCACCGACGATCGCCTGGTTGCGTATGCGAAAGGCGGCGCCGATCCCGAGATCGAGGCCCTGTTCTTCCAGTTCGGCCGCTATCTGCTGATCTCCTCTTCACGCCCAGGCAGTCTTCCGGCCAACCTGCAAGGCCTGTGGAACAACTCCAACAATCCACCCTGGCGCAGCGACTACCACTCCAACATAAACATCGAGATGAACTACTGGCCCGCGGAGGTCACCAATCTCTCCGAGTGCCACCTGTCCTTCTTCGACTACGTCAACAGCCTGCGCGGTGTTCGCACCGAAGCCACGCATGACTATTACCTGAACCAGGTGGACCCGAAAAAGCTGGAGCGGAAGCCGGTTCGCGGATGGACGGTGCAGACCGAAAACAACATTTTCGGCGCCGGCAGTTTCAAATGGAACCCGCCCGGATCGGCCTGGTACGCGCAGCATTTTTGGGAACACTACGCGTTCACTCAAGACAAGAACTACCTGCGAGCCGTCGCCTACCCAGTGCTAAAGGAGGTGAGCGAGTTCTGGGAGGACCACCTGGTTGCCCTTCCCGATGGCAGGCTGGTGACCCCCGACGGATGGTCCCCTGAACATGGTCCGGAGGAGAAGGGCGTCACCTACGATCAGGAGCTCGTGTGGGATCTGTTTACGAACTACATCGAAGCCTCCAGGGCGCTCGATATCGACCCCGGTTACCGCGCCAAAGTCACCGAATTGCGCGAAAAACTGGTCAAACCGAAGATCGGCAAGTGGGGTCAACTACAGGAATGGATGGAGGACCGCGACGATCCCAAAGACGACCATCGCCACTCTTCGCACCTGTTTGCACTGCATCCAGGCCGCCAGATCTCGCCCACGGCCACGCCGGAACTGGCCCATGCCGCCAAGATCTCTCTCACGGCGCGCGGCGACCAGTCCACCGGCTGGGCGATGGCATGGCGCATCAACTTCTGGGCCCGATTGTGGGATGGAGATCACGCCTACACTTTGCTGCGAAACCTGCTCCACATCACCGGAAAGGGGAATAACATCGATTACGGCAAAGGCGGCGGCGTCTACTCGAATCTCTTCGACACGCACCCGCCCTTCCAGATTGACGGCAACTTCGGGGCTACGGCGGGGATGGCCGAAATGCTGCTGCAGTCTCAGGCCGGGGAGATCCACCTGCTGCCGGCCTTGCCCGGCGCCTGGCCGGATGGTTCCGTTGCGGGGCTGCGCGCTCGCGGTAACCTCACGGTGGACATGACCTGGAAGGAAGGTAAGCTGACGCGCGCCACGGTACGCTCGGCAACCCCCAATCGCGCCACGCTGCGGTATGGGGACAAGACGGCCACGGTGAATCTGAAGGCGAACGCGCCGCTGACGGTGGATGCTGGACTGAAGTGACACGGGCATTCTTGCCTGTGTTGCCTTTGCCGGCCAAATAGAAGTCCTCCTCCCGACTTTTTACCATTTGGCGGCGTCCTACAAGGGAAGAAAATGTTCCGATTGTCTCTACTGGCCCTTTTTGCAGCAGTCCTGTTCGCACAGGATCCAAGCGAGGTTTTGAACCGGCCGCCGGATCGCGTGGACCGTGCGCTTCGTCAACGGATAACCGAGTTCTACCAGTTTCACGTGAAGCAGGAGTTCCGCAAGGCGGAGGCGCTGGTTGCCCCGGACACCAAGGAGTACTTCTATAGCCACAACAAGCCTGCCTACCTGAGTTGCGATATAGCAAAAATCGTCTATACCGACAAGTTTAAGCGCGCCAAGGCTACCATGAAGTGCTCACAATTCGTAATGGTTCCCGGCTTCGCCGACAAGCCGCTCACGGTGCCGTTCGGCAGCACCTGGAAGGTGGTGGACGGCAAATGGTATTGGTACGTGGACATGGAAGCGCTGCGCGATACTCCCTTTGGCAAGATGACACCGGGCGCTCAGGGGTCTTCGCCGGCGGGGCTCCCCGCCGTCATTCCCGACAATGCGGATTTCGTGATGGCTCTGGTCAAGGCGGATAAGGGCTCGGTGAGCCTGAAGCCCGGCCAGCCTGAGACCGTGACGATCCGGAATGGAGCGCCGGGGATCATGAACATCTCCCTGGTAGAAACGATCCCCGGCGTCGAGGCGAAGCTCGATCATCTCGAACTGAAGGTTGGCGATAAGGCGGTGTTGACGCTGCGGGCCGGCGATGGCGCCAGGTCCGGCCTCATCAGCATCAAGGTCGAACAGACCGGTCAGGTGATCCCGATCCAGGTCTCCGTACAATGATCGGTCTTTTGGCTCGCGGCTGGCTGAGCTCTCCTTTCAACTCACCTGCAAATACCAGCCGGGTCCGACAGGAGCGGCGAACTTTTCGTACGTGTGGCCGTCGGCTTGCGGCGGAGTGGTCATGCCCGAGGGAAACGTGTCGTGGGGTCCGACCGAGAACCACTTACCGAAGAAGTTCACACCGACATCGATGACGTTCTTCGGCTTCACGATCTGAGAAGCGTCATAAGCATTGAATGTTGTGGGAGTGACCGTCCCCACGATCTTCGTGGTTTTCGAGATCTGGTAGAACATGAAGCCGACCGCATCGGCCGGTGCCAGCTCCCAGGCGAACGGCGGCTCTGGGGGGGTATGGTTCACTCCGGACTGCCCGGAGGCCATGTTCAGGTTGAAATCGGTCACCTGCTGGTCAAATCTGGTTTGCAGGTCTGCGTTGAGCCGGGCTACCTGAGCGGTAGAAGCGGCCAGTTGATTGTTGATGGCGTCCTGCAATGTGGGCGCACTGAGGTTGATGGGACTCGTACTCATAAATCTCCTAACTCCAGCCTATGAGCCAGACTCTGGGCGTCTTCCCGGAGAATCACTGTAAGCTGTTCATTACATGGCGCAAATTTTCTTCCTGCGGGCGTGACTCGTTTACCGGCCAATCTCGGAAGGCAGTGGGATAGCGGAGGAAGGTGAGGCTTTTCTTCCAGATGGACTTGTGATCCATTAGGTAGCGAAGGCGGCCAACCGGACTACTGTTGGAGCGGTGATCCGGAAGAGGCCTTCGCCACCGCAGTGATTGTATTTATCGCATGGAATGAGGCCGAAGGCAAGCCGGTCGAGATGGTTCGCATTT
>JAIQFL010000029.1 GCA_020073365.1 Terriglobia bacterium | reverse complement strand
GCAAATCATGGACTTCTTGCCTCCCGGGGCAGAATACGGCGGATCGAGGTCCAATCCCAGGCAAGGATGGTGGGAGACGTGGGGGCACTCCAGCCAGTGGCCTGCCAGAACTTCGCCGCCAGCAGGGCTCCAACTGCAGCAAGCGCCCGGCCCACCGTCGTACCGTCGACGGGTCTGGCGACCGTGACGCGTCTGCGACGTCCGGAACAGATCGCTCCCAGTTACTGTCCGATTGCCGCAACAGCTCCCAGGCTTTTTGCCGGCAGTGGAGGCTGTAGGTCCCAGACGGCGGCGACCAATCGGGCAGCACCGTGAATGTCTTTTGGCACGGGCGACAGCGTCCCCGTCGAATCCAAATCTGTTCGTGCCATTCATCATGCGCTGGCTTAAGCCGGCCTCCGTGGCCGATGATCGTCCGATTGCCGCAGAACGGGCATAGCCGGGGTAGCAGCGTGAGTGGGACCTCCGTCACCCCGGCGGGGTCTTGTCTTCCGCTTCAGGCAGTGCGATAAAAAGAATCACGGCTGGCGTGAAGGCCCGCCGCTGACCGTTCCCTGCCAAAGTTTCGATCTGCTGCCGGGCCTTCACCCTCCGACATAGTCAGTTTCGAACGAAAAAAGAATACTCCTTTCCGACGTTCGCCGCGAGCCCTCACTCAGAACATTGGCCGGTTCTTATGCCCAAACCGTAGATGTGCCGCAGCCGTTCCGTCCGATTGGTTCGGCCACTCGGAAACCGACTATCCGCGCAGGCCTCAGTTCGCTGCCACCACCGGCGCCTTGGTGCCAGGCGGCAGAATCGGCCGGGCACGCTCCACCCGCCATTGCACCGTTCCGCTGGCCTCACGCTCCGTTCGCGTAATCCGCAGATCGCCTTCCGCCAGGTACTTCAAGTGCACATAGTCGAACGCCAGCCCCGCGCCCGCCATCAGTTTCATGTAGTCGCCGTGGGCGGTTTCGTCCGGAGCTTCGGTGTAGGCGGCATCCCAGGTGATGTCCGGCGACAGTCCGCTCACCCCGCCGCTGCCCGGAGTCGCAGCCCCACCAGCCCCGCCGGCTGCGCCTGCCTCGCCTCCGCCCGCTGCCGCGCCGCCGCGTCCAACGGATCCCTTCAGCGACATGTAAATGCGAATGCCATTCACAATCGGCTGGAACATATCGCGAGGCTGCCAGCGCTGGCCGAAGCGTTCATAGCGGGCATTCATGCGCTCTTCCATGGCCAGCAGACCGGGAACGTTGCGCTCCGCTTCCACAATCCGGTCCTGAATGGCGTACGCCACCATCTTGCTGTAGGGATGCGTCTCGTCCCGCAGGTATCCCATGCTGGTGAACCAGCCGCGCGGAATCCACCAGGCGCGACCCGTGTTGGCGCCCTGGCGGCTCTGCACCCAGCCCGTGTACTCGGAGAAGGGCTGCACCCATTCGTGCGATGGATATCCATGCGGGTTCAGAAAAGCGTCGGGCAGCCAGGCGTCGATCAACTGCTTGCGGGTGCGGGACTCCGGATAGATCGGGTCCGTCTCGCCCTGCCCCGAGGAGACGTCGGCGCTCAGCGTGCCGTGATAGCCCGGATGCAAAAGATTGTCCGGCGTAATCTTCGCCAGGTCCACCGATAGCTGTGCCCCATCGGGGTTGGTGATGGGGTGCAAGACCACGTTTACCTTTTTCAGCAGATCCCGTTTTTCCGGATCGGTGATCAACTGTTCAGCCAGTTTATTGATGTGGCTGGTGCTCGACACCTCGTTGGCATGCTGGCGGCCCGAGTAAAGGATCACCGCCTTGGTGGTGGCCTCCTTGGCCCAGGACCGCAGCACGGCAGGGGTCGGCAGCGTCATATCGGCCGCCCAGATATTCTCGCCGAGATAGCTGCGCCCCATCCAATAAACGTTGACCTCCGGGTAGGTAGCCAGCCGCGCCAGAATGGCGGCGTTCTCGGCGGGGCTGATCGGTTCGTCCCACTGTACGATCGGCGTGGTGTCGATCTTCTGCACGTCGGCGATCATGGGCCGCGGAGTGGCGGGCGGCGGAACCGCGAAGCTCACAAATTCCCGCTGCGCCGGGCTGTCGATCCTGGCGCTGACTTCGAGCGGCAGCTCAAACTCCACCGCCATCTGTTTCAAGTGCGGATAGGCGACCTCATCGCGGTAGATTCCTGCCTGGTGCATTTGCTCGAGCCAATGCAACTGCCCGCGGGCCGTCTCCACCGCGAAGATGCTGCGGTCTACCTGGTCCTGGCCTTCCACCTTCAGCCAGTCGTCATACTTATCCGTCGCAAAGTCGGCGGGCAATGCCCACATCAGCCTCTCCGCTCCGGGCTCGCCCGCCTTCACGCGCGCCTGGATGAGACGCGGCTGCATTTCGCCGCTCAGCGCGGGCAGGTTGCGCTCCTGCTTGTGGCGCTTGCCCTGCGCGTCGGTCCAGCTCAGCCGCACCAGCGGATTGGCCGCCGGTTTTCCGAAGAACTCGATGTGGACGCGGCCGTCCTTGCCATCTTCGGAGCCGTGCACGATGGGAATGATGCGGCCCGTATAGCTGATCGGCCGGCCGGTTTCCAGATCGCCCATCATGCTAAAGAACACGCCGGTGGAGTAAAACGTGTCTTCCTGCAGAGCCTCCAGGGACGAGATGCGCTCCTTGTCCAGGTCGAGACTGTAATCCGGCTCGCTCATGTGGATGTCCAGCTTGAGGGTGTCGAAAGGCGGCATGAACTCCGGCCGCAGCTCGCCATGCGCCTGCGACATCACGAACTGGTAGACCTTGGGCAGCGTCTTGTTCTGATAGTGGTCCCAGAACTCCTCGATGTCGGTCTTGATCCGTTCGTCCAGGAGAGGCTTGGAGGCGGCTTCCAGCCGCACCCAACCGGTGGCCACCTGCACCTGCTCATACCGCGGGATCACGGCGTTGTAGGGCTGCATGACGGTGGCAACCTTGAAATCGCGGGTGAGGATCTCTTTTCCGCCGGCATCGTAGGCGTGCACGCGATACGTGGGACCGTTGGCCGCGGGCTCCTCGATCTGATTCAGCGCGATCTTCTCCAGAGGCAGATTCAGCTTGCGCGCGAGCATCTCGTCCACCGGATACAACTCCTGTACCCATCGCGCTTCGGAGTGCATGGAGCGAACGCCGGTCGCGTCTACATTCTTGGCGAAGTCGATTTTGATGCTGGCGACGGGTTTCTTGGCCAGCGCCGGCGCGATTTCGTCCATCAGCCAGCTATACCCCTGTTTGTACGCACAGAGCACCTCCACGTTCAGGCGCCTGGCGTCGGCCCCCGCATGCGTGAGCATTTCCTTCAACTGCGTCTGGAGCTTGCGGCGCTCTTCGGGCCCCTCGCTCACGCGGGCCACCAGTTTCACCTCCTGGCCGGGCGCGATCCTGGCCGAAGCGCGCCGCACCGCATCCATCAGGCGCTTGCCTTCCCACGGGATCGCGATATCTTCTGTAAAGCTGGGCGCGGCCTGTTGGAAGGGCACTCCGGGGGCGCGAAAATGCAGGCTCGGGTCCTTGTCGCAACACTGGGTGCCCGCATGCAGACTGCCGGTCTTGACGTCCGCGGTGGCGTGCAGATGTTCCTCGACCTGGTGCTTCAAAAAATCCTTGAGGCGCGGATCGGCGACCTCCACGTAAAGCTCGGCCTTCACGTCCGAAATGCCCGCGACTTCAACCGTGCTCATCCAGCGATTCAAGAGATAGAGTCCTGTTGCGGCCTGCCCGACGCTCGACTTGCGCGAGAAGAAGCGATGCAGGTCGTAGCGGATCTCCTCCACGGAAAGGTGCTGCTTTCCCGGCTCCCAAAGGTTGGGAAAATGGCCGGCGAGCAGATCGAGCGCCGCGGCGGCACCGGTTTCGTCACCGCGGGTAAACAGGGCGGCGCGCCGTCCAAACGCGTCGTCCACGATGCGCAGTTCCCCTTCGCCGGCCGCGAGCGGCGTCTCGGCCTGCGCCGCGACGGTGTCCGAGGCCAGCATTTTCTTTTCGACCTCCTGGGAGAGGACGGAATCGCCAGAGATCACCGCCTGGGCGCGCACGGCGCTGACCGGAACAATGTCAATGGGGGTGGCCAGTGGCAGGCTGATGCCGGTGGTCTCCAGGCCCATGCGTGCGGCCAGGTTGGCCATGGCGATTCCAGAGGCGCCCCCCGGTACGTAGAGGTGCCCATTCAGGGTGGAGGGCACCGGCATTCTGGGTGTTCCGGTGAACAGTCCGCGACTGGTATAGAGCGTTGCCAGGTCGAGCCGTGGAGGGGCTCCTCCCGCGGCGACATCTGCGCCGGCCGCATTTCCGGCGCCCGCTGCGGCGCCCCCCACGCCCAGACCGGCTGCGGCAGCCGCGCCCGCGCCGGCATTCGTCACCGGCTGAGACGGCTGGACGGCCTCCGGCTTGGGACTCACGGCCGACACCGGCGAAGTGCCCCCCATCGCGACCAGTTCATGCACCGCGGCCAGGGTGGGACGCGACAGGGCCGTAGTGAGAATCGCAGGCGTGAGTGTGGTCCGGCTGCGCACATAGGCTCGGTGGATGCCGGCCTTGCCGCTGACGTATGTGACACCAACCAATTCCACCGCCCCGCCGGAAGCAGCCTGACGGACGGCCTCCGGGATGGCCGACAGCCTGTCGCCCGGCACTTTCCATTGATACGGCGCGCGCGCGGCGCAGGCCTCGGCTGCGGCCAGCAGGCCCGGGCTGTCGTTGCCGATGATGGCCAGGTTGCCATCCACCAGGAAGACCCCGCCCTCTTCCTTTTCCAGGAGGCTCGCCAGGTTGGCCAGCTCGCCCGAGGAGTAAGGCGTCTTTTCCACCAGAATGCGCGGTCCAACGCCGGAACTCGGGCCCGCAGTGACCACCAGCGGAAGCGTCAAACCGGTGGATGCGAAGCCCAGGCGCGCGGCCACGTCCGCGGCGGCCGCGTTTTCGGCGGCGGACGGATTGGCGTGCACCACAACCTTTCCGCCGACAAAGTCCGCGATGCCGTCACCATTGGTGTCTTGCAGCATCCAGCCCATTGCAAACGGATCGGCGACCCGGTCGCCCGGGCCGTTGCCCGCGGGCGGCGTCTGAAACGCAAAGGCACACACCCAAGCCAGCGCCAACGCCACAACGGCTACGAGATAACGACTTGTGCGGGTAGTTCGGCTAACGTTCATCGAATTCGGCCTCCCAGCGGGATCCTGTTCCGGTGTCTTGTCCTGGCTTACGCCGACAGGATATTAGAATATCCTATCGTGGTCTTGTCCCTGTTGCGGGCGAAGCACGCTTCCAGCCGGCGGCCGGCATGGCGTGCATCGCGTCCTCGTGCTCGACAAACCTGACTAGAAACGAGTAGAATTAGCACAGAAACTGAGGATATCCGAGTATGGCGAGAATCCAGCCCGTCCTGACACCTACCGAACTTGTGCTGGTTGACCAGATGGCCGCGCTAACGGGCGCAAAGCGTACTGAGGTGATTAAGAGCGCCCTGGCCGTCTATCACTGGTTCGTGCGGCAGGCGCTGATTGGGAGCCAGGTTGTGGCGCGCAAGCCAAGTGGGGAAGAGGTCGCCCTGGAGACCGCGGAACTTGCGGTCCTGGAAGGCATGGGTAACCGCCTTGGCCCGGCAGAACTGGGCTTGCTGGCTACACGACTCGCAGCCGCCTCGAATCCGGTCGAGGCGGCACGGATCAAAGAGCGTCTCACGCGCGGCTTCTATGGGATCTAAGTAGGGCCGGGAACAGGATGTGCCGAGAGTCCGCCGCCAAAATGTTCCGCCCGCTCTGTTTCAGCATCAGCTCGACCGCGTGCAGAGCCGGAAGATTCCCGCATCTCAGTTAGAACTGTTGGCGAGGTGGCTCGACAACGAGCCCGAGGTACCCGAAGGCCAGTGGTACAAGCGATTCTCCGGTATGAGAGTTTGCGGGGAGGGCGGGTTGATCAAGACTTTTCTACTACCTGGTCAGGCGCCGAAAGGCCAGCGCGTTCCGTGAGATCCGACTCATAGACGGGCGCGCGGCAAGCGCCCGCCAGCGCCTTCTGGAAACGCCCTTCGAGCTGAGACGCTGCACTTCTTCGATCGGGCACGTAAGCTTCACGCTAAAATATAAGAGTTCAAGATGTTAAAGAAACTGTTTTGTCTCTTCTCCACGGGCTTGGCGTGCTTGTTTGCCCAGAGCTACGTAGGGCCCCGTTGTGAGCCTATTCCCGAAGTTCAAAAGATTGTTCAGGAGGTCTGGCGCGATACCACCCGTCCGATGCCGGGCCGCCTGGACTGGCAGGCTGCCCAGTGGGAACGGTGGCTCGAAAAATACCCGCGCGAAACGGTCCTGCACCGGCGCTATTACTTGCTGTTTCGCGATGACATCCCCGAGAAAGTGGAGGGCATCCGCCGGCAGTACTTAGAGCGGGCGGAGAAGAATCCGAAGGACATACAGGCCGTCTACATGGCTGGCCTTGTATTGGAAGGCGTCGACACGCCCAAAGCGATTGAGACGCTGGAGCGGGCCGTCAAGCTCGATCCCAGTTTCGGGTGGAGCTATCTCACGCTGGCTTACCTGTACGGACGTGGAAAATCCCAGGACAAGCTCAAGGCGGCGGAGAACATGGCAGCGTACGTCAAGGCTTGCCCGCAGAACCTCGAAAGTTTTAGCCTTTCGATGCTGAATCAGTATGGCACTCCCGAGACGATGGTTTCGGCGGCGAGGAGCATCCGGGTGCGACTGGAAAAGGAAACCGATCCCAAGACGCTCCAGAGCTTCTCCGACCTCTGGGGGCTGGAGTTCAAAACCACCCCGGTGGCCGAACACTCCAAGCAGCGCGAACGCGTGGCGGCGGACCTCGGGCGACTCGAGCGTCTGAATCCCAAGCCGGATGCGGAGTGGCTTGCCTTTCTCGTGGATGGGATGAAGCAGAGCGGCGCGGCAAAAGACGTGCCGGCAGTCGAGGATCGGATCGTTCGCGAATTCCCTGCGTCTTTTCAGGCGTTTCGCATTGTGATGCAGCGGTGGGATGCCGGCCATCCACGTCCGAAGCCCACCGACGCGACGGAGGTCTGGGACCGGTTCACCAAAGACCACACGGCGGCGGTCGAACGGTGGATGAAGCAGTTTCCGGATCAGGAGACTACTTTCCTCAGCATGCTGCTCGACGACACCACAGCGCTTCCGCCCGTGGATCCGGTCCGCTTGCGCGAATTGGGCGACCGACTCATTCGTACGGTTGACGTAAAGTACGGACTGAGCGCGACGCCGCGCATCCAGGTTTCCACCCGCGCCTATCTTCGATACCGTGTCGACCCGGCGCGCGCTGGGGAGTTGCTGGAATCCGCGCGCCCTCTGATGCTCAAAGAGCGAGCCAGGCAGTTGCAGACGGACAACCTGTTGGATTCCGACAGAACAGAGATTGCGGCATGGCACGACAGCACGGAATTGACGTGGGCGGGAGCCATGGCAACCGCTTACCGGCGGGCGGGAATGGGAAGCAGGGCGGCACCTCTGCGGTCCCTTGCAGAAGCGGTTCAGCCTGCGAAACCTGAGGTGAAGGTGCAGCGATTCGCCGCGCTGGCCGAAATCGCCGCGGCGGAGGGAAAGTACACCGACGCGCTCGCATTGTACAAAGCGGCGCTCGACACGCGGCCGAAAGCGCCGCCTGTCCGCGGGAGGTCCGACGATCAACTCCTGGAACAGGCCCGTGAGATCTGGGCTTTGTCTGGCGGCAAAGACGCGTTGTGGGCCCTGTGGTCGAAACCGCCGGAACGTGCGGGGCGCGAGATCACTGACTCCCGCTGGGAACAGCCGCGCAAGCCGCTTCCCCAGTTCGAGTTGTCCGATCTTCGCGGGCACACATGGACCCCGCAGACGCTCGAAGGCAAGACGCTGCTGATCAATATCTGGGCGACCTGGTGCGGGCCATGCATGGCCGAACTGCCGCATTTCCAGAAGCTCTACGAACAGACCAAGGATCGCAGCGACGTAGCCATCTTCAGCCTCAACGTGGATGACGAGGTCGGCCTCGTGGAACCCTTCATGAAGGAGAACAGCTATTCGTTCCCGGTGCTGCTGGCGGCATCCTATGTGAACCGCGTAGTCAATTCGCTGGGCATTCCGCAAAACTGGATTGTGGACAAGGCGGGAGTCTGGCAGTGGCAGCAACTCGGATATGACAGCGATCCAGATTGGGAACGGTCAATGCTTGAGAAGATCGGCACCATCAAGTAATTAGCCCTTCCTGGCTGTTCCCGGTAGAATGCCGGGGCGAAAACGACGTTTGGCGCGGGCGTATGGGTGCTGGACTTACTTTTCATGACAGACGACAAAACCCGATCGTCTGCCCCACTACGGTATAACAACTCTATGAAGCGAATCCTCTGGCTCCTCTTTGCGGCGTTCCCTCTCTGGGCCGCCGACGTCAACACGTTTTCCATCGTGGCCTATGATCCCGCCAACGGAGACTGGGGCGTCACCGTGGCATCCCGATATTTCTCCGTGGGCGCGGTGGTGCCTTGGGCCGAAGCCGGAGTCGGGGCCATCGCCACACAGGCCAATGTAAACGTGGGCTACGGACCACGCGGGTTGGAACTGCTGCGGCAGGGCCTCACGGCGAAGCAAGTCCTCGACAAGTTGCTGGCCGAAGATCAGTTTCCTCCGACCGATGGGCGGCAGGTGGCGATCGTCGACCGTAACGGCAACATTGCGGCGTACACCGGTCCGGCCGCGCAGAAGTGGGCCGGGGACAAACAGGGAAAGACCTGGTCGGCGCAAGGCAATATCCTGGCGGGCCCCCAGGTCGTAGAGGCGATGGGCAAGGCGTTCGAAGCCACCCAGGGAGAGCTTGCCGAGAAACTCTTTGCCGCCTTGAAGGCCGGCGACGAAGCCGGTGGCGATTCGCGCGGCAAGCAGTCGGCGTCCATGCTCATTGTGCGCAAGGGCGGCGGCCGCAACATCAACAACGACCGCTATCTCTACCTCAACGTGGACGATAATCCGCAGCCCATCCCCGAACTTCGCCGGCTGCTGGACCTCAACCTCGGCGTGCTGTACCAGGAGAAGGTTGGCCGGCTGCGCAGCGCGGGCAAGGATCGCGAAGCCCGCGACGCCGCCGCCAAACTCGCGCATTACGTCCCCACTGCCAATTCCTACATGACCCTGGGCCTGATGGATTACAACCTCGGCGACAAACCGGCGGCGCTAGCGGACTTCCGGAAGGCGCTCGAGCTCGATCCCAACATGCGGCAGAGATTCCAGCCGCCCGCGAATTCCGCAGCGGCGCCCGCGACGCCGGGGGGCCCGACAGGACGCGGGCAGGCATACCGCGCCATCCTCGAAGATGGGGACTTTCTGAAGCAACTCTTTCCCAAGAACTGAGTCGGGGGTGCTGGAGGCCGCGTGCCGCGTGGCAGCTCAACCCCAGTTTTCCTGAATCGAATCTTTGGCAAAAACTAACGATGGCTTACCGGCTTCCCGGCGCTTGTGATTATACGCACCCACACGCAGTCGGTCGGCGTCCCCAATGTACGTAAACCTGTAGCTTTCGCTCCTTCAGCCCACGCTTTTCCAAGCAGTTACAAGTTGCGGAATCGGGGCTGCCGGCGAATCCGGGAAATGGAATATTACTCTCTGAAAACATTGGACTTCTACCGGTAAATTTGCTTGTTTTTCGCACTCGGGATGCCTTATGATCTAAACGAACCCATCATTATTGGATACTCACGTCTGATTACGTGCCAACCGCAGTCTGGGATATCTGGCTCTTCCGAATGGTTGGGTTGTTGGCAGTGCGGAAAAGGGGATATATGGCGATTCGAAGCATGACCAAGATTGTTGCGCTTCTCTGGCTCTCGGTCGGGCTGTACGCGCAAGACCAGGCAACGTTAACTGGAATCGTAACGGATCCTAGTGGAGCCGCAATTCCAAACGCGACGGTGAAAGCGGTTAACACCGCCACCAACAACACCAGCGAAACCAAAACCACGTCGGATGGCGTTTATACGATCCCGTACCTGACTCCCGGCGTTTACAATATCGAGGCGAGCGCCGCCGGTTTCCAGGCATTGAAGCGCCAGGGGATCACTCTCGCCGTGGCGCAACGGCTGAACATGAATCTGCAATTGACCGTCGGCCAGTCCACGACCGAGATCACCGTGACCGGGCAGCAGGAACAGATCGACACCGGCGACGCCAACCGCGGCCTGGTGTTCGACCCCATCAAGACGCAGGAGTATCCGTTGAACGGCCGCCAGAGCTACATGCTGCTGGCGCTCACTCCCGGCGTGATTTTCACCCAGGAGCAGTTCGGCGCCTCCGGTTTCTCCGGCACCCGCGGATGGGACGTCAACAGCAGCTACAAGTTTAACGGCGCCCGCGCCGGCAACGGCAACAACGTGTTCATGATGAACGGCACGCCCATCAGCGACAACGGCAGTACCTGGGAATTTGCGCCCAGCGTGGACTCCATCCAGGAGTTCAAGGCGGAGACCACCGTCTTTGACGCGTCCGTAGGTCACGAGGCCGGCGGCGTGGTCAATACCGTCATCAAAGGCGGCACCAATTCCTGGCACGGCGACGTCTACGACTACTTCCGCAACGGGCACCTCGACGCCAACAACTTTGCCAACAATTTCGCCGGGGCGCCCAAGGGCAATCACCATCAGAACCAGTTCGGCGGCGTGTTCGGCGGGCCCATCCGCAAGGATAAGGATTTCCTGTTCACCAGCTACGAAGGATGGCAGGAAACCATTCCGTTCCCGGGGTCCGGCGTGCAGGCAGTACCCCTGGATCTGCGTAACGGCCAGAATTTCTCGAATTACAACATGCTGGTTTACGATCCGCTCACTACGCATGCCTGCACACCGGGCAGTGGGCCTGCTTCCACGGAACCGTGTAGCGGTTCGTTCGGCTCGAACTTCTGGCGCAACCAGTTCCCAGGCAACGTAATTCCGGCCAGCCGCATCAGCCCCATCGCCACCAAGATCCTCTCTTATCTGCCGGCGCCGAATACGCCCGGGCAGGGAGCCGCCGGAATTACCGGAAATTACCTCAATCCCGGTAACACGGGCCGTTACTGGTATAACCAGCCGATCGTCCGTTGGGACCACAATTTCGGCGATAAGGACAAGTTCTACGCGCTGTTCAGCGAGTTTCACGGCTACGAATACCGCTCGACGAGCACTTTTCCCAAACCGGTGGCCCAGGGAAACATCGACAATAACCGGACCTTCACCGGCCTGAACCTGGATGAGACGCACGTGATCTCGTCTAACGCGGTTCTCGACATTAAGGCGAGCTTCTTCCGGTTCGTGCAACTGACACCGGGTTATAGTGACCAGGCGCAGACGATCACCGCGCAATCCATCGGCATGACTAACATGATCCACGCGCCCACGGTGGACAAGTCGGTTCTCCCCAACATCAATATCGGCGGCTTCACCGGCCCGCTCTTCGGCTCCGGCAGCTTCAGTTGGACGCCTTACAACCGCTGGATCTTCAATCCCAACATCACCTGGACCAAGGGCCGGCACTCACTGCACTTCGGCTTCGAAATGAACTACGAGTCTCGTGGCAACGTGGCCCCCGGAAATGCCTATGGAACCTTTACTTTCGGCGCTAGCGGCGTACAACAGGCCACCGACCGGACGATCAACGCCACCGATCAGTTCCTGGGCATTGGGTCGCTGCTGCTGGGCATTCCCACGAGCGGCAATATCGACAACAATGCGACCTACTATTTGAGCCGGCAGTACTATGCCTGGTTCGCACAGGATACGTGGAAGGTCACCAATCGACTGACACTGGATATCGGCCTGCGCTATGAGTTCCAACTTCCTTACCTGGAGCGCTACAACCGGATGAGCTCGGAGTTCGACATCAACCAGGTGAATCCGCTGAGCGACCAGATTTTGACGGCTTGGAAGGCTGACAAAGCGGCCTACGATGCCACCAACCCGAAGTATCCCTATCCGACGCCGCCGGCCGCCATCCTGGGCGTTTGGAAATTCGCAGGCGTGGACGGCCTTCCACGGCGCCAGAGGTACACGGACCTTACCAACGGCGCTCCGCGCATTGGTTTTGCTTACCGCGTGAACGATAAGACCGTAATTCGTGGCGGCATCGGTGTGTACTATCAGTCCGACACCAATAACGGCAACGGCCAGACCGGATTCAGCCTCCAAACCCCTTACTTGTCCGGCTTTACCGCCGGTCAATTCCCGTCGGCCTGCTATAACGACATCACCGGGCTTACGAACAATCAGTGTACCGGCGGAGCTCCCACCGGACCCTACTCACTGGTCAACCCGTTCCCCAAAGGTTTGGCGACTGCAGCGGGCCCAGCCGCTGGAGCCTTGGCCAATGTCGGCCAAACTTTTACCCAGAACATTCTCCATTACAAGATCCCCCGAACGTATCAGTATACGATTGGAATCCAGCGCCAATTGCCGGGCGCCATCGTCCTGGATGTTTCGTATGCCGGCAATAACAACCGCTATAACACTACCGGGTCCGGCCACGATCTGGGCCATGTCCAGGACGCCGCCGGTATCGCCAACCAACAGCTCGCGATGCAGGATGCGACGTTCTTTACCCGGCCCCTGGCGAATCCGTTCTTTGGCATTGCGGGAATTCCGACCACCAGCGGCATCGGGTCGAGCAGCACGCGAAGTGCCGACAACCTGATGAACCAAGGCGCCTACGCTTTGTGGGGCGGGAGCTCCGCCGGGAATTCGGGCTATGTAGACAACGACATTGCAGCCCGGATCTTCCGGTCCGACGCCCTCCAGGTCAGCGTTCAGAAGCGTGCCGGTGGCGATTCCAGCGCGCTCGGCAATATGACTTTTGTCCTGTCCTATACCTTCAGCAAGCAGATGTTCTGGGACTGCTGCATCTCGACCGCCTGGTTGACCAACACTGGCGCAATCCTGCAACTTGACCCCAGCGGGACCACGGGCACGCTGAAGACTTATCCGATCAACAGCCCGAAAGACCTCTTCTACTGGCAGCCCGACTCGGCCAACAAGCCTCAGGAACTCGGGTTCAGCGGTGTTTGGGACCTGCCCGTCGGGAAAGGCCGTCACTTCGCCAACTCCGTGCACGGCGGAGCGGACAAAGTGCTCAGCGGCTGGACCATCCCCTGGACGGTCAGCTACATCTCCGGAAGCTTCGTGGGATTGCCACAAGCGGTCAACTATTGCGGTGACTACACGCACTACGTGGACCCGGTCACCGGGAAGGCTACCGGCCAGACCGAGGACCACTGGTTCAACAACAACCCGAAGTGCTATGGCAGTTTTCCCACCAACAACATCGCCACGTTCCTTCCGCCGAGGTTCTCGGGCAATGTGGAAAATCCGGCCTCGCCGCAGTTCAATATCGCCCTCGAGAAGAACACGACGTTCCACGAGCGGTACAGGCTGCAGTTCCGCGCCGAATCGTTCAACATCGCCAACAGTCCCATCCGGCCGGGTCCCGGCAGCACCACCTTCAACAACGCCGCTTTCGGGCTCATCGGCAAGACTCAGCAAAACTTCCCGCGCCTGATAGAGTTGGCGCTGAAGCTGTTCTTCTGATCGGTGGGACAGACGATCGCCTGTCGTCGTCTGTCAGCCGGCTCTTAGCCGGCTAGCTTAGCAAGGCCGGTTTCCCAAGGGGGAGGCCGGCCGCTTTTCAAGGAGATGATTTTCCATGGCTAATCGCAATCAAACGATCCTCACTGGGGTTTGTCTCTTCTTTGCCGTTGCGCACCGCCTTCCGGCGCAAAACAACACCGCTGAGATCTTCGGGGGCTACTCCTACGCCAAGGCCAATCCCGAGGTTCCTCTTCCCAAACAGAGTATGCACGGTTGGGTGACTTCTGTGAGCGGTTACGCCAATTCCTGGTTCGGAGCCGGCATCGAGATCGCGGGGCAGTTCGGTACGCTGCCTCCCCCTTCCGGGGTCAGCGCGCCCAGCCTCAGCTTCAAGGAATACAGCTACATGGCGGGTCCGCAGTTCCGCTTTCTCGACACCCGGCGCGTGCAGTCGAATTTCAAGATCCTGCTGGGCGGAGTGTTCGGGCAGGTGAACACCGACCCATCCACCAGTGCCACTGCCGCCCAGGCATTGGGCGCGGCCGGCTACGGCAGCCTCAACCAGACCAAGTTCGCGGCCCTGTTTGCGGTACCCGTGGACTATTCCGTGAACAAGCTGATCGGCATCCGTGTGGAGCCCGGCCTGTACCTGACGGACTTCAGTAAGACCAAGCAGAGCAATTTCCGCTTCAGCATCGGCCCGGTTTTCCGCTTTGGGGCCCGGTAACACGGGCATTCTTGCCTGTGTTGGGTTTTGGCTAACCGGCTACCGCCACGAATTGCGATAATCGCGGCCCAGGTCCCGCCGGTCCCGGTACGTGTCGTGCTGGTCGCGGCGGATGTCGCGCCATTGCGACCCGAGCCTCGACCGGTCGCGATCGATGTCGCGGGCAATTTGCGCAGCCTCCCGGTTCCGGCCGCAGCGCAGGGCCTCATTGAGCCGCCATTGATCCCGCGCGATATCGGCGCGCAGACGATTCACGTTGCCGTAGTCGTGCGCCAGGTCCCGATAGTCGCCGCGCAGGTCCGCGCGATCCCGGTAGACATCTCGCCCGTAGCCGTCTTGGGCCGCCAGAGTCGACGCGCCGGGAAGCGCCACCGCCGCAGCCAGCGCGAGCCAGACAAACCATTTGGAATACCGCATCGTCGTTCTCCCCTCTGAGGACCTCTTTCGGATGCCCTCACATGGAGTAACGTATGAGTCGCCGGGCGGGTGTCAGACATGAACCGGATTTCACGTTAAGAGAATTCATGTTGAGAGGCGGCTGACAGACGACAGAAGACGATCGTCTGTCCCACTCACCAACTCCGCGAATTTATCCAGGTCGATATTGCCCCCGGACACAATCGCTACCACCTTGCCGGAGCCCGCGCGGCCGGACATCGCCGCGGCGACCGCGCAGGCCGAGGCGCCTTCGACGATCACGCGGTTCCTCTCGGCAATCAGTTTCATGGCCTGCGCCGCCTCTCTCAGCGTCACCACCAGGGAGCCATCCAACAGACCTTGCGCCAGCTCGAACATGTTGCGAAAGACCATCTTGCTGCCGATGCCATCCACGAACGAAGGCTGGTACTCCACCGTGCGCGGCTCGCCCGCCGCCAGCGATGCCGCGAGCGGAGCCGCAGTCTCGATCTCGGCGGCGTAGATCCGCACCCGCGGGGCGAGCCGGCGCAAAACCGCCGCGATCCCGCACGAGAGCCCTCCGCCGCCCCAGGGAATCACCACCGCATCCAGACCGGCCAGGTCCTCCAGCAGTTCCAGCGCGATGGTGCCATTCCCCGCCATCACATCCAGGTCGTCAAAGGCGTGAATGAAAGTAGCGTCGACTCCCGGGTACGCGCGGGTCTCGAAGGTCCGCCACCACTCCGCAAACGGGACCTGGATCACCCGTCCCCCCATGCGCTCCACCGCCCGAATCTTGGTTTGGGGAGCCGTATCCGGCGCCACGATGGTCGCCGGAACGCCCAGGCGCCGCGCGCAGAAGGCCACGCCTTGCGCCATGTTGCCGGCCGAGGCGGTCAACACACCCCGCTCCAGTTTCTCGCGCGGCGTTCGCGCCATGACGTTGGCGGCTCCGCGGATCTTGAACGACCCGATGGGCTGTAAGTTTTCGAGCTTCAAATACAGCTCCGCGGGCGCATCCGCGTGGAACGGTACGAGCGGAGTGCGAAGCGCAACGGGCGCAATATTTCGACGCGCTTCCTCCACCTGGGCGAGCGTGACCGGCATCTCCATATCTTAACCTCCAGGAAACAGTCGTTTGCTATACTGCCGCTCATGGCACACCTCGACAAGCATGCACCCGGATCCTTTTGCTGGATCGAGCTCGCGACCCCCGACCAGAAGGCCGCCCAACAGTTTTACCAGCCGCTGTTCGGATGGGAGGTGGTGGACTTCCCCATGGGTCCGGACCAGTTCTACACCATGTTCCGGCTGGAAGACCGCGATACCGCCGGTGCGTATGGCATGAATGCCCAGATGCTGGAGCAGCATCTGCCGCCGCACTGGATGATCTATGTGGCGGTGACCAGCGCCGATGAAGCCGCCGCCAAAGTCGCGGAGGGCGGCGGTAAGGTGGTGGTGGCGCCGTTCGATGTGCAGGACTTCGGCCGCATGGCGGTATTGCAGGATCCCACGGGCGCCGTGTTTAGCGTGTGGCAGGCGATCGAGAAAACGGGTATCGGGATCGCTGGCGTGCCGGGCACGCTATGCTGGGCGGACTTGAGCACGCCCGACCAGGAAACCGCCGCCGCCTTTTACAGTATGCTGTTCGGCTGGGAAGTGACGCCGGGAGAGCATGATACTTCCGGATATCTGCACATCAGGAATGGCGAACAGTTCATTGGTGGCATCCCGCCATCCGCGCATCGCAATCCCAACGCCCCGCCGCACTGGATGCTGTATTTCGTAGCGCAGGACTGCGACGCGTCCGCTGCCAAAGCCAAGGACCTCGGCGCCACCCTCTACATGGGCCCGATGGCCATGGAGGGTGTGGGCCGGATGGCAGTCGTGGGCGACCCGCAAGGCGCGGTTTTCGCCCTGTTCCAAGCGAAAGCGCACTGAGCACAGATGTCTAGCGCATCAGAGCTGCCAGATCCTCGTATTGATTGGTCGCGATGAGGTTCACCCCGGCCCGGAGGGCGGCCTTCCATCGCGCCAGCACAGCGTCGCGGGAGCCGAAGTTATAGGCGTCGCCCCACCCGCGATCCTCGGCCTTGGCAAATCCATCGAGCGTATAAAAGCGGATCCAATAGCCGAGTTTGTGCGCGTGATCCACCAGGGCGCGCAGGCGGCGTTCGTCGGCCGGCGTCCAATCGCCCGCCTCGTGCTGCCCGCCTTCTTCCACCGCGAACCACGAGTTGTTCCACCATCGCCGGTAGTTGGTGGGTGGTGTGGAGAGCAGTTCCTCGGGCGGCAAGGTTGCGAGCAGATGGTCGTGCTGGGCTTTCGGCTTCGACGGAATGGCTTTGGTGTGAGCGGACCCGAACAGGCGCAGCTTGCCACCAGTGGGAACTTCACGGAAGAAGACATCCTCCTGAGCGTCGGAATCCTCGGTCAGCACCAGCAGCGGCTTCGGCTCGAACGGGGCCAGATCGTGCGGGTCGGCGGTCTTGGTCGCGGTAGTGATCCAATCCCGATACTCGCACAGCAGGTCCCAAACGGCGTGCAGCAAGGAGGCGCGAGTGTCCTTGAAATCGAAGTGGAGCACGATCAGCGGCCAACGGGATCGGTCGTTCTCCGCCAGGGCCTTCTCCACGATGGGCCGCACCCGTTCGAAGAAGTAATCCCGCAGCAACGGCTCGGAGCCGGTGGTCTTGTCGGTATGGGAAACCACGGCGCGTCCCTTGCCCGTCGCCGGATCCACGTACCAGGCCATATCCTGTTCGATGCCGACTGGAAACCCGTTTTTCAGCGCGCGATCGATGCGGTCCGCCCACTGGCCTTCATACGGGTAGCAGTTGTGGGCGTCGAGCACGGGCCGGTTGTGGTTGAGAAAACCGAGCGAGCCCGATTGCGCGCAAGCGGGCAGGATGGCGAGCGCCAGGCTCAGGATGAACCTCATATCGGGCAGGATAGCAGTTGTGTGGGTGGGGCATGCTTTAGCTTGCCCAGAAATCACAAACCAAAAAGAGAGCTGAGCTAAAGCATGCCCCACCAAGCCCGTAGCGGCCTTACCGGTAATATCCCTGTCTCGCTCGCACCAACACCCGGCCTTCGCGCGCTTCCGCGGCGCGTGAGAGCTTCACTTCGGTGCGGCAGAACGTGCCGGCAGGCTGTTCGGCCGAAGGCTTGTAAGCCAGGCTGTACCGGCTGCGGATCTGGTCGATCAACTCCGCCAGTTTGGTGGCCACCTCGGTCTTCCCGGACTTCAAGACCAGGCCGCCGGTCTGATCGGCATAGTGGTGTACATCGCCGGGAGGGAAGCGTTTGCGCCATGGGGAGAAGACCGGGTTGTGCTTGTATAGTACGGTCATGGCATTCGACATCGCGCTCATTTCCAGCAGGGAACACACTACCGCCCCGGATTCGAACACTTCACTGAGCGCCTGCTTTTCGGTATGTACCCAGTCGTGATCCGGGACGTTGGGCACGTTATCGGTGAGCCAGATGACCACCCGGCGGCTGCTGGAGTTGGTGGCCTTGCGGGATTGGGCCGCCGCTTGAAACACGCCTTCGTTGAAATAGGCTTCTTCGCTTTCGTCGCGCTTCCCCGTGCTGGCCCTTTCGATCGCGGCCACCACCAGATCCCGGTTAGTAGTGAAATCCTGGAGCAGCTTAGCTTTTGCCTGGTAGACCATCACGGCGACTTCATCCTCCGGTTTCAGGTGCCGCAACGCTTCCGCGGCCCCCTTGGCGAGGGGCACAAGAACGGGCTGTACACTATCGGTCAGATCGAAGAGGAAGACGATGGAAAGCGGCAGCTTGTCCTGGCTGACGGCAGTGAGTTGCTGCTTGACGCCGTCCTCGAAAACTTCGAAGTCCTCCAGCTTGAGCGAAGCCACCGGAAGCCCCGTCTTCCGGTTCAGTACCTGTGCGTCCAGTACAACCAGTTCCGACGTAACGCGGAAAACCTGGCCGGGGACGTCCGGCGGCAAGGCCTGGGCCAGACCCCCGTGCGACGCCCCTAGACACACGGCCATAACGAAAAGAACGATTCTCATCGATTTGCTTCCAGCTCCTACTGGCTATCACGTCTGACATGGCGCCGGAGTTGCATCTATGCGAGGCGTTTTCTGATCAGTAAGGAGCTTTAATGATTCGTACGCGGCGCCGTTGCCGCCGCGTTCCCAGTCCTCAGCGTGTCGCGGCATGAGATACAATGTATCGCAGGGAGCAAATCATGGCGACCACAATGGTTCACGTTCGTGTGGATCAGAAGACCAAGCAACGGGCCGCGAAGACACTGGCCGGGATGGGAATTTCCGTGTCCGACGCTGTGCGTATGTTGCTGGTCCGTGTGGCCGCGGAGAAGGCCCTGCCATTCGAAGTGAAGGTCCCCAACGCGACCACCGTGAAGGCCATGCGCGCCGCCGACCGGGGCAATGGAAAGCGTCTGAATTCCGCGGGCGCGCTGTTCAAGGACCTGGGAATCTGATACGGTACGGAACCCGGTAAGCGGGGCGCAGTTCCGCCGCGATGTGAAACTCGCACAGAAGCGCGGCAAGGATATGGCGAAGTTGCGCGAGGTGATCCTCCTGCTGATCGAGGGGAATCCGTTGCCGCCGCGCTATAAGGACCATCCGCTCGCGGGCGACTGGAAACACTACCGCGACTGCCACATCGAGCCGGATTGGCTGCTGATCTACAAGGTCGATGGCGACGACCTGCACCTCGTCCGCACCGGAACACATTCGGATCTGTTCTGAAGGGCCGCTGGCGGTGCGCGAAACGAGATGTTGCTCCGCAGCGCGTCGTCTTCCAGCGGCGCCACGCAGTTCCGCAGACATGCCTCGCAATGCACACACTTTTCCCGATCGAACAGGGGCACCCCGTGGGCACCCCGTCTGGTCCCGGTGTGAGAGCCTGGCCCGAACAGATCTCGATGCACATCTTGGTGAAACTCACTGAGGGCCTGGTTGCTGAGTATGCTGAACCAATGATGGGGAAGCCTTGTGCCCTTCCGTTCGGCTTAGCGAGCAATCAGGATCCTGGCTTTCTTGCGGCGGAGCCAGGCGGTAGCCGTCAGACCCAGGCCCAGGAATCCCGTGACAAAGGAGGAGGGCTCTGGAGTGGCGGTGGTATGTATGCCTTCGCTGAAGACCAGATCGTTGCCGGGTATAGAAAAGCCGAATACATATTCAACGCCGCCAGCGTATGGGTTGGAGCTCGAGTCCCTGGAAAGTATCCCCAACGAGGCCGGTGCAGAAGTGTCGACGAGCCTCAAGGTGAAGACGCTGCCGGGTGAGATGGCGATTTGTGAGGAGAAATCGAACTCCACCGGTTGTTCGCCCCCGAAGCCGGCAATGACAGGGAGGGCCTGCGAGGACGAGGAACCGAGGACGGCACCCCCGAATCCGTCTCCGGAGTAGAGGTCCACCCGGTACGTGGCGGCGGCGGTCACGCCAAGGTTAAACGTCGCGAAGTCGATGAGTGCGAGCGTAGGGGTGAAGCTCTGCCCCGCGCTCGGAGAGGTACCGAGGGCTTCAAAATCGGCGTTAGTGGACGTGTTCTGTTGGTCGACAATCACACCAGCCTGTGCGGAGGAAGCCATGAGGAACAGTGCTGATAACAGCATCAATCCCAGGAGTGAAATCGAACGTTTTGTTTTCATCCGTCAAGCATACTGCAAAAGAGATGGTTTTGACTTAACGCAGATGAAGAAAATCGTTAAGCCCAAAGTGATTTTTTCCCAGTACGGCTAGCCGGATTTCTCGTTTGGGGGGGACGCCGGCCAGTCGTGGGGCGGACCCCCCGGTCCGCGGCCGACGCCCCCGTCGGCCCGTTGGCAGCGCGCCGGATTTGGACTCAACGGCAACGGCGGGTCCAGGGGGACCCGCGCGGACCAGGGGGTCCGCCCCACTGGGTGTGTTTTTCAAGGGTGCTTGCGCCACGAAAGCGGCAACTAATTTTCGCTGGAATGCAGCCCGCCGGCTCCCGCGCGGAACGAGATGTTGCTTCGCAGCGGGTCGTCTTCGAGCGGCGCTACGCAGTTCCACAGACACGCCCCGCAATGCACGCACTTTTCCCGATCGAACAGGGGCACCCCGCCCGGTCCTGGTGTGAGGGCCTGGCCCGAGCAAATCTCGATGCACATCTTGGAAGCGCAGCTCTCACAGAAGTCGGGATAGATGAACCGCACATGGTCGGCGTATCCTGGCGGCGCCTGCACCTTGCCGCCGATCAACAGCGCGTCCTGGTGCGAAACCAGGAGTTGCCCGTCGTACGGGATTTCTGGCCAGCCGCAACGCGTCATCAAAGCGTTATGGCATGGCACCCCTTTAGTCCTGCACTCGGCGATGATGCGCTCCAACTCTTCCGCCGGAATCTTGCGACGGTAATACTCTTCGAGGCCGGGCAGGATCTGCGGCTCCCCTGCGATCCAATGCTTCCCGTCGGTGAGCCCCGCGAGCGCCATCCCGACGAGTCCGGGAATCACGCCGCGGTGAAACCCGTCCCGCGCCTTCTCGGCGATTCGCCCTTCCTCCTCCACCCAACTCGCTCTGCGACGGGCCACGTAGGTCCGCTCCAGGTTTTTCCGGTTGAGCGGCGCCCCTTGCTGGAGCAACTCCACGACCGACTCGGCAAGCTGCGTGCCCGTGGTCCAGGCTTCGTCCACCCCGGAGCCGGTGAGCACGTTGGTGCTGCCTGAGCCTTCGCCGATGCGCGCGTAGCCCTCCCCCACCAGGATCGGCTCCCCGCGCCGGCCCGATTCCTGCAGCGACTTTGCGCCCCAGCTCCGCAGCTTTCCGCCTCTCAGATAGCGCCACAAATATGGGTGCAGCACGAAATGCTGCAAGTAGCGGTAGGAAGTCCGCATGGGGCTCTGGAACCAGGAGGGCACGAAAATCCCGACGGTGGCCACGCGGTCCGGATGCACGTAAAAGAAGCCGAAGATCTCGGGTTCGGGATACCCGAAGGTGTGGAACACCGTGCCGGGCTCTAGTTTGGTGCCCTCCGGCAGATCCACCACGATCTTCATCCCCACGGCCCATTCGCGGTGATGATTGCCGTCCGGCAGACCGAACTCCTGGTCGAGTTGCCGGCCGACGGCCCCCACCGGCCCGTCTCCCACCACTGTCAGGACGGCCCGAATGTCCATGCCGGGCAGGTAGTTGGATTCGGGATGCCCCTCGCGGTCGACACCCTGGTCACAGAGGCGGATGCCGCAGACCCGGTCGTCCCGGTCGTCGATCAGCGCTTGTTCGACGGGAGTCCCCGGCCACAACTGCACCGTTCCGGACATCACCAATTCGGAGCCGATGAACTGCATGAACTGGCCCAGCGACATCACCAGTCCGCCTTGCTTGTGCAGAAATGGTGGAACGTAGGGCAGCACGACGCCGTAGTCCCGGTGGAGGCCGAACGCGCGCACCACCCGGTCCGCGAGCTTGAGCAGGGGCGAACGGCGGCTGGCGCCCACGGGATCGAGCAGATAGATCAGCTTCTCGTCAGTGACCGGAGCGGCCATGGGGATCTGGCTGGGCTTCAGGTCCGGCAGCGTGGCGCGGATACCTCGCGCCCGGGTTACCACGCCGGAAACACCGAATCCGATGTCGTCCGAGCGCTCGTAGCACGCCACTTGGAGCGGCAGCCCCGGATTGGTGGGACTCTCGATCGCCGGCGACCCATCGGGATTCACGAGGTGCCGCGAAAGCTCCGTCAGAAACCCGGCGGTGGCGGGGCCGAAGCCCACGCAGACGATATCCAGGTCCATCGTGGGACGGTCAGGGGCTCCGTCGGGTGCGCCTGACTCTCGGGGACCTTCGCTCATTGCGGGTAGTCCAGCGCCTCGGGAATCATGACCTTGGTCAGAGCTTCCGCGGCACGATCCTTGGCCAGTTGCGAACCGGTGAGGCAGCCATCCATGCGCACGCGCAGGCGCGAGAACTGGTCGAGGCCGTCGAAGCGCACGCACGGTCCGGCTTTGGGCGGGTGCGAGCCGTCGCTCTCGATCACGTCGGTGTACCCGCGCGCCAGGCTGGCAATGCCGGGGATCAGGCTTTCCAGCGCTTCCAGGTCGTCGGCCTGGTAGCAGGTGGCGCAGCCTTCGGTCTCCCAGGAGGGATGGCGGTTGTAGCCGAACACGAGCTCCGCGCAGGCGCGGCCCACTTCGCCGGCGGACCGGGCCGCCTGAACATGGCACAGGTCGGTAAGGAACGCGAGCATGCCGGGCAGACCCTCTGCAACCGTTGGATTCTCGGGACCCTTCTTCTGGAGCTCCAGCAGGTCGAGAATTTGGCAACGCGAAGAGAGCAGCCAGCACAGCGCATCGGCCAGAGGGAAGGTGACCCCCTGGCGCGAGCCCTGATACAGCTTGGCGCCATCGGCGTCGGTGCCTTTTTGCAGGTGGTGGAGCGTCCACAGCCACATCTGCATGGCGGTGGCCAGCGCGCAGGCGCCGGTGCCGGGGTTGTCGTTGGCGATGAGCCGCATCTCGCGGATCCACTGCTGGAACTGCGCCAGAAAGAGGTCGTCCGTCATGGTGACGCTGAGCTGCCGCCGCTGCACCGCCTCGGGGCCTTCGTAGGTGGCTTCCAACTGCGCATCCATCCACTTGTGCCCCAGGAATCCGGGGCAATCTTCGGTGATGCCGTAGCCGCCCATCAGGCTGACCGCCTCGCGCATCATGCGCGCGCCGTGTCCGGTATTCCACAATTTCGAGGCCGGGCAGAGTACATTGGCCACGGAATCGAGCAGGGCGTACTGCACGAGCACTTCGTCCTCATTGTGTGGATCATTGTGGGGCGGACCCCCCGGTCCGCGCCCAGAGGGCACCCCGACCCCCTGGTCGGCCCTTTCCTCGCGCAGAAACACGATCGCCCTCTTCTGCACCGGGCGCATCGCCTTCACCATGGCTGTGCCGCCTGTGATTCCCCGTCCCGCCAGGATCTCCGCCTTCCGTTTCTCCAGCGGATCGAGCAGGTCGAAGACGCGCGCAGCTTCGAATCCCAGAGCCGCGCTGGCTTCGCCGGTCGCCCACACGTCCACCAGGCGGTGCACCACATCCTGCTTGAGCTGGAGGCCCAGCTCGTATCGCGGCGAGCCCGGGCTGGCGATGGATCCCCCGCGGAACCGCCCACGGCCGTACCGGATCACCGGCTCCACGGCGCTCAGCAGTTTGGCCGAGGTCATGATCGCCACCGTGACACGCGTGCGCCGGAAGACCGCCTCGATGATTTCGCCGTGGCTGTAGCGCGGCACGATCACGCCATCCTTAATACTGTAGCCGCCGATAATGCGGCTGGCGGGAACCCGCAGGTTGAAGATCGGGTCGCGCGTGGAGGAGAGCTGATGCACCAGTTTGCGCGTAGGAGTGCCGCGGTCGAAGGTCCCCGGGTCGTTCTGTTCCAGGATGACCATGCAGGTTCCCTTGATGCGTGGATCGTCCGATTCCACCGCCGCCGTCACAAAGTTGGCGAACCCCATGTTGGTGATGAAACGGCCGCGCTTCTCCACCTGAAGCACGGGCTCCTGGCCGTCTTGCCATTCCGATACCCGCACCTTTCCGCCGAGCATGCCCGTCTCGACCCCCACGTAGGGGATAGGCTCTGTAAGGCAGAAAGCGCCGCGCCAAGGCTTACGGTCCTCACCCGGCTGGGCGGGGGCGCATCGGGTCATGTAGTAGTCGCGCTGCTCCGGCGTGCCGCGTTCGTGGATGGGCGAAAGCGCCAGGCAGCCCGCCAGGCTGCCAGTGGCCGCCCCGGCATCCACCCAGGCCAACTCGAACGCCACCAGCGCCAGGGCCAGATTCTTGGGTCCTTCGATGAAACCGCCCTGACCGGGGTCCATGAACACGCCCGTGATGCCCGATTCGTCGAACGCCTGCAGTAGAGCCTGCTTGTCCGGCGTCCATTCGTGGGTATTGCGGGCGCCCTGAGCCACCAGCCGGGCTACCGGACCGCGCGCCACCGCCCGCGCCGATTGCACCAGCATTTGCAGGTCGTACCGGTCGGCAAAGCGCCACAGGATCTGGCGGACATCGTCTCCAGGCAAGGCACGCAAGTACTCCGTTTTGGTTTCCGTAGCGGCGAGTGTCATGTTCCCCATCCTTCCCTCACCGGCCTCTGCGTGAAAACGCGCAGGCTCCGGCCTGATTTCGGTCGAAATAGTAAGGTCAGCAATCGGCCTGCCAGGGAATCAAACCGTCGAGAATCAACACTCGTTGGATTTCACAACAACATTACAGGTCTGAAATTGGTGGTTTTGCCCCAGTTTCGCCACATCCGGGGACGTTTCTCCGAGCCGGGCTTGGTCCTGGCCGCGCGTGGTGTGGCGATGGGGGCGACCGACGTAACGCCGCAGGCTACCGCAACCGGTCAAGTCAAAGGTCTTCTCGTCGATCCCGAGTTGCTCCAAGATTCGATAGAACAGAGGTGGTCCGATCTGGCGCCCACCATGGATGGGGATGGTGGTGGCTCGACCGTCTTCGTGTTTCCACCGCTCATGGCTTCCTGTCTGGCGGCCCACCGGAAACCAAGTCTGCTGGCCACCCGGCGGAACTCGCCGGCGCGGGCGCTAGGCATGGACGATTTCGGTCGTGTCGCGAGGCATGGGTCTGCCGCTCTCGCGGTACTCCTCCACGACCATACGGAAGACTTCCGCCAGTTCCGCCAAAGCCTCCTCCGGGGTTGGCATCAAAGCATGGCATCCGGCGATGGAAGGGATCTCAGCCACCCATCCGTCTGGTTGGTTTCGATAGAGCACGACCTTGTAATCATCGAAGCTCATGTGCCTCCATTCTACTCTTGGGGGAACAGGGACACTGGCGAGAGTTTTCCGAGTGCCCGCCAATTAGGACCGCGCCCGAATCCATTCCCGCACGGTGCGCAGCCAGACGGTGGCTTTCTCCCGGCGATCCAGTTCAAGGAAGGCGGTTGCTTGCGACGCAGTCATCGGCGGCAGAACCAGGCTCTCTTCGATCACGCGATAGGGTTCTCGGGCTTGGCCGCTCCGATCCTTCGAGGGTATGGAACTGGACGCGCTCTCCGTCATAACGCCAGACCTCCGCCACGCCGACCGCCGCAAAAATCGGGAACCGGTTGAGGGAAGAACTGGTGATATCCACTTCGATGGTCAGCTCCGGTGGCGGATCGGTGGCCAGATCGATTTCGTCTTTGCCGCGGATCATCCCGGCATTGCGAAAGTAAAAGGAGAATCCGGATCGAAGCCCTTGGCCAAGTCCGGGCGTTTGAAAGTGGTAGATCCGGAGGCTCTAAAATCGCGTCCCGTCTCTTCCGCCGTGATCTCCGCAATCCGCGCGAGTGTGCGGTTCGGGCCCTCGTGGCCCACCTGGACCACCATGATTTCCAGGTTCCCTTCATCGTACGCGAACCGTGTGCCGAGAGCATTCACGCTTTCCGCGAGCAGGCGTTCATAGGTTTCCCAACTGACGTTCCGCAGTAGGACTCTCTGTTCGGCTGGCGAAGCGGTCATCGGCATGGGCGTCATCCTCATTCTGCCACGGAGGCGAGATCCGATGCCGACGGCACTCAGTGCAGATCCGGCCATCGACTGCTGGCTCGCCAAACATGGTGACGAGAAACCACCTTGCGGGGAGAGTGTGGACAGGCGGCGCGCAACAGAGGAGGAAAGGCGCCAAGCGTCCCCCAGAGTGGGGACGCGGCAAGCAAGAGTGCTTGCGCCACGAAAACCACCCTACAGGGGCGTGAGGGGCCTGGTATCCGATCCCACGTAGAACGTATGCGTGGGGACCTGGCTGGGCGGCAGAGTGATGAGGTGCGGACGGATCAGGATCAATACCTGCTGGTTGCTCCGGTTGCGCTCGTGGGTGCTGGCCAGTTTTCCCAGGACGGGGATTCGCGAGAGTCCCGCCAGCCCCGCGATGATGCGCGCTTCGCTGGAATTCATCAAGCCGGCGACCATCGCCCATTCCCCGAGCGCAAGCCGGACATTGGACTTCAAGGTGCGGTTGGAAATCACCGGAATGCCGTTGAGAGCCGAGCCTGCGAGTACTTTGAATTCGGCGTCGAGGTCCAGCGTCACGTCCTCCATGTCATGAACCTTGGGGGTTACTTTCAATACCAGCCCCAGGTCTTCGAAGGTGAAAGAAGGCGGAGGCGCGTACACGGGGCCCCCAGCCGTAAAGTCGTGCGGTCCAATGTAACTGGAGGTCATGATGGGATAGCGGTCGCCCACGTGGAGGGTGGCGGGGAGGCCGTCCGCCGAACGCAACTGGGTATCGAGCAGCGTTCTGCCGGTAGAGTCAGACATGGTTGCCACCAGGGATCCGGTGACCACCCGGAAACCGAAGTAAATCGCCCCGCTGCTCAACGTCAATTGCGCGAGATCCGTAACCCGCGGGAGGGTGAAGAGTGCGGCGGCGGTAGGAAGCTGCACTCCGTAGGTAATCATGTCATTGCGGCTGACTTCCAGGAACTTTACTTCGAGTAGCACCTCCGCCCGCGGGTACAACAGGTCTTCAATCATGGCGCGGGCCGGGAGTACCTTGGAAATGGGGCCGCGCATGATCAGCGTATTGTTCTGCGTGTCGAACGCGACTCTCTCGATGGCGAAGGTCTGCTGTACGGCTGTGATCATGGCCGTGAAATCCTGCTGGGTGGTGACTTCGGAAAGGCGCACTTCCACGGCCACGTTGGGCTCGATTTGCAGGCGCTTCTGCGGGGAATCCTTGGCCACCATGAACAGCTTTTCCGACAGCGGCACGATGAAGGAACCGGTAGCCGCTTCCAGGCCGTGCAGCGCTTCCCGATAATCCACGCCGGTCAACTGAAAGTGGAATTGAGGGACCGGTTGATACTCGCTGTCGAACACACAATCCAGGCCGAAGGCGTGCGCCACGTCTTCAAACAGCTTCTTGGAATCACCGCGCAGGTCAAAATCCTGAGTTCCCGGCCGGGCCGTCAATGCGGCCGGCGGCAGCGGCCGGCGGGCGTCTACACGGTCCTGGTCGGTGGGCGGGTCGAATTGCTCCGGGGGTTCGGCATCCGGGTCCTCTTCGGGCTTTTCCGCGAGAGCCGGCGGTAACACTTTGGCCTCGAGTGCGGCACGCGACCTCACGGCCTGGCTTCGCAACCAGTAGGTCTGGTTGTTCGGCTCCATGGCTGCGGCTTGGGAATACGAAAGGTAAGCCTGGGCCATGTGTCCGGCCTTCTCGGCCTCGCGGCCCATCTCGTAATACTCCCAGGCGGACGGGCCGTCTGCCATCAGGCAGCAGGTCAACACCAGGCAGAGTAGCGACGCACGTGTCCGCACACAGTATTGACGTTCGGTTTGGCGTGCGCGTGGAGCCGATTTGTTGTGAGACTCTGAGGTAGGAGGAGCGAAATGGAGACCATCCGGCGCACGTTGATGGAGCATCCGATGGCACTGGTGTGGCCGGTGGTCATCTTTCTTGCTACGTTCGCCGCCGGGTGGTTAATGCGCCGCCTGATATTGCGAGCTTTGCGGGCCTGGACATCACGGACGCAAAGCCGCGCAGGCCTCATCCTGACCGAGGCGCTGCGAGGGCCGATCCTCATCTGGACGGTGATCCTGGGCGTGCACCTGGGGCTGCAATCGTCCGAGCTGCCGCCCCGAATCACGGAATGGGGCGCGAAAACGCTGCTGGTCCTCTGGATCGTGTCCCTGACCATCATGTGCGTGCGGATTGCGGGAAACCTGGTTCGGTTCTATGGGGACCAGGTGCCTGGAGCGCTCCCGGTCACGACTCTTACCGAGAATCTGGCGCAGCTCGCTGTGGTTCTGCTCGGCATCGTTCTGCTGTTGAAGGCCATCGGTCTGGAAATCACCCCCATGCTGACGGCACTGGGTGTCGGCGGCCTGGCCGTGGCTTTGGCTCTGCAGGATACGCTCTCTAACCTTTTCGCCGGTTTTTATGTGGCCGTCGCCAGGCAGATCCGTCTGGGCGACTACATCAAGTTGAACACCGGCGAGGAGGGCTATGTTTGCGATATCGGCTGGCGCAACACCACCATCCGGGGCCTCGGAAACAATATGATCATCATTCCCAACTCCAAGCTGGCCCAGGCCATCGTAACCAATTACTATTTGCCGGAAAAGCGCATGTCCGCAAGCCTTCAGGTGGGGGTCAGCTATGAGTGCGATCCCGAGCGCATCGAACGGGTGCTGCTGGAGGTGGCGCGACAAAGCGCGGGAGAGATCCCCGGCATGCTTTCCGAGCCGGCGCCCTCGGTGGCTTTCGACCCGGGGTTCGGAGAATCCGCGCTGGGCTTCACCCTGGGTTTTCAGGTGGCCGAGTTTGCCAACCAGTTCGGCGTACGGCATGAGCTCCGGAAGCGGATCTTCCGCCGGTTCAAGGAGGAAGGCATTGAGATGCCGTTCCCCACCAGGACGGTTTTCCTGCACGCGGCGGACTCCGCCGAACCGGTGAAGCCGAAGGCGCCGGAGGGCCGTCGATAGACGGGTTCGCGCACCATCCCGGCGTTGCGCGCCGAGCTTGACAGACCACGAAACCGATGGTCTGTCCTATTGTTTCTTGCGGATTTCCTAACGTTTCGCCAGGTACTTCTGGTACTCCTTTTGTAGCTGGACGCTCCATAAATGGATTTTTCATGGGAAACTACACTGCAAGGAGGGTGATGTTATGGCTATAAAGACCCCTGCTGCAGTTCCCCCATTTGACCCATCGAGAGCCGATATGCGGCTTCCCCAGGCGGCCCTGAAGTTCAGACTTGACAATATGTTGGTTACCGCTGAAAATCTCCGCCGTCTGAATATCACGGCCTGGCTCTATCGCGACAAGCAAGGCAACGAGGGAATCAAGGTAAACCCAAACACAACGATTGCGGAGCTAATAGCCCAATTCGGGCCTGCGGACACACGCGACGCAGAGGTCGGCATACATTCAGAGGGAAGAGCCGGCGAGTTCTTTCGTACTCATCCGGATCTTACAGTCGTCCAGATTTTCACGGAGAGAATTCCGTGCCGCGAGATGTGCGCCCCTATGTTAAGCAATAACTTTAGGGGCATACCGGTCTTCTATTACTACGACAAGCGTGTCTGGGAAGGCGAGAAATCAGCCACGGAGATCCTGGCAGGCGCCTACGGTATTGACTTGGCCAAAGCCGCCTTAGCTCAGCTTACGGATCAATTTGTACGCCTCAGAAATGCGAAGGATGCGACCAAAGGTGAGCATGTGGCCCAACTGAATCTGATTCGACACAGTTGGAATCCGATGGGCCGGGCTGTCCAGGTCTTCAATCCTGTGGCGACTCCAGAATTGTCAATTTGGGACGATGTCGAAGACAGCCTGGACACCGTGCGGGATTTGCTCAAGGCCAACAATTTCGTGAAAGCGGGTGCGTTCCTGGTGGCGGCAGGCGAGCAGTACAAAGTTGCCCTAAAAAAGTTCGTTAAATGGAAAAATGGTTTCGAAACGGGTGCCGGCAGGACATACGTGGCAATCGGCGTTATATCTGTTGCCATCATCGTCGCCGCCGCGGCTGTTTTTGCGGTGGGGGCGGCGGCGGCTGGCGCGGCGGCTGGCACGGCAACGGAAGGCGCGGCAGCGACCACAAATGCGGCGCAGACACTTATTCGAATCCAGCTCTTAAGCGAACAGGCTGACACTTTCATTCGAATTGCCAGCTCCGAAGGAGAAGCAGAGCCGATCATAGAAGAAATATTGAAAGCTGCCAGGGCACTGCCGTAACAGACTATGAGTTACTCACGGGAGCGTGACAACCACACAAAAACCGATGGTCTGTCCTACTGCTTCTTGTGGAGTTCCTCCAGCCGTTTCGTCAGGTACTCCTGATACTCCTTCTGTAACGCTGGATCGCGAGGGCTGCTGTAAATCTCGCTGGACTTGTACTTGCCTTCGTCGAACTTCTTGCGCGTCCACTCGTCATGGATGTGGACCCGATCGGCGGCGTCGACGATTCCCTCCACGAGATGGGGAGGAACGAAGTAAACCCCTTCCGGGTCGCCCACCACCAGGTCGCCCGGCATTACCGTCACATTCCCGATCCGCACTGGAATGTTGATTCCGGTCAACGTCACGTTGCTGAGGGCGCTGGGGTGCGTCTTGCGGAAATAAGCGGGCATCTCCATTTCGGAAATCCCTTCCAGGTCGCGAACGGCGCCATCCACCACAATGCCTCCGGTCTTGGTGGTCTTCATGATGTAGTAGAAAAGGTTGTCGCCCACGATGGTGCCATCGCCAATCTTGCCGAACAGATCCACCACCAGGACATCGCCTGGTTGCAGCATGTCGATGGCGAACTGATTGTTCAGGCGGCCCAGACCCTTAGCTTGCTGTTTGGCGTTCAGGACGGTGTCCAGGTCGGGACGCGCCGGCATGAACTGCACGGTGAAGGCGCGGCCCACCAGTTTCAGCTTGGGATGCAGCACCTGGAAGCCGTCTTCGTACTGATTGCGCCACGCCCCGCCGCCACCACCGGCGCCGCCGCGACCGGCGGCACCGCCACGAGCGCCGCCGCCGGCCTGGTTCAAGCCGGCCCAGACCTCCTCCGCGGACATACCGCGGGCACGCTCCATCAGAGCGTCCGGAATCTTCGGCCGGCCGTCGGCAAAGCGCTCGAAGGGATTTTGCGACGTCAGCTCGATAAGTTGTTCCTTGGTCAACGTAAACAGTTGAGCGTGGGACAGCGCGGGCGCCAGTATCGCCACCGCGCAGGCGCTCAGTGCCAGACGGGATAGACGAGTCATCTTGTTATTGCTCCTCTCTCGATTCAGGGGCCAGGTTATCAGCTCCATAGCCGGTCGTTGGTGCGGTCCACGTTCCACTGCGGCGTGGGTTCGAAGAAACCTGGCTCCGCGAGGTGCTGCTTCACCACATCCTCGTTCAGCGTTACCCCCAGGCCGGGCTTGTCGGGGACGGTGATATAGCCCTTGTTGACGATGGGCTTCTCGACGCCCTCCACCAGGTCGCCCCACCACGGGACGTCCACCGAATGGTTCTCCATCACTAGAAAGTTTTCGGTGGCGGCGGCGCAATGCACATTGGCCATGCAGGATACCGGTGTTCCGGCGAAGTGCATCGCCATGGGTACACCCAACTCCTGGGCCCCATCCCCGATTTTCTTGGTTTCCAGAATGCCGCCCGAGGTCGCCAGGTCGGGATGGATAATGTCCACCGCGTGAGCCCGGCACAACTCCATGAACGGCTCCTTGAGATAGATATCTTCACCGGTCAGGATGGGGATGTCCACGGCATCCGAGATCTTCTTCAACAGGTCGGTGTACTGCCAGGGGATCATGTCCTCGAGCCACGCCATGTTGTACTTTTCGAGGGCCTTCCCCAGCCGGATGCAACTGTTGACGCCGATATGGCCGAAGTGGTCGGCGGAAAGGGGAACCTCCATGCCCACCTGCTCGCGGACCTGCGCCACAAAATCCGCCATCGCCTCGACGCCTTTCGGCGTGATCTCGATGCCCGTGAACATGTGCTGTGTGCGGTCGCCTCCCCCCAGCGAAACACCCTCCGGCCTGGTGACGGCGCCGGGGATGTTGCCGACCAGGTCGACACCCAGATCCATCTTGAGCCAGGTGAAACCTTGTTCGTGGCGCGCCTTGAGACGCTGGCCGAAGACCTTGGGATCGGGGGATTCGGTGGTGTCGGCGTAGATGCGGATCTTGTCCCGGAACTTGCCGCCCAGCATCTGGTAGACGGGAACGTTATAGGCCTTTCCAGCCAGGTCCCACAGCGCCATTTCGACGCCGCAGACGCCGCCTCCCTGACGAGCGGGTCCGCCAAACTGCTTGATCTTGCGGAAAATCTTGTCGACGCTGCATGGGTTTTCCCGCAGCAACCGGCTCTTGAGCAGCAGCGCGTAATTCTTGCTGGCGCCATCCCGCACTTCGCCCAGGCCGTAGATGCCCTGGTTGGTGTCGATGCGGATGATGGGACAGGTCATAGGGGCGCGCGCCACGGTCAGCACGCGCATGTCCGTGATCCTCAGATCGGACGGCTTGGAGTTGGTGTTGACATTTTGCGGCAACGCCTCCAGCTCATGGTCTGCCCAGAAGCCTGCGCCCAGTGCGGCGGCTGCGCCTTTCAGGAACGAGCGGCGTCCTCCCTTACTTTTCGATTTCATCATGAACCTCCTCCTTAAACCGACAATGCGGCCTGCATCATGGCCCGAGTATAGCCTACGTTGAACGCGAAGGCGGCGTAGGAGCCGCCGCCCGGATAGCCCCCGATGCGGCCGCGCTCGCGGTCATAGTCCAGAGCGCGCGGATGCTCGGGATAAATCAGGCGCGAGTATTTCTGTTTTACCAGTTCCCGCATGACGGCGAACATGTTGTTCTCGCCTTCATCGATAAACACCTCGGTGTACCGCTCATACGGCTTCTTGACCTTGACGTTCCGGAAATGCACGTGGTTGATGCGGTCGCGCGACGCGAAATAGTGGCACACATCGACGGGATCCTGCCCCATTTCCCGCGTCACGCCGCAATCGAAGGTGATGCCGTTGGCGGGACTCTTGACGATTTCGATGAGCTTCTTCCAGCCTTCCACGCTGCCCATGATCTGCTGCGAGCCGCGGCTGATGGGAGCGGGCGGATCGTTGGGGTGCAGCGCCAGCCGGACGCCCGCTTTCTCGGCTTCGGGGATCACCTTCTTCAGAAAATAGGTGATGGTGGCCCACATCTCCTCCAGGGTATGGGCGCCCTCGTTCGGCAGCGGCGGCAGGTCTTTGAACTTCTTCCCTTTTTCCTCCGGCCTGTTCTGATACTGCTGGGCGGCAGTCTGCTCCAGTTCGTAATCGAAGCCCGTCCATCCCGCGCCGGCGCGGCCGGTCTCCTCGAAATAGCCCTCCATGGCGCGGTGCGCATACCAGTTGTACTCGACCACCGGCAAGCCGGCCTTTCCGGCCGCCTGAATGGATGCGATCACCTTCTCGATCTCCTCGTCGCGGCCCGGCCGGCCATAGATGGCGTTGTCGAAACCCGCGATCATCAGATTGCTCAAGGTGAGACCGAAGGCCTTGAGGCCATCCATCTGGGTCCTGAGCCGGCTTTCTTCCCAGGGAATCCGCCCGCCGCCCGAGAGCACATAGTCGACGCCAAGCTGCTTGATCCGGCGGGTCGAGGTCTCGTTGACGCCACCAGGGCCGCGACCGGGGGCTCCGGCCTGAGACGTCCCACCGGGCGCTGGAGTGACTGGGGCACCTGGGGCGGCGGCTCCAGCAGGCGCTGTTCCGCCAGGGGCCGCACCGCCGCGACCTCCGCCGAAGCCGCCACCATCGCCGACCGACAGGCAGATCTTGGGCGTGTCCTTTCCTTCGTATCGCGGCTCGGGCATAGTCAGCCCGTGCGCGGCTGGAGTTGCCAAGGCCGCGGCACCGGCGGTCTCGATCAGCCTTCTGCGAGATATGTTGCTGTTCATCGGATCATTCCTCCCTTGTGAAACCCCTTCTAATCATTGTGGGGCGGACCCCCCTGGTGCGCGGCCGACGCCCTCGTCGGCCTTTCGCCCCGGCACACGATCCCGAGTCAAAGTGCCTCGCCCCCTACGCCTTGGCCTCGGCGTTAGCGCGATTCATCAATGCCTTCATGTAGGCGAACCCATACGCGGTCTGCGCGTTGCCGCCGCCCACCAGGTTGGGCGAATGGTCCAGGATCACGATGCCGTCGAAGGCCACGTCGCGCAATGCCTTCATGATCTTGTACATGTCGTAGTAGCCGTTATCCATGAAGGTCTCGACGAAGTGCGGCAGCGGCGCGCTGACGTTGCGAAAATGGATCTTCCAGATCTTCTGCGCGCCGAAGTAGCGGATCATCTCCTCGGGATCCTTGCCGGTGAGCTGTTTGCCGCCCTCCAGCCATGTGCCACAGCACATGCAGATTCCTACGTTGGGGCTGCCGGCGATCTCCATGGCGCGGCGGTAGCCGTCAAAATTCGCGAAGATGCAGCGCGGGACACCGGCAAGAACGGGCACCGGAGGATCGTCGGGATGGATGCCGATGCGGACTCCCGCCTCTTCGGCCACCGGCGCCACCTGCTTGATGAAATAGATGTAGTTCTCCCAGATCTCTTCCCTGGTGAATTCCCGGCCGTGGGAAAGTGGCTCCTTGAAAACGGCCCCGTCCCAGACGCCCTGCTTGTTGGGGCTGGCCAGGTCGAATTCCCTGCCGGAAGCTCCCCGAATGGTGGCGCGCCCGCTCGACCAGATGCCGTTCCCCATGTGGGCGTAGGTGGTGTAGTAGATGCCCGCCGTCCCCAAATTGCGGAGGTACTGCTTGTACTCTTCGATCTTCCTGTCGCGCCCTGGGAGGTTCAGCGTGACCTCCGGCATGTTGTGCACGCTGGTATTGCCGATGTTCCAGACGGTAATGCCGGCCTCGGCGTAGCGTTTCTTGATCTGCAGGAACCCTTCGGCGGTGCGCAGATCCGGCGTGGACCCGACGCTCACATACTCCGCGCCAAGCTGTTGGAGGAACAGAAGGTCGTTGTCCGTGGGTTTGGCCGAAGCCTGCACGCAGAGTTTGATTCCCGGTTGGACGGTGTGGGTGGCGGCCCGGCTTTCTGCCGCGGAGGCGAGCAGCGCGGTTCCCAGCGCGCCGCCCAATGCCAGCCTTCCAAATTCCCTTCGATCGGGATGCCCCATTGTTCTACCCTCGCATTCCCCTCCGCGGCGGCGGAGTGCTGCGCCGTTGCTTGCGAATGGCCGCGAAATCGAACAGCGCCTCGGCGATAGGCGTGCCGATCACCTCGATACGTTTGAGGTCCCGCGTGCCCAGCCCCACATCCTCCGCGAGCCGCAGCGTGCTATCGCACCCTTCGAACGGCGGCGTACCGCGATCCGCCATGGGGTCGAATCCCATGACCGCCATCGAGACCGCGTCGGTAGTGACGGGATTCGTTCCGGCCACAATCACACCCGGCGCCACGCCTTTGAGGTCTTCGCCGACCCAGGGCCCCTCACCGCCGGTCATGGCCTTGATGCCCTCGACGATGGCCAGGTGGATGGGCCGGGCGGACACCAGGTCGACCACCGTGCGCGGCACCCGCCAAGTGTCCTGGCGCGGAGTGCCGGGGTCCTTCTCCGGCGGCGCGCTCCTGGACGGCTGGCGGTTCCCTTCGTGGATCGGACCGCGCCCGCCGTTGGGAATCAAGGACGGCTCATCCACGCCGGCGCCGGTCCCATAGACGGTGCACGGGGTCAGGCCGAAGCAGTTCTTCATGGAGAGCGTCACGCCCGCGGTGGCATGTTCCTTCATCTTGGCGATGCTCACGAAGACGTCGCAGTCCTCGTAGGAGCGATTCAGGTCGAAGGCCGGGAAGATGTAGCCGCCGTAAGGCACTACCATGCGCGAGTACTTCTTGGCCCGCCCCAGGTAGTTGGTATTCTCGAACTCCACGTTGGGCGCTGCGCTCAGGATGTCGCGCGGCTCCCAATTGGCCTGAATCACGTATTCTTCCACCGGCATGGCTGTGGACCAGGGGCTTTCCAGCACGCGGATGCGGCGGGCGCCGGCCTTGCCCATCAGGTGCACCGCGGCGGCAATCACGTGGGGATTGGTGTAGTGGGTGTCCTCCAGCGGGAGGTATCCCAAGCGGTACGTGGGGGAGCCGGTGAGATTGATTTTGATGGCGACGGTTTTGTTCTTGACCAGCTTCCCCAGTCCGCCCAACTGGTCGAACATTTTCTGCATGGTGGGAAGCAGTTCGCCGACATCGTAAGTTTTGCATCGAGCGACGGCGACCGGCGCGGTGGGCGCGGTGGCGGCGCGGCCGTACTTAGACCCCAGACAGACGCTGGAAACGGCGGCCCCGGCGTTGATTAACCAATGCCGGCGAGTTTGATTGCAATGCATGACAGTTCTCCTAAAAGTCCAGCAAGTCCCGAGCGTTCAGAGGTGGGGCGGCGGTTCCGCCTGCCTCGCCCGCTTGCGGGCGATTCTTGCTCTCGCTCCGATCACTCTTGTTCTCACGTGTCCAACTCCAAGGCAACATACTGGGATACCTGCGGGAGGTGAACCTCTACCGCATCTTTCTGTAATTCCATCTCCACATGCGGGACCGACGCTTGCTCCACGGTCGCAGCCTTGACCGAGCGATATCGGCCGGCGATCCGCACGCTGGCCGAGTCCGGACCGCGATCGGCGTAAAACAACAGGTGCACGAGTGCCTGTTTGCGGTCCGGCGCCAGCGTGTAAAAAGAGGCTGTGGCGCCGCCGTTCCAGAAGCGCACCAAATCGTAGCGGTGGCTCACCAACAATACGGAATCGTTGGCCCACAGGTATGGATCGTCGGGGTCGGCTTTGGCCTGCGCGATCCATCCCTTTCCCAGGGTCCGCAAGGAGTATCTCGGATTCTCGTCCGTCTTCGAAGGCGCCCCCGGAACCTCGCCCCACTGGGGAGCGGCAATCAACATGCCGCCGGCCTGCACAAATGCCAGAATCTGCTTTCGCAGAACGGGCGGCGGCGGGTCCGCGTCGATGTATATCACCGCCCGGAGGGAATCGAACGACGCATCGGTGACTCGTTCCTTCGGCAGCACCCGGTAATGCTGACCGGCGCGCGCCAACAGGTTCAGCAACTCCTGGCTGAAAAATTCATTCTTACCGGAGAAGTCCGAAACCACGCCGACCACTGCCAGGGGGGCATAGGCCGACCAGCTTTTCTTTCCCGCAAAGAAACCGGCCGCGGCCGTCACTCTCTTCCACGTTGCGAGGGCTTCGGGCCGCTGGGCGGCCAGCGCCGCGGCGAGTTGGTTATCGAGCGAGAGAACCCACCGGCCGCCGTATGCCGCGCTGTCTGCGATGGCGATGACGTAGGCGTCCGGAAAAATCCGTGCGTTCTCAGCCGGCGGGGCATCCACCCAAATGCAAGTCTCCGGGTGAAGGGCCGTAGACAGGCGAACGGCCCAGCCGTTGGAATCCACCCAGGGGACGCCGGTAGGGCCCGCGTCTATCTGGTCACCGCCCCCGCGCGACATTTTCACCCCGGGCCATTCCCCCTTGACCACCGTGATTCCCGTGGGCGCAGCTTCCGGGTCCGCCAGGTGGAGACCATCCTGCTGGGCGCGGGACCGCACGGGCGCCAGGTCTTCACCCTTGCCGATGAGCAGGTAGTCGATGGCTGTGCCCTTCAACAGACTCAGAGCGGACGGGTCTTTCCAGGCACTCGGCCACCGCATCGGAGTCCACTGCGCGACCATTGCCCCTCCCGGGCTTCCACTGAAAATACCGTTGGATCTTAATACCGTAATGTTACCAGAGTATCTTGATGGTCAGGTTCATCATCGGAACCCCGCCGTCGGCGACGGTAGTGGCCTCGTTACCCGATGTCACCTTGCCGAAGAGGTTGGCTGAGGTCGGCGTGGTGGTGCCGGGCACCACGTTTTTCAGATCGACCGTGGTGCATGTTGCCCCAGTTGTGTAGCCAGGTCCTGTGGGGGCGGCCAGTCCAGGCCGGGCCAAGGTACCCTGGCCGTTTTTCCCGGGATGACGGGCGCGGCTGTGGTCTCCGAACGTGGAACCTCGATGCCGAACTTCCTGGCCGCCGCGGGGAATCGGTCAGTTTTCACCCGTCGGCTAGCGACTTTCGTCCGGCTCATCTAGCAAATCGCCCAGCCGATCAAACCGGCGTTCCCACATCGAGCGGCGATCGCCGATCCATTGCTCCGCCACGGAAAGCCCGGCGGGTTCGATGCGGCAAGTGCGTACCCTCCCGACCTTTTCGGTTTGTACCAGCCCGCTTTCCTCCAACACTTGCAGGTGTTGAACTACTGCCGCCAGAGTGATGTCGAGGGGCTCTGCCAACCGCGAGACTGAAATGGGTCCGCGGCTGAGCTTCTCCACAATTGCCCGGCGGGTGGGATCGCCGAGGGCGTGGAAGACACGGTCGATATCAGGTTTCTTCCTATGCATTGGTCCGCGACTTCCAGCGTCGGTCTCTGACTAGCGCGGGAACTCCTCTGTCAATTGGTCGAACAGCTTGCGCCATCCCGCTTCACGCATTTCAGGACCATCGGCGCCCTCGAAGAATGCTCCCTGATGCGTGAAGATGAGGTCGGTCCCTGTTTCCGACGGCAAGAGCTCAACCGTGGCCAGAGACGCCGAGATGCACTTCTCACCGAGGGTCATAGTAGAGGCAAGCACAACGCGACGGTTGGGCACAATGTCCAGGTAACTGGTGTCGTTCGTACACGCGATCCCCTTCACCGGGGAACCGTCTTTTGTGAAGCGAAAACGGGCACGTTCCTTGCCTCCCACTCGAAAGTCCAACTCATAGTGCTCGACTTCGTGGCTGTCACTTTCAACAAACCAGCGGCGTTTCTTGCCTGGGTCGGCGAAAGCGGCGAATACGCGCTCAGTGGTGGCGGGATAGCTGCGTTCGATGACGAACGTGCTGTGGATTACGGATCGCTCTTCCATGGTCTTCCTTCCTTCCTTCCTTGCTTCGAAAACAATTGGTTGAGTCGCCAATGAGTATCGATCGCCCCGCGGTCAAAGCGTGCGTCACAGCTTACAGCACGCGGGCGATCACCAGCGTCATGTCGTCGTGCTGCGGAGCGCCCGCGGCGAATGTATCGGCGGCTTGCATGATGCGCTTGACGATCTCACTCGGCGCCAGCTCGCGGCAGGCGCGCACGGTCTCGAGCAACCGCTCCTCGCCCCACTCCTCCCCGGCGGAGTTCTCCGCCTCGGTGACGCCGTCGGTGTAGAGCGTCAGGAGGTCGCCGGGTTCGATCTGGATCTCTTCCTGCTGGTACTGAGAGGCCTTGAACAGCCCCACTGGCGGGCCGCCCTTCTCCAGCCCGATCGCTTCGCCGCCACGCAGCACGAAGGGGGGATTGTGCCCGCCGTTCGTATAGATCAGCTTGCGTGTGGACGGGTCGAACCGCGCGTAGAAGAAGGTGGCGTAGCGGTTTTCGGGCGAGGCCTCGCAGACCAGGCGGTTGACGTTGGCCGTGAGATTCGCGACCTTGCTGGAATCCGCTTGCGCCTGCCCGCGCGTGGACGCCTGCAAGCTTGCCATAAGCAGGGCCGCGGGAACTCCCTTGCCGGAGACATCGGCGATAGCCAGACCGAGCCGGCCGCCGGCCAGCGCGAGAAAGTCGTAGTAGTCGCCGCCCAGCCCGCGCGCCGGACGGCAGGTGCCGGCGTATTCCAGAGCGGCGATTTTGGGCAAGCTCTGCGGGAAGAAGCGCTGTTGCACTTCGCGGGCGGTCTCGATTTCACGCTGGAGCAGCTCGCGCTGCGCCGTTTCCATGGCGATGGCCTCGGAGAGCAGCGTGTTTTCGAGCGCCATGAGACGCGCCCGCACCGCAGCCGGCCGGAAGAGCAGAAGCTGCGCAGCGAGTTGCTCGCGGGGCCCAACCAACCAGCGGCGCTTCTTGGTTGGGTCGTCGAAAGCGGCGAATCCGCGTGCCGGCGTGGCAGGATAGCAGCGCCCGATGTCGAACGTGCTGCGAATTACGGATTGCTCTTCCATGGTCTTCCTTCCCCCCCTTCAAAACAATATTGGTTAAGTCTCCACTTAAGTATCCATCACGCGCGGACCAATTGTCAAGTGGACACTTAAGTAATTTTTGGCGGGCACGCAAGAAAGTTCCTGCAAATGGTCATAAGTACCTACCGGGTCAAATTCTTGCCGAAATTGGCAGGATCCTTCCACGCCGTCGGGGGTGGTCTCTCTGCGCTCTCTGCTTCCTCTACGCCCTCAAGTTTTGACTTTGGTCTTCTCCGCGCTTCCTCCGCGTCTCGGCGTCTCGGCGGTGAGCTTGGTTTTTCCCTGGTTGGCTATGCCGGGTTAGGGAGGGCCTCGTGCTGGTGGGCGTCGGCGTGGCGGGAATGCGCGACGAGGCGGGAGTCATCCGCGCACGTCGCGGGCCAACTTACGGGTTGGCTGTTACCTACGGAAGAACAGCCTCGCTGCCTCTCCGTCCTTTCGGCCGCCGCGGGGAGCGCGCTCCCGCTACTCCCACCGCAACGCGCTCATCGGATCGATCCCCGTAGCTCGCCGCGCCGGGATGTAGCCTGCCAGCGCTGTCACGGCCGCGATTCCCAGCGAAGCGGCGGCCAGCGTGAGCAGGTCGGTGGGCTCAACCCCGAATAATTGCGTTTGTATCAGCCGCGTTGCGCCGTACGCACCAGCCAGGCCGATGGCCACGCCGATTCCGGCGAGCGTCAGCGTTTCGCGCAGAACCATCCACACTACGGAGCCTTGCCCCGCGCCCAGCGCCATGCGAATGCCGATCTCCCGCGTGCGGCGCGCCACCATGAACGCCATCACGCCATACAGCCCCAGCGCGGCCAGTAGCGTGGCGAGACATCCGAAGACACTCGAAAGCGTGGCCAGCAGCCGCTCCGTGAGGAGCGAGATCTCCATTTGGTGGTCTAATGTGCGCATATCGTACATCGGCACGCTGGCATCCACTTCTCGCACTGCCGCGCGCAACGTATTGAATAGGTTTGTCGGGTCGCCCTGGGCGCGCACGTAGACCGTGCCACCGTCCGCAAACGACTTCTGGTCAGAGGGAATGTAAAGTTCGTAGGGAATCTCGTCGCGCATGCTCTCGTATTTCGTGTCTCCCACTACCCCTACGATCTGGATATCCGTCTTGGTTCCCGGGTCGATTCCCATGCCGACGTGACGGCCCAGCGGATCGGCATCGCCAAAATATCGTTTAACGAATTTCTGGTTCACGATCCCTACTTTGGGCGCGCCGGCGTCGTCGCGTTCGTTGAAGTCGCGGCCTAACAGTACCGGAATCTTCAGGGTCTTGAAGAGCCCGGGACTGCAATACTGCATGTGCGGATCGGGGCGCTCATCCTGCTTAGCCGAGTACCCTTCGATGGTGACCCAGTTGTCCCACTCGTTGTCTTCCAGCAGTGGGACTACCGCGTAAGCGTGAGATTCCACGCCGGGGAGCGCGCTCAACCGCTCGCGCAGGCGGCGGTAGTAGTCCACGGTCCACTTGAGGTTATAGCGGCTCAGGGTGGGATCGACATCAAAAGCCAGCACGTTCCTGACCTCGAAGCCGGGATTCAGCGTCTTCAGGTTGCGCAAGCTCTGCAGGAACAACCCTGCGCCGATCAGCAGCAGAAGCGACAGCGAAACCTGTGCCACCACGAGGCCTTTGCGCAATCCGGCGGAGCCGCCGTGGACCACGCCGCCCGCCTGATCCTTCAGCGTATTCGCCAGTTGCGGCCGCGTGGATTGCAGTGCCGGTACCAATCCGAAAATAGCGCCCGCCAGTAGCGAGATGGCGAAGGTAAAACCGAGGACCGTCCAATCCGGCGTGCTGGAAAGTGACAGCGGCGTATGTCCGGACGGCAGAAAATCGATTAACGCCCGGTCGATCATCACTGCCAGACCAACGCCCAGGCACCCGCCAATCGCCGAGAGCACGAGACTCTCCACCAGGAGTTGGCGGATGAGCCGGCCGCGCCCCGCGCCCAACGCCAAGCGAACAGCAATCTCCTTCTGCCGCGCCGAGGCGCGCGCGATCAGCAGATTCGCCAGGTTCGAGCAGGCGATTAAGAGTACCAGGCCGACGATGGCCATCAGCGCGAAAAGCGGCTTCGAGTACGTCTTGCGAAGGTTCGAGCGACCCTTCGATCCGGGCATCACCTGCATCCACATCTTCAGGAACTCCTGTTTGACGAATGGCGATGCCTTGGCGAAGGGTGTCTCGGTCACTTCGCGGCTCAGAATCTGGTGGAACAGTGGCTGCAGCCCGGCTTGCGCCGTTTCCCTAGTCATCCCGGGCTTCAGGCGGCCGAAGACCTCGGTCCAGCGGAAGCGGTCGTTGTTCAAGCGGCTGAAATCCGAGCGTGGCAGGTCGTCTTTCATGGTCATCGGGATGCGAATCTGCGGCGCGCGGCCCGGCTCCACTCCGTCGAATCCCGCCGGGCTCACACCAATAATCGTGAGTGCCCGGCCATTGACCACGATCTCCTTTCCGACGATGCCGGGGTCGGCGCCAAACCGCGCGCGCCAATAGCCGTAACTGAGCACGGCCAGCGGATGCCCGCCCTGCATCAGATCGTCGGAAGCGGTGAACACGCGGCCCACCGCGGCGCCGACGCCGAGAACCGGGAAGTAGTTGCCCGAAACAAAATCGGCTCCTACCAGCTCCGTGCGGCCCTGGAACGACGCACTCACGGTACTCGGGTACGTGCAGAACATGCCGCTGAAAACCTGGTTCTTGTCGCGGATTTCCTGGTATATCGGGTAAGAAATTCGATCGGGCCCGTTGTTGCCGCCATAATGTTTACCGCGCCCGGCCAGCATCACAAGCTGCTCCGGATCTCTCACCGGAAGCGGCTGCAAAATGAGCTGGTTGATGAGCGTGAAGATCGCCGTGTTGGCGCCGATGCCCAGAGCGAGCGAAAGCACGGCCACGCCCAAAAAAACAGGCGACTTGCGCAGTGTCCGCAGGGAATACAGGAAATCTTGCAGGATGGCGGCCATCGACGGTTATACTGCGCAGCGCGGAAAAGGTTACAGTCGGGGCTCCCATCGGAGCCGCGTGCATTAGCCGGTGGTGTTCATTTGGCGCTCGTTTCCTCGCTGGAGGCCGCCACCGTGCCGCATCGCCGTTCCGCACACCAATCCGTGCGTGTCGGCACACTGAACGGAATTCTGCGAAGTGACTGCGTTTCCAGGAATAAGTTAGGCGGGCGACTGCACCTTTTGCGATCCGCGCACTTTGGCGGCAGCACGCATCGCTTCGCGGCGCCGCGCCAGAATTGCTTCCGCTTCAGGGGCGGCCAGGACAACCGCCTCCATGTGCTTGCAGAACTCGGGCTCGCCACTGGCAGCACGCAGTTCGGCGAGATGCGGGTGGATCTTGCTGAAGGTTGCGAAGATCTCGCCGTGTGCCGCGCGGAACGCATCGGCATCAATAGCACCGTTGGTTACGAGCGAAGCGGCCATGTCCCAGTAGCCGAGCACCATCCGGAAGGCTGCGTTTCGGTCGCCACTGACCATCGCGACGAGTTCGTTGAAGTTCTCCGGGTTGAATTCGCGCAGGAACCAGTCGCGCGCCTCCCGCAAAACAGGCTCGCGGCGGAGTTCGAAGAGCTGAAGGTTTAGTTGCGCGCTCTCAAAAGGAGTTGGCATGGTTGGCTGTGATGTTCTTATTGTAGGTCCCTTCCTGGGTCCCAAGGGTGCGTTCCAGGCACGTGCCCGCAACGCCCCGACCCGCGCCCATCCGCAAGTTGCCGTAACTCCTGTAGGCCTGGACATGTCAGCCCGAACCCGCACTCCATCTTCCACCAGCGACGCCATCGCCTCAACGCGCCGCCACTGCCTTCGGGGTGAAACGCGGGTGGAACGTCAACAGGAAGCCGCGCCGCTTTCGGAGAGTTGGGTTCTCCACCAATCCAAACAGGCCTCTCGCCTCGTAGTACCAATTTAAGATTCGTATTACTATAGGCTGGTGGCACGATTTTTACATTAGTGCTACGGCGATTGAGGAACGCCCGAATGAGGATTTCATCTGTGGGTGAGAAAGTGGGGCCGACGCCCCGGTCCGCGCGCGACCGCGGTACCCTCTGGGTCATCGCGCTCTTCACTCCTGTCCTCGCAGTGCTTTTTCTCACCGTGTCCGGCGCGTTTGCCGAAAGCGGCCTCTCAGGAAAGGTGGTCGATCCACAAGGCAAGGCTGTCCCAAGCGCTACCGTGCGTTTGCAGACTGCCGCGGGCCTCCGCTTGACCGCTACGTCGAACGATGAAGGCCGCTTCCAGTTCGCTACCGTCCCCGATGGCGATTACCAGCTTGCAGCCGAGGCTCCCGGCTTGACCGGCGCGACCCAACGGTTCACACTCGCCGGGCAAACAGCCGAGCACGACGTCACGCTCTCGCAATTCGCCCCGCAGCACCAGAGCATCGTGATTTCGGCCAAGTCCGTCGAGCCGGAAGTGGATTTGCGGAACGCGGAGGTTTTCAATCGAACGCTGTTCACGCGCGACGACCAGGTGCTCCAGCAACTCAATGCCGGGATCGACGCCGGCCAGCACGAAGGCGGCGGCAAATCGCTCGAGATCCGACGTTTCGGCTTCAATCTCGATCACGGCGGCGTGAATGGCGGCCTTAAGGTCATGGTGGATGACGTCCAGCAGAACCAGGGCACCCAGGGCCACGGGCAGGGCTATCTGGGCTCGCTCAAAGCGCTCAGCCCTGAGTTGATCGAGGACGTCACCATCACCAACGGGCCGTTCAGCGCCGAGTATGGCGACTTCAGCGGCCTGGGCGTCGTCCACATCCATCAGCGCGAATCCCTTCCGGAACAGTTCACAGTGCGGTTGCAGGGCGGCAATTTCAACAGCGGCCGCGGATTCCTGGCCTTCAGCCCCGATGTGCAGAAGGCAGACGCCTACCTCGCCTACGAGGGCTCTTATACGGATGGTCCGTTTCAAAGCCCCGGCCGGTACCGCCGTGATAACTTCAACGGGAACTACACGCGAAGCCTGGATGACGGCGAGAAAATCGGCTTCCGGCTTCTCTTCGGCCGCAACGACTTCTACTCGTCCGGACAGATCCCGCTGGATCTCGTGGATGCCGGCCTCCTGGACCGTTTCGGGTACGTCGACCCCAGCGACGGCGGGCGCGTCAAACTCGGCACCGCTTCCGCCTATTTCATCAAGACCTACGACAACGGCGACACCTTCAAGGCCGACGGGTTCGTGGCCCGCTCGCTCTTCGACCTGTATTCCAATTTCACTTTCTATTTGAATGACCCGGTACACGGCGACGCCTTCCAGCAGCACGATTCACGCCTCCAGCAGGGGCTGAACGCGCAGGAGACCCACATTCACAAACTGTTCGGGATCACTGCCGTGCTGGTCGCCGGCGCGAACTTTCACGACAATGAGATCAACGTGGGCCTCTACCCCCGCGAGGGCCGTGTTCCCACGAGCGTTACGACGCGGGCGGATGCGCACGTGACCAATGGCGCGGGATACGCGCAGGAGAGCCTCAGCCTGCTGCGCGGTCGTCTGCTGCTGGGCGGCGGCATCCGGTTCGACGAGTTCCACTTCGACGTAGCCGACAAGGTGAGTCCGGACCAGGGCGGGGTGCAATCGGCCGGCAGGTGGCAGGGGAAGGGAAACGCCGCGTTTACTCCTTCGCATCGCCTGCCGCTTACGCTTCACCTGAACTACGGCCGGGGCATCAACAGCATCGACGCTCGCGGAGTGGTCGAAATGCCAAACCAGCCACGGGTGGCAACCACCGACTTCTACCAGTTCGGCACGTCCTCGAACTTCGGGCGACTCTCCGTCGCCACGGACGCCTTCCTGATCGACCATTCGAACGAGCAGGTCTACATCCCCGACGACGGCAGCTTCGAGTTCAAAGGCCCCAGCCGCGCCTACGGCTACGAGGCTAAAGCTTCTGTGGCCATCAGCCGCCACCTCTCGCTGAATGGCGGCCTGACCAAGATCGCCAACGCCTTCTTCAAGGGCGGAGACCACCGCGTGTATGTGGACAGCGCGCCTCATTTCGTAGCGAATGCGGCGTTGACGATGGCGGGCTGGCACGGCTGGAGCGGGTCCCTGCGCATGCGCGCGATCAACCACTATCGCCTGGACGGTGAGGACCCTTCCATTGTCGCCTCCGGCCACACTGTTTTCGACCTGGGATTGGCCCGGCAGCTTCGCCGCGGCGTGGAGCTCAATCTGAGCTTCGACAATCTCACCAACCGCGACTACTACGAGACCCAGAACTATTTCGACTCGAGAGTCACCCCCGACGCCCCCATTGTGGGCCGCATTCACGGCACCCCAGGATACCCGCTGACCGCGGTGGCCGGGTTGACCTTCCGGCTGAGGGGTAAATAGGCGCTATGCATATTCCCGATGGATACCTGAGTCCTGCCACTTGCGCCGCATTGTACAGCGGGGCCGCGCCGTTCTGGTATGTCGCTCTCCGTCGCGTCAAAAGGGTGCTGCATACCCGCCTGGTTCCGCTGCTCTCGCTTTTCGCTGCTTTCAGTTTTGTGATCATGATGTTCAATCTCCCTCTGCCGGGAGGGACCACGGGCCACGCGGTCGGAATCGGGCTCGCAACGGTCGTCCTGGGACCCTGGGCCGCCATGCTGGCGGTCTCCATGGCGCTTATTATTCAAGCATTGTTCTTCGGCGATGGCGGAATCACGGCGATCGGCGCAAACTGCTTCAACATCGCCATCGTGGGCTCCCTGGTGTCGTACGCGGTCTACAGAGCCGTTGCGGGGCGGACCGCGATTGTTTCACCGCGGCGTGTGATCGCGGCGGGACTGGCAGGTTACGCCGCGATCAATGTTTCGGCGCTGTGTGCCGCTATCGAATTCGGAATTCAGCCGCTGCTTTATCGCGATGCTTCGGGCGCGCCCCTGTATTGTCCCTACCCGCTCGGCATTGCCATTCCCGCCATGATGATCGGTCACCTGACCATCGCCGGGCTTGCCGAGCTCTTTGTTTCCGCGGGTGTGGTGGCCTTCCTCCAACAATCCGACCCGTCGTTGCTGCGCGCGACCTCCGGTCTCGCCGGAAACCTGGTAGAGGAAGTATCCCAGGCCGGCAGGAAGGCTCTGCGCCCGCTGTGGTTGGGCCTGGGCGCTTTGATGCTCCTGACGCCCCTCGGAATCCTGGCGGCGGGGTCCGCATGGGGAGAATGGGTGGCGTCGGATTTCGCCGATCCGGCCGTCCGGCAACAGATCGCAGCATCCTCTTTGAACCAGGCTCCTCCCGCACGTCCCCCCAAAGGCCTCGAGCGGTTGTCCTCCATGTGGACCGCGCCCTTCGGGCGATACGCTCCGTCCTATGTGCGCAGCCGGTCGTTCGGATACCTGCTTTCGGCGATGTTCGGAGTGGGGCTGGTGATGTTAGGGTCCTTTGGTATCGGCAAATTGCTGCGGAGCCAGCACCGCGCCGCAGGGGCGGCCGGCCCATGAGTGGATACCACGGAAACCGCAAGGAAGCCCCATGAGTGGATACCACGGAAAACGTCGCGGCTCCTTCGTGGAACGCACCATCGACGGACTGTACGCCGCCACCAGCCGGGCGATGTATGCGGATACCCTCGCCAGCCGCGGCGGACTGTTGCAGGACCTCGATCCGAGAGTCAAGCTGGTCGGGCTGCTGGCCTTGATTCTATCTGCCGCTCTCTCCAGCAAGCTGTGGGTGATCGGATTCATCTTCGCTGTCGCCGCGGCGCTCGCTGGATTCTCCGGACTCTCTCTCTCATCCCTGGTAATGCCGGTCTGGATGAGCGCGCTGACCTTCACTGGAGCGATCGCGATCCCCGCCATCTTCCTGACTCCGGGCAACTCCGTCTACCACGTGCCCGCTCTCGATTGGGACGTCACCGCACAGGGCCTGACCACCGCCGGCTACCTGATTCTGCGGGTTGAGACTTCCGCCACGCTTGCGCTGCTGCTGGTCTTTACCACTCCGTGGACGCACGTTTTGAAGGCGCTGCGGGTCTTTCGCGTGCCCGTGGTCTTTGTGGTGGTGCTCGGCATGACCTTCCGGTACATTCTGCTGCTGCTGGAGACGGCTCACGAAATGTTCGAGTCGCGCAAGAGCCGTACGGTGGGCAGGTTGAGTGCCGGCGACCATCGGCGGTTGGCCGTCTCGAGCGGAGGAGTGCTGATCACCAAAGCGTTTCAGTTGAGTGGCGAGGTGTTCCTGGCCATGCAGGCGCGCGGATTCCGCGGCGAGGTCTACCTGCTGGATGAGTTTCAGATGAACGGCCGCGATTGGGCGGCGCTGGCCCTTTTTGCGGGACTGACCGCGGGGGCCACATGGGCGGGCCGCTGATGCTTTTCGAAGTCGATCGTCTCACGTATCGCTATCAACGGCAGACTGCCCTGAGCAATCTCAGTCTGGCCATTACGGAAGGGACCCGCATCGCGCTGCTGGGGGCCAACGGCTCCGGAAAGTCGACCCTCCTCCGCATCCTCGACGGGCTCTATTTTCCGGAATCGGGACAGGTGCGGTTCCGTGGCGAGGAGTTGACCGAACACAGCTTCGGCCACGATGGGTTCGCCTACGATTTCCGCCGCCAGGTGGGACTGGTCTTTCAGAACCCGGATGTGCAGCTTTTCAACCCCACCGTCTTCGACGAAGTGGCTTTCGGCCCGCTGCAACTTCGCTGGCCCAAAAGCGAGGTGCGCGACCGGGTAGGAGAGATCCTGGAACGGCTGCGCATTGCCCATTTGAAGGATCGGATTCCCCACCGATTGTCCGGCGGAGAGAAGAAGCGAGTGGCGCTCGCCAGCGTGCTGGTGCTGGACCCGGCGGTGCTTCTTCTGGATGAGCCGACCGCCGCCCTGGACCCGCGCAGCCAAAGCCAACTGATCGATCTGCTGGTGGAATGGGGCGGAGGCGCCAAATCCGTGATCACCGCCACGCACGATTTGCGGGACCTGGAAGACATCGCCGACCGCTGCTATGTTCTGGACGCGGGACAACTCGTGGCGGATCGAACTCCGGGCGAGGTGCTGCGCGACTCCGACCTGTTGCGTCGCACCAACCTGGTGCATGCGCACCGGCATCGCCATGCCGGAGGAGAGATGCATTCGCATCCGCACGTGCATGGCGATGACGGCTAGATGAAGATAAGGTGGGACAGACGATCGCCCTTTGTCGTCTGTCAAACCGGCTTTCGGCCGGCTTCGACGCCGGCGGGAAATCAACGCCTACTTCATGAAGCCGCTCACGCCGCTTCCCGTGGCGCTCAGTTCGTCGTTCAGCGGATCGTCGAGCGCCAGAATGCGGCGCGCCTCTTCGCCGAGCCTGGCCTGCACTTCCGCGTTGAGCAGCGCCTTCTGATACTGCTGCTGTGGTTTGTCCCAGCGGGTGTAGTAAACGTGCATGGCGCGTCTCGGCGCAGCCGTGCAATTGGCCGTTCCCCCGTGCCACATGTGGGCGTTCATCACCACTACCGTGCCGGCCTTCCCGGTCACGAGCTTCTGCTGGGGATGTGGCTCGTACATCCCAGGCGGCGGCGCCTGCCCCCAGCGGTGCGATCCCGGAACCATGCGGGTGGCGCCGTTTTCCGGCGTGAAATCATCCAGCATCCACACCGAATTTGCCACCCAGTATCCCCGCTCGTCGGCGACGGCTCCGCTATCGGCGTGCATCGGCTGGTCGCAGTCGCCGTATGGATCGGCCGAGCGCACGTTCAGGCTGCTCAATTTGAATCTCGGCCCGAGCACCTGCCCCATGCATTCCAGCACGGAGGGGGTAAGGATTACCTCCTCGAACACGCGGCCCTTGTTCACCAGGTTCGCGAGGCGGCGCGCCCCCGGTTCCTGTTTGAATTCCGAGCCGGCCGCGCCGCCCTCTCCCGCAAAAAGTTCCTCCACGCGGCGGCGCAGGCACTCGAGCAGATCCGCGCTCATCAAACCTGGCAGCACCAGGTAGCCTCGTCGATCCAGTTGTTGCCGATCCGCATCCGTCAGCATTCGATTCACTACAACATATCGCAACCAGTGTGGCGTTGGGCGGTGGGACAGACGATCGTTTTCCGTCGTC
>JAIQFL010000428.1 GCA_020073365.1 Terriglobia bacterium | reverse complement strand
CCGGGAGGCCCTCCAGCGGACCTGTACACGAAGCCTTCCGATCCGGCGCATACATGCTGTGGAGCTATCGGGTTCGTACCCCGTATCCCGATGGCGGCGCAGCCTGCTGTCGTGTACGCTGATTACCCCACTCCCGCAGTCCCCCCTCTTCAGCCCTCGATCTCGGCAAAATACCCGCCGGCCATTAGTGCACCACCATCCTGCCTACCGATCGGCCGCCGGCCGACTCCCCCACTGTCTGAATCGCAGAGCGCACGTGAGATAGGCTTGACACCCTCATGCTCCGCCGATATAATCCTGGGCGGTAGCAGCGGTGTGACGTTGCGGAGCCGTTCTCCGTTCGTCGATCCGCAGTCTGTGGCGAGGTAGTTTTCCAGAGGGGAAATTGATGAAAACACGCCTGCTCTTGAGCGGCATGGCTGTCTTGTGGGCGGCCTCGGCCCATGGCCAGACCGCCGCCAGGCTGCCCTCCGCCACATCGCCCCGCGCCCTGCTCAATCAATACTGTACCGGCTGCCACAACGACAAGCTGAAATCCGGAAACATGACGCTGACCCGGTTGGATCTGGCGCGTCCCGGCCAGAACGCGGAACTGGCCGAGAAGGTGATCCGCAAACTGCGCGCCGGCATGATGCCCCCCGCAGGCCTGCCCCGGCCGGATGCCGCTGCCACCAAAGCATTCCTCACGTCCCTCGAAAACGCCATCGACCAGGCCGCCGCTCTCCATCCCAACCCCGGAAGGCCGGCGCTCCACCGGCTGAACCGAACCGAATACGCCAACTCCATCCGCGACCTGCTTTCGGTTGACATCGATGTCAGTGCGCTCCTGCCCACCGACGACATGAGCCACGGTTTCGACAACATGGCGGACGTGCTGACCATTTCCCCGGCGCTCATGGAGGGCTACGTCCGGGCGGCCGGCAAGATCAGCCGCGAGGCGGTCGGCGACACCGCGGCGCTTCCCCTCACCTCCACCTACTCCATCCCTCGCGTGGCCTCGCAGATGCGTCACGTCGAAGGCACGCCCTTCGGCACGCGCGGCGGTATGGCCGTGGTACATGATTTCCCCGCCGATGGCGAGTATACCTTCCGGCTGGGATTCTACTACGTACCCGAAGGACCGCTCTTCGGGCAGAACCAGGGTAAGGGCCAGCAGATCGAGATCGCCGTCAACGGCGAGAGAGTGGCGCTGCTCGAGATCAACCCGGCCATGAAACTCTCGAACGACGGCATCAAGACGCCTCCGGTTCATATCAACGCGGGACCGCAGAGGATCTCGGCGGCCTTCATTCAGAAGTTCGACGGGCCCGTGGAAGACGAATTCCGGCCGGTGGAACAGAGCCTGGTGGACGTCAGCACCGGCAATATCCCGGGCATGACGTCGCTGCCCCACTTACACGAGCTTCAGATCACCGGTCCGCACAAGGTATCCGGCCTGTCGGACACGCCCAGCCGCCGCAAGATCTTCACGTGCCGCCCCGCGGCCGGCGGCGACGAAATGCCCTGCGCCAAAAAGATCGTCTCGGCGCTGGCCCGCCAGGCCTATCGCAGACCCGTGACGGACGGGGACATCGAGGGGCTGCTGAACTTCTACCAATCCGGCCGGAACCAAGCAGATTTCGAGGCGGGAATCCGTACCGCCATTCAGGCAATCATCGCCAGCCCCGAATTCGTATTTCGCTTTGAGCGGACTCCGGCCGGCGTCGCTCCTGGTAGAAACCATCGGATCACCGGCCTGGAGCTGGCCTCCCGCCTGTCGTATTTCCTGTGGAGCAGCGCCCCCGACGACCGGCTCATCACCCTGGCCAGCCAGGGGCGGTTGAACGACCCGCTGGTGCTTGAAAGACAGGTGCGCCGCATGCTGGCGGACCCGCGCTCCGAGACGTTGGCCTCCATCTTCGCCGGCCAGTGGCTGCATTTGCAGAACCTGAAGGATGCCAACCCGGATCTGTACCTCTATCCCAATTTCGATAGGACGCTGGCGCAGTCGATGCGGCGCGAGACGGAGCTGTTGTTCGACAGCATCGTGCGCGAAGACCGGAATGTCATCGACTTGCTGACGGCCAACTTCACGTTTGTCGACGAGCGGCTTGCCAAACACTATGGAATTCCGAACGTCCTGGGCAACCGGTTCCGGCGCGTGACCTTGACCGACCCGAACCGTTTCGGAGTGCTGGGTCAGGGCAGCATTCTGACGCTGACTTCCACCGCCAATCGGACGTCTCCGGTGGCGCGCGGCAAATACGTCATGGAAGTGCTGCTGGGCACCCCGCCTCCCAATCCGCCGCCCAACGTGCCGGCCCTGAAAGAGAACTCCGACGCCCGGACCGGACAGGTGCTCTCCAAGCCGTTGTCGGTGCGGGAGCGCATGGAGGAGCACCGCTCGAATCCCGCCTGCGCCGCCTGCCACAAGATGATGGACCCGATCGGCTTCGCACTCGAGAACTTCGACGTGGTGGGCGTCTGGCGCACCAACGACAGCGGCTTCAAGATCGATGCCTCGGGCAGGATGTTCGACGGCGCCAAATTGGACGGTCCGGCCAGCCTTCGTCAGGCGATTCTGAACCACTCCGACGCATACATCCGCACCTTCACGGAAAACCTGCTCGCGTATGGCATAGGCCGCGTGTTGGAGCCCTACGATATGCCGGCGGTCCGCGCGGTCGCCCGGGAGGCGGCGCTCCACAACAACCGTTTCTCGTCATTCGTTCTGGGGATTGTAAAGAGCACGCCCTTTCAGATGCGAAGAGCTGAAGAGAATGAGCCGGATGTGGGACAGACCATCGCTTTTCGTGGTCTGTCAAGGTAGGGCATGCTTAGCTTGCCCTGGGAACAGCAAAGGGGGAGGAGCAACAAAGTGCCATTCATCAGCAAGAAGCATATATCCAGGCGCGCGGTTCTTCGCGGTATTGGCGCGACCCTGGCGCTGCCGCTGCTGGACTCGATGATTCCGGCCCAGACACCGCTAAGCAAGACCGCGGCGGCTCCCAAGACTCGCCTGGCTTGCATCGAAATGGTGCACGGCGCCGCCGGCAGCACCGTGGAAGGCTCCGACAAGCACTACTGGTCGCCCGAGAAAGAGGGCTCCAATTTCGAGTTTAGCCAGAGCTTGAGCCCGCTAGAGCCGTTTCGCGACTACGTGACCATCGTCAGCGACACCGACCTCAACCCCGCGACCGCTCATTCGACGGCTGAGGAAGGCGCCGACCATTTCCGCTCCAGCGCCGTTTTCCTGACCGCCGCGCACCCCAAGATGACCGAAGGCTCGGACTATTATGTAGGACCGTCGATCGACCAGATCTACGCGCAGCAGTTCGGCCAGGACACGCCGCTACCTTCCATCCAGCTTTGCATCGAGATGGTGGACGCTTCGGGCGCCTGCGACTACGGGTATGCCTGCGTTTACGCGGACACCATCAGTTGGGCGTCGCCCACCAGTCCGCTGCCCATGACCATCGACCCTCGCATGGCCTTCGAGAACCTGTTCGGCGACGGCGGGACACCGGCCGAGCGGCTGGCCCGCGGCAAGGTCAATCGCAGCATCCTGGACTGGATCTCGCAGGACGTGGCGCGGCTGCGGAAGGGGCTCGGGCCGAGCGACCGCAACCGGCTCAACGCCTATCTGGAGGATGTTCGCGAGATCGAGCGGAGAATCCAGCGCATCGAGAAATACAATGCCAGCGGCGAGGCTAGGGCGCTGCCGGCCGCGCCCCTGGGCGTGCCGGACTCCTACGAGGAGCACGTCCGGTTGATGTTCGACCTGCAGGCGCTGGGCTTTATGGCGGACGTCACGCGCGTCTCGGCGTTCAAGATGAGCCGCGACGTCAGCGGACGGGTTTGGCCCGAGAGCGGCGTGAAGACCCCGTTCCACAACTGCTCGCATCACGGGGAGACCCCGGCCAAAGTGGCGGAATTCGCCAAGCTGAATCGATACCATGTCAGCTTGATTCCGTACTTCCTGGAGAAGTTGAAGAACACGCCCGATGGCGATGGCAGCCTGCTGGACCATTCGCTGGTCTTGTACGGCAGCCCCATGGGCGACTCCAATGTGCACAACCACAAGCGCGTGCCTTTGTTCCTGGCGGGCCACGCCAGCGGCCAGCTCAAGGGCAATCTGCATTTACGAACCAAGGATGGCACCCCCATGGCGAATGTTCTGTTGACCATACTGCACAAGCTTGGCGTGAACATGGAAAGCATTGGTGACAGCACCGGAGAGGTGGCGATCTGAGATGCCCCCTCCCTTGAGTTTGAAGGGCTGTGAAAAAAAATCCGGCAGAGGTGGGGCAGGCGGTTCCGCCTGCCTCGCCCGCTTGCGGGCGATTCTTTCACAGCTTTTGAGGGAGCGGTAGAGGAGGGAACGATGTCAGTGAAAAGCGTTATTCTCGGACTTTGCATTCCGGCGTTGCTCTCGGCCGCCGGCACCGATACGCGGCTTGCCGATGCGGCCATGCGCGGCGACAAAGACGGTGTGCGTTCCCTGCTGAAACAGAAGGTGGACGTGAATGCGTCCCAGGGCGATGGCGCCACGGCGCTGCACTGGGCGGCGTTCCAGGACGATCTGGAAATGGCGAAGCTGCTGCTCGCGGCCGGCGCCGACGTCAAAGCCGCCACCCGCGAAGGCGCCATCACACCGCTGTTCATGGCCTGCACCAACGGCAGCGCGGCCATGGTCGAGGCTCTGTTGAAGGCCGGCGCAGATGCCAACTCCACCAAGTCGAACGGTACCACCGCCCTCATGATCGCGGCAGCCTCGGGCAGCGCAGACGCGGTGAAGGTGCTGCTGGACCACGGAGCGGATTTGAAGGCCAGGGAGACAGCCCACGGACAGACGGCCCTGATGTTTGCGGCGGCCCTGAATCGCGCCGAGGCGATCAAGATCCTGATGCAGCGCGGGGCGGATGCGGGCGTTACTTCCAGCGTTGCCAAGCTCGAAAGGGTCGTTTTCGACGTGGACGGCAACGTGGTCCCAACGTCGGCTACACCCGCCGCGGGGGCCGCCAAGGCCGCCGATGCGAATGAACAAAAAGTCGCGACATCCGGCGAGAATCCCTCTTCTGACACCACTCCAGCAGCGGGCCGAGGCGCTGGCCGGGGCGCAAGGGCCGGAGATCCAGCCGCCAATGGCGGCAGTGGCCAGTACGCGCCGAGACAGGTGGGACCCAGTTACATGGGCGGGATGACAGCGCTGCTGTATGCGGCCCGGGACGGCCAACTGGACGCCGTGCGCGAGTTGGTGGCGGCGGGAGCCGACGTCAACCAGGTCAGCACTGGCGACAAGATCAGCCCGATGGTAATGGCCATCGTCAACGGTCACCTGGACGCCGGCAAGTTCCTACTGGATCACGGCGCCGATCCGAACCTCGCCAGCGAGACGGGGATCTCGGCTTTGTACGCCACCGTGGACGTCCAATGGGCGCCGCACGCCTGGTTTCCGCAACCCATCACGGACCAGGAGCAGGTGACCTACCTGGATCTGATGAAAGCGCTGCTGGCACATGGCGCCAACGTGAACGCCCGGTTGGGAAAGAAGATCTGGTTCCGGAGTTTCACTCACGATGTGACGTGGATCGATCCGGCGGGCGCGACGGCGTTCTGGCGGGCAGCGCAATCCACCGACCTAGCCGCCATGCAGCTTCTGGTGGAGCACGGCGCCGATCCGAAGATCGCCTCGACATCCGGCGACAGTCCCCTGATGGCTGCCGCGGGCATCGGCTGGGGGGCGAACTTCACCACCAACGCGCCGGGCTCCCCCATGCCGGCGGTCAGGTATTGCGTGGAGCTCGGCAACGACGTGAATGCGGTGGACGCCCGAGGCTACACGGCACTGCACGGCGCGGCTTACATCGGGAATAACGAGATGGTGAATTTCCTGGTGGAAAAGGGCGCAAGGGTAGACGTCCGGACCAAAGCCGGGGATACCGTAGCGGACTTGGCCAATGGCCCCAACCGGTTTGGGATTCCGCACCCCGAGACGGTGGCTCTACTCGAGAAACTGGGCTCGGCCAACTCGCACAACTGCCGCTCGGACCAGTGCCTGGTGGCGCCTAGAGAGGACACTATCCGTAGAGCGCCCGCGCCCGTGACGCCGCCGCCTCCAGCGACCAAGCCTGGTACCAAAGAGCCCGGCAAAGGGCAATAGCGGCCAAGGTGGGACAGGCGCTTTCGCGTGTCGCTTTCACCTGTGCCACCTTACGTCTTCAACTCCGTTACAATTTCGGCGGCGATGGCGCGCGCCTGCTCCAGCTCTCCCGGGTCCAGGCTGATGGCGCCCACCCGCGCGTGGCCACCCCCGCCGTAGCGTTCGCAAATCGCGGCCAGATTGTGCTTCGGTACATTCGGCGCCCACGGGTTCGAGCCTACCGATATCTTCGTCCGGAAGCTGGAGGGGCTCACCGACACGGTGTAGACGGAAGATGGAAACAGGTAATACGGGATGAATTTGTTGTATCCCTCTACGTCGCAGCCGGCCAGGTCGAAGAACACCACGCCATCCTCCTGGTGTGCGCGGTTGTGGATCAGGTCGATCAATTCCACGTGGCGCTGGTACAAGGGCTCGTACAACCGCTGGATCTGCGGCTCGGCGATAATTTCCGAGAGCAGCCGATGCTGCATCCAGAGGATGATCTGTTGCACGACATCGGAGCCCTTGGCGGCCTCGATGACCAGCGTCAACTTCATTGCCGGAGCGCCCAGTTCGACGGCGGTCCGGGCATCGGGATACTGAGCTCCGTCGATGACAATCGACCAGTTCACCAGGTTATCCAGGTCGGGCGCGTGGAAACCGTAACGAAGAGATGTCACCGCGCGGATGAACGCGGTGCAGGACTTGTAGCTCGGGTCGTAGAGCTTGCGGCCGCTGGTATCGCGGCGAAAATGCTCCGCATCCTCCTGGTTGAGGAAGGCGCTCTGGTGGTGGTCGAACCACCAGGTCAGGCGCGGGTCGCTCGAATACTTGAAGTCCACGATCGCGTTTTCGTCCCCATCGAAGAGCGACGGATCGAACATCTGGGATGCCTTGTGGGCCATTCCCGTGTAGCGGAACTCTGCATTTGGGTGAACCGCGCCCGCAATAAAGCGGCTGAAGTAAGCGGCTGAGGCCGCCCCGTCAAAACAGTGGTCGTGATATAGGACGCGTTCCAGCATTTAAATGGGGAAAACCTATCAGCTTGCCTGAACGCGAGAGGAAATGCAACTATTTAGCACATCTAAACACATCTAAAGGCCCAAACCGGACCTTTGGGGGGAATTCCGCTGGTGGCAGACCACGAAAAGCGATGGTCTGCCCCACCGGCTCTACGGGTTATTGGAGGGCGCGGGAATCTCCTCTCCCCAGATGTATTTGCTGAACCAATCGTAGTTGTGCTCCATTACGGCGCGTTGCTGCTTGGGTTTGTTGATCGGATGCCCAAAGCCCTTGTAGAGAATCAGCTTTACCGGCACGCCTCGATCCTTGAGCGCCTGGTAGAGTTCGAAGGCATTGGGTGGCGGAACCCGCTTGTCCTGGTCGCCATGCTGGATCAAGGTAGGCGTCTTGGCGCCGTTGACATACGAGATCGGCGAGGTCTTCCGGTAGATTTCGGGATCGTCCCAGGGAGTCGCCTTCAGGTATTGCCGGGTGAACGGATGGATATCGGTATTCACGTAGTAGGTGGACCAGTCCGAGATGCCGGCGCCGACCGACACCGCCTTGAAGCGGTCGCTGTAAGTCGTAATGAAGGCCGATATGTAACCTCCCTGGCTCCAGCCCATGGCGCCCACCCGGTCCTTGTCCACGATGCCCTTGGCGATCAGGGCATCCACCCCCGAAATGACGTCCTGGTAATCCCCCAGCCCCAGATTCCGGACGTTGAGGGAACGGAACTTCTCGCCGTAGCCGGCCGACCCGCGGTAGTTGGGCTTCAGGATGAGCGCTCCCTTGGCAGCAAATCGCTCGACCGGATAGTAGCGATCCGCGGCCATCACGGCGCTGTCGGCGCCCGTGGGACCACCGTGGATCACCACCAGCAGCGGGTATTTCCGCGAAGGGTCATAGTCGGCAGGCTTGATGAGAATGCCCTCGATGGTGGTTCCATCCGCGGATTTCCACTGGATCACCTAGCGTGTGCCGAGTTGAAACGCTTTGTACTGGCTGGCCAGGTCGGTCAGGTATTTGGGAGTGAAGTCGCCGGTGGAGCTGACCAACACCTCCGCAAAATGATTGGGAGCGGCCCCCACTCCCGCCATCATGCGATGGTCCTTGGTGAAAGAGGCGTCCGGAAGGTGAAACTGGTCGGGCGAGCTGATGCGGCGGATGGCCTTGGTGGCAGGATCCAGGCGGAACACGTGGGCGCCGGTCTTCTGGAACGCCGCGAAGTAGATGCCGTCCGGGCCCCAGTCGATGAGGCTGGCATGCTCGTCGAAAGCTCCCGTCAGAATGCGCGGCGGCCCGACCTCCGCGGAAACTACGGCGATGCGGTTGTTAGTGTAGTAAAAGAAAGGCTCTCCGCCCGCGGTAACAAAGGCGATCTCCTTGCCGTCCGGCGACCATTTCGGACGGCTGTTGGGACCGCCGGCCTCCAGCAGTTTGCGCACATGCTTGTCGGCCATATCCAGCACGTAGAGCTGTTCGGTATCCTGCGAGCCCAGATCCGGGTCCCGGGTGGCGCTGAACGCGATGCGCTTGCCGTCCGGCGCCCAGGAAAAGCCGCCGACGCTGAACTGGTCACCCTTGGTGAGCGCCTCCGGTTTGGGCAATTGCTTCGAGTCGGTGGGAATCTCGGCGGGGACACTTACCAGCCAGAGGTGGTTCATCTTGTAGTCGCCGCCGATAATGTCGAACTCTCCGTAGCGATCTTTGCGGTCCTTGGCGGCTTTGGCGTCCGGTCCCGAGGAGGAAAAAGCGATGGGTGTAGCTCTTTTGGATTTTGCGAGTCTCTGGGTGTGAGGGAGTTCGCGGGTGCGAAGGCCCAGTACGCCTGTCATTCCTTGCCGACGATTTTCAGCCTGCCGCGACGGCTAGTCCGGGATGAGGAAACTGTGGACGGAACGGTCCCAGGTACACGGTGATTGGCATAGTGCGAGGCGT
>JAIQFL010000427.1 GCA_020073365.1 Terriglobia bacterium | reverse complement strand
AGGGATCGCGCAGTGGAATTCCGATTTAGGAGACCACCACCACTTCATGGTCCAGCACCGACTTCACGTCGAAGCTTACCCAGCCTTGTCGCACCGTCACGGCCGAACTTCCATTCCCCACCAGAAACTGCGAGCTCCGCCCTTTCACATCGTCAGGCAGTTTCAGTCGCACCGCGAGCGGGCCAACCGGGATCAATTCGTCGAGCGCGGCACGCCACGTACCCTCGTTCGTCAGGTTGACCAGGTGCAGGACGAGACGGCCCGGTTGGCGGTACAGATGGCAATCGATCAGCCCGGAACCTCGCACCTCGAGGGGAATGCGATCCGCAGCCACCCATCGAAAGAGGTTGGCCAGCAGGTTCCCGTGGTCCGGCAGATTGTCGCGGCCGAACCGGCGGTCGAGGTCGGCCGGCAGATAGGCCACGCGCGCGGTGCCGTGGGTGCTGAGAACCAGCCCGGGGATGTCGGTCTTGGGTTCGCGCATCCACGACGTCTCCGGCGGATAGACGGGAAACGGGGGTATAAATGTGAGGGGGATCGTCACGGTAGGATCGGTCCGAAGCCCCTCCAGCGCGCCGCCGAACGGAAGGATCTCGGTCTCTTCAAATCCGCGGAGCACGGCATGATGGGGCGCGGACAACCGCAAATAGCTATGGACCGAGGTCCGCACCACGCCGCGGTGGCCAAAATCCGGCCCGGGCGCATGCGCGCCAAACAGATCGGCGAGCGCGAAGTCCTTGCGCGTGTCGCCCCATTCGTCGTAGAGGCTGGTCGCACCCGTGGCCACCAGGCCGCCTCCCTCCGCCACGAATTGCCGCACGGCGGCGCACTGTGCATCGGATAGGGCCGCCACACTGGGCAGCACCAGCGCGGAAAAGCGGGCGGCATCGCGAGCGATGTGCTCCGCATTCACCGGCAGATACGGAATGCGCGCGCGGATCAGCGCCTGGGTGACGCCGCGATAGGGTGCTTCCACAAGCTCCGCCGCCTCGTCGCGACCGAAATAATCCGTGTTGCGCTGCGACCACACGACGCCAATCGCCGCCACCTGCTGGCGTTCCAGCAGATACTGCTCGTGCTGCTGGTGCCACGCAAACACGGGTTCGGCGGTTTGGTAGGCGCGGCGGTCCTCGTGATACGCCCCGATGTGGTGCCACCAGGGTTGGATGCCCCCCGCGATGCCCTCGATCATCCACATGCGTGACTCCGGCGCGGGCTTGCTGGCCAGGCGAAACGTGGGCCGGCCGGCCTGGTACAGCGCCATGCTCTCGGGCATCAGCTTGTCCCAACCGAGCAACCCATGCACCAGCTTGCCGGTGTCGCCGTTCTGCTGGAAGCCGGTTTCGTCGGCGCGGGCCTGGTGGTCCAACAGCATGAACTCCGCGCGTTTTCCGATCTCCACGAAGTCGCGGAAGGACTGGCTCTGGCTGGTGATGGATCCGCTGTTCATCCCGATATACAGACAGTTCGGCCCGCCGGCGGCTTTGGTCGTGCGGTTGAAGAGGTCCCAGATCTCCAGGCGGCGAGCGTAGTTCCACTGGATCCACTGGCGGTAGACCGTGTCGTTCCAGTCCTTGGCGGCCGGCAGAGGCTTGCCGCTGGCCGCGCGGAACTTGCGCGCGCAATTCTCGCAGTGACAGATGCTGTTACGCCCCAACCCGCTCCAACTGTTGTCGCCGAAGCCCTCCGGGTGGCTGCGCTCGATGATCTCGACCAGCACGCTGGGGATGTATTCGTCGTAATAGGGGCTGTTGACGCAGGTGACATATTTGTCGTCGGCGCGATAGGGTTCGCCGGAGGCCTGCCGCGCGAACCAGTCGGGATGCGCGCGGAAAAAGTCCTCGGCCGTGCGGTTGCAGTCCATGCGGGCCAGCACCGCGAGTCCATCCTGGTGCGCGGCCGCGGCGAGTTCGCCATACAGATCGCGGCCGTTGAGGAACTCCGCGCGATGGTGCAGCGGGAACTTGCTGGGATAGTAGGCCACGATACCGCCGGCGTTAATGATGACGCCCTGGATGCGCGTGCGCTTCCAATACTCCCGCCACCACGGAATGTCGTAACGCACCGGATCGCGTTCGGTGATGTTGGTCTGGCCCCAGCGGCAGACCCGCCGGAACCACGGCGCGCCCGAATCGGTCTGGGCGGAGGCAGCCACGGTGCCCGCCACGCTGGTCTGGACAAAATTACGCCTGGTCACGTTCATCATCCTAACGCTCTTCGAGATCTCCCGCGAAGAAACCGCTCGCGGGCGCCCCAAGAGCCGCCGCTGTCCTAGAGACCTAGAAAATGTATTTCAACGCCAACTGCATTTGCCGATCGTCATTGGTTTTCCCCGTAACCTTGCCAAACGAGCCGTTGGTCGGGTCGGTGACGGGGTTGTTCCAGTTGGGGTGATTCAAAATGTCGAACAGCTCAAAGCGAAACTGCAGGGTCTGACGCTCGAACGTCACGAAATTCTTGCGCAGGCTCATATCCCACGTCCAGAAGCCCGGCCCGCGCAGAGTATTGCGCTGCTGGTTCCCATACGTCCCCGCAGCCGGAATCGCGAAGGCGGCCGGATTGAACCAGTTGGCTGAACTGGTGAAGGCCGTGACCGCGGTTGAAGGATCTCCCACCTCATTCCAGAACTGGTTCCCGCTGCCCGGCCCCACCCCGGCGATGTCCGCGCTGGTCCGCACCGAGAGGGGAGTGCCGGACTGAAACAGGTTGATCCCTGAGATCTCCCAGCCGCCGAGAGCGCGGTGCAGCACCCCACTGCCCAACTTGAACAGCGGCAGTTCGTAGATGTAGTTCGCTACCAGGACGTGCGTGCGGTCGAAGTCCGAAAAACTGTAGTACCCGGCGTCGCTGAAGGCGTTTGGCAAGACATCCGTCAGGCTCGACGCGTTGTCGCGGGATTGCGCGAGCGTGTACGAAATTCCAAACTGCAGCCCCGCCGCGAAACGCCGCTGGATACTCACTTGCAAGCCGTTGTACCGCGACCGTCCGGAGTTCTCGGAAATATCGAGAACCCCGTATCCCAGATACGGACGCAGCGCATTGGCGTTGATGGCGGGGTTCGCCTGCACGGTTCCGGGAAGCAACTGGTTCAGGTTGCGCTTCCGCTGGTTGTGCAATCCCAGCCGCCCGACGTACCCCACTTCGACCGTGGTTCCCCAACCGACCTCGCGCTGGAAGGTGGTGTTCCACTCCCAGGCCATCGGTATCTTGAACAAAGGATCCTGAATCGTCTGCGTGAAGGGAAATGCGCGCTGGGTGGCGCCGGCCGGGAAATCCACCAGGCCGTTGACCACGGTCTCCTGCAACTGGAAGGGAGGATTGCCGCCCAGCGCCGTATCGCGATTGATGGCCGTGCGATTGGCGAAGGCGCCGACACCCGCGCGCAGCGCCATGCGCGGCGAGAAGGCGTAGGCCAATCCCAACCGTGGCTGGAAAACATTCCACTGCGTCGGCGAAAGGCCGTCCGGCAGGCCATGGTAGAGACTCGTAAACTGTCCCGAGTGCAGGGCCGGAACGCGGCCGCCTTCGGCGCCGGGAACGCCATTACCCGGCAGGACGATGCCATCGTACGGATTGCCGCTGACGATGAACCCGCCTTTCGGGTCGATCAAAGGCGCTGCCGCCAGGCTGTAATACTGCGGCAAGAATTCCGAAATATTGCCCCACTTGCTGTGCCATGCGGGCCACAGCGACCAGCGCAACCCATAGGACACTGTCAGGCGGGGCGTGATCTTCCAACTGTCCTGCGCAAACAGGTCGAGGGTGGTCGCCACATAGGGGGTATAAGCCTTGGCGCCAAACTCGGCGTAGGTATCAAAGTTCCCCAGGATGGCGTTCGCCGCCGCAAGGCCGGTCGTGTTCGGATTGCCGGTGTCGTTGAACGAGAAGTCGCCGTTCTGATTCACCGTCTGGCCAGGGCCGGCCGTGGTGCCTTGAATGAAATCGTTCTGCCCGGAATGCTCCAGGTAGCCTCCCCACTTGATGGTGTGCTTGCCCAGGATCTTGGTGGTGGTGTTCGTCCACCCATAGACGAAGCCCGCCCAGGAACCTGGATACGGCCCAGCATCGAGGGTGGTCATTCCTTGAATCCGGATGCTCGGCACCTTATCGGGCGCGATCTTCGTCCCCGGAAACAGAAGGGGGTAATTTAGCCCGTACGCGCTTCGCAGACAGCTCGTGCAATAGCTCCCAAACTGGATGTCTCCCTTTCCATCGGAGTTCGCGGAGAAATTGAACTCGTTCACCAGCGTTGGCGAAAATGTGCTGACCAGGCTCACCGCGCCGATGCGGTTGGGCCGCGACCACACCTCTTCCATGCGTCCGAAAGTATCTTCGAAGGGCGCGTTGAAATGCCACGGAGTATTCGTGCCGCGCACCGAGAGGCGCTCGGTCTGCGATATCAGGTAATCGACCTTGAAGTTGTCCTTGCGCAGGTCCGAGTGTGTGGACTTGGTCCCGATCCAGTTGGCGGAGCCTTGCAGAAAGCCCGGCACGGGTTGCGGCAGAATGTTCAGAAGCGCCTGGCCATTGGGGCTGATGCGCGACGCCGGAATGATGTTGCCGGGGAAAGGCGCGCCGGCCTGGGGATCGGTGACGGCCCGGACCTTCTTGAAAAACGGATTGGCGGCATTGAGCAATTCGCTGAAATCGCCGCTCCGCATCGCCAGGCTGGGCACGGTTCCGGTGTTGGTGGTGTCGTAGCGCCGCTTGATCCACTCCTCTGCCACGAAGAAGAACAGCTTGTTGCGGTCGCTGTTGAAGTGCTTTGGAATGAAGACGGGGCCGCCCACATCGAATCCGTATTGATTGAAGCGGTACGGAGCCGCGCCGCTGGCAATGTGCGCCAGCGCGCTGTGATTGCGCGTCCAGGTATTGGCATCCAGCGCCGAGTTGCGAAAGTTCTCCACCAGGTCGCCATGAAAACTCCGCGTTCCGCTCTTCGTCACAAAGCGGATCTGGCCTGCGGACGCGCGTCCGTATTCCGCCGAATAGTCGGCCGTCAGAACCTGGACTTCCTGCACCGCGTCGACATCCATCGCGCCCAACATGGAACCCGAGGATCGCGTGCGCGTTGCCACAGCTCCGTCGATCATCACGACGTATTCGTCCGGCCGCCCGCCGTTGATGTTGAAGCTGCCGTTACTTACGCTGTCGGGGTCGAACGTGCCAATCCCCTGGCCTCCGACCACGCCCGGTGTCAGCGCGGCCAGATAGACGGGATTGCGGCCATTCAACGTCAGGTTCTGGATCTGCTTCGTGTCGACCGTGCTGCCGACATCGGCGGAGTCGGTCTTCACCTGAGCCGCCGACGCCTGGACCTCCACCTGCTCGGTGACCGCGCCCACGGTCATTCCGATATCGACACTCACCTTCGCTTCGGCGTCCAGCACAATCCCAGTCTTAATGAATCTCTTGAAGCCAGCCGATTCGGCACTGATGGCATACCGGCCGACAAGCAACTGCGGAAACACGTAATAGCCGTCGCCGTTTGTGGCGGTCTTGCGTTCTTCGCCGGTGCCCTCGTTCTTCGCCACAACAATGGCTCCGGGAATCACGGCCCCCGATTCGTCGCGCACAAACCCGGAAACCTGCCCCGAGTCAAACTGCGCCAAAGCAACCGCGCCGAGCAATGCGATCAGAACGATCGAACGCAACATAGTCATAGACACCCTCCCGGTTATGCCAGTAATTCTATACCGAAGTAGCGCCAGGATTCTGCCGGCAATGAATTCACACTTGTATCGTTTGGGGGGGATGATCGAGAACCTGGTACTCACGCTAATATCTCTGTCACCACGTTGCCGGCCACGTCGGTCAAGCGGTAATCGCGGCCGGCATGGCGGAACGTCAGTCTGGTGTGGTCGAAGCCCAGGCAGTGCAGAATGGTGGCGTGAAAATCGTGGACGTGGCACTCCTTCTCCACGATCTTCGAGCCGAAGTCGTCCGTCTTCCCGTAAACCACGCCGCCTTTCACGCCGCCGCCAGCCAGCCACGACGAATAAGCCCGGTTGTAGTGACCGCGTCCCATTTCGCCTTCCGGCCCAGGCGACCGTCCGAACTCGGTGGTGAACGCCACCAACGTGTCCTTCAGCAGTCCTCGCGATTTCAGGTCGGCCAGCAAACCCGCAATCGGCTTGTCGATATTGCGCGCCAGCGGCGCATGCGTGTGAATGTCCCCGTGGGCATCCCAGTTCTTGCTCGACCCGGTGTCGATCAGTTCAACGAACCGCACTCCCTGCTCCATCATGCGGCGCGCCACAATGCACTGCCAGCCAAACCCGGCCGTGGCGCTTCGCTCCATGCCGTAGAGGCCGAGGGTCGCGTCGGTCTCCTTCGAAAGGTCCAGCACCTGCGGCATGGCCATCTGCATGCCAAAGGCGGTCTCATACGACTTGATCCGCGCCTCCAGCATCGGATCGCCGGGGTGCTGCCGCGCATGTTTCCGGTTGAACCGCTCCAGCAGGCTCAATTCCAGTTTCTGCATTTCGGCGGTGGGTGCGCGCCGGTTGAGATCGGGCACAGGTTCCGGCCCGCTGGTGATGCGCGTCCCCGAGAAAACGCCAGGCAAAAAGTCCGATGACCAGATCTGGCTGCCCGCGTAGGGCATATCCGGCGCCAGCACCACGTAGCACGGCAGGTTCTGATTCTCGGTCCCAAGCCCGTAGGTCACCCACGAACCGACGCTGGGGCGTTTGAACGTCACGCTTCCCGTGTGAATTCCCAGCGTGGCCTGAAAATGATCGTTGTGGTCGCCGCGCATGGAGCGGATCACGCATAGGTCATCCACGCACTCCGCGATGTTCGGGAACAGGTCGGTGACCTCGATTCCCGACTGCCCGTGCGGTTTCGACGCCCACGGCGACCCCAGCGCCTTGCCGCCGCCTTCGCGCGTCTTGCCTTCCTTCTGATACTCGCTGAGTTTGCGCTTCGGATCGAACGAATCCACGTGCGACATCCCGCCGCTGAGATAGATGAAGATCATGCGCTTCGCCGTGCCCGGAAAATGCGGGGCTCTGGGCGCCAGCGGATTCTCCGCGGTAGTGACAGAGCCCTTCGCCAGCAACTCGCCGAGGAGCGCGGGAAACATGCTGGACCCCAGGAACAGGGACCGCACCATCTGCCGTCGATCGATCGCGTCGATTCCCATGTCAATCACCCATCTCAATCCACCGTGAGAAACTCGTTGCTGCTCAACAGCACGCGCATCAGGCTGGCCCAAACCTCACGGGTGCGCTGGTAATCCGGCAATGCCGTCCCCTCCAGCGACTTCCGCGCGCTGGCCAGAAACTGCCGCGCTTCGCGGACCTCATCGGGCGCGGGACTCCTGCCATAGAGCAGCCGGAAGGCATAGCGGAGCCGTGCGAGGTCGGTCCCATTCTCCATCGCCACTCGCACTGCCACGGCGTCGGCCTGCGCGTGAAAGAACGGATCGTTCATGGTGTAGAGCGCTTGCAGCGCTGTAGTGGTCAGCGGACGCACGCCCGTCTCGGCATTGGGGTCCGGCCCATCGAACAGATCCAGGAACGGCTGCCGGCGGATGCGCTGCTGCATCAGGTAGACGCTGCGCTTGTTGTTGGCGTACTTCTCCTCCGCGCCGAGGAACGGCTGGTGCTGCGTGTACTTCCACTGCATCTCCGGCGGAAAGGGGTGCTCGCCGCCCGGCGCCGGGTCGAGATTTCCGCTGACGGCCAGCAGCGAATCGCGAATCTCCTCGGCATCCAGACGACGCCGGCTGAACTTCCAGAAGTACTGGTTCTTGGGGTCCTTGAGCGCGTCCTGCGGGTTGTCGCCGCCGGCCATCTGGTAGGTGCGCGAGAGCATGATCGAGCGGTGCATCTTCTTGATGGACCATCCACCCTCCACGAACCGGCTGGCCAGATAGTCCAGCAGTTTCGGATTGCACGGCGCTTCGCCGCGCGTTCCGAAATCGTCCGGGGTGGCGACGATGCCCTGGCCGAAATGCCACAGCCAGATGCGATTCGCCATCACGCGTGCGGTGAGCGGATTCCGTGGATCGGTGATCCATTGCGCCAGTTCCAGCCGCCCGCTGCCCTTCTCTTCCGGCGGAAGCTTTTGTCCTCCCAGGATCGTCAGAAATCCGCGAGGCGCCGGCGGTCCCAGCGTCTGTGGCTCGCCGCGCACCATGATGCGCGCGTCCACCGGTTTGCCCTCGGTCACGGCGAAGGCCTTCTGCAAATACGGATACTGCGCCGAAAGCCTGCGCGACTTGTCCTGGTTCTCCTGCTCGGCCTTGCGTTTTTCCTCGGGAGTAGCGAACTTGATGCGCCCCGCCTTCATGTCTTCGATGCGGTTGTCGAGCCCCGAGAGCTGCGTTTCGAGTTCCTTCAACTGGTCCGCCTGCTCCGGGTTCAGCGCGACGAAGCCGTAGGTATGCGGATAGATCTCGGTGCCGGTGTGGGCGTAGTTACTGCTCTTGAAAATGCCGTAGAGCGCGTAGTAGTCGGTGGTGGGAATGGGGTCGAACTTGTGGTCGTGGCAGCGCGCACACCCCACGGTCAGGCCCAGAATTCCCTTTCCCAGGTTGTCGATGGTGTCGTCGATGGTCAGGTGAAACTCCGCCGCCCGCGAGCCGAACCGGCGCGAGTTGGCGAGGTAGCCGGTCGCGATGGTCTTCTGCTGAAAGTCCTCTTTGTCCTTCGCAGACGCCAGGATGTCACCCGCCAGTTGCTCCCGCAGGAACTGGTCGTACGGCTTGTCGCTGTTGAAGGCCGCGATCACCCAGTTGCGGTATCGATACATCGAAGGAACGGGAAAATCTGCGTTGTCGCCGGCGGTGTCCGCGTAACGGACCACGTCCAGCCAGTGGCGCCCCCAGCGCTCGCCATATTGCTGGGAGGCCAGCAGGCGGTCCACCACTTTCTCGAAGGCTTGGGGAGATGTGTCCTTGAGGAAAGCGTCAATCTGCTCCGGTGACGGCGGCAGCCCTGTCAGATCGTAGGTGGCGCGGCGAATCAGCGCCAGCCTGGAAGCCCGCGGCTGGGGAACCAGCTTCTTTTCGTCCAGTTTCGCTTTGATGAACGCGTCAATCGCCAGTGGTACGCCGACAGACGACAAAAAACGATCGT
>JAIQFL010000426.1 GCA_020073365.1 Terriglobia bacterium | reverse complement strand
GAACGCGAGAAACACGTCGCCGAAGCCGCCGTGCCCCAGTTCCTTCTCGATCGTGTACTTGCTGATGCGAGCGATCATTTACGTTTGAAAGCGCCCTGCCGAGGCTCTCGGTGCCGCAGCACTCTGGGGAGGATGGCGGCATGAGAACCGGAATCCGCCCAGAATATCAAGCCGCTAGGAGTATGATATCGCACCAACCGTGGGTTGAGAATCACCAATATTCGGTGCGTTAGTTCTTATTTCCACGTCGTTGTAGAATTGCTTATCGCCATGCCGGGAAATGACATCGCTGACCCCGACGGGATCGGCGTGGAAATTACGTCCGCGGCGGGGAGACGACATTGGGCCGCTCGTCGTAGAGCGTCTCGAAAGCCGCACTCGAGTTGACACGATGGATAGGCCCAAGGCGCATTTCGTCATCGTTGTACTGGCCGGCCTTTCCGAGCCCAAGATTCCGGATACGCCGTCAGGCGCCGTTACGCCCAGCAGGCTCAAGGATAGGCCGCTGATTACCGTCACTGAGGCCAACCTGCACCAGTATCAGAGCCGCATGGAGTCAGTTGGGCTGAGCTTCCTGGTCCGGGCCCTTGCGGGAATCCCGAATGTGAAAGTAAAGCTCTGGAACGTGTCCAAGAAAGAACTCCTTCGGGATTGTCAGCGAGCACCTCAGCCTGACCAGAGCGCACTTTTTAAGCGAATTTACGAGGAATGTATCGGGACTTTCGGAGGCGAGGCGGTCGGGTGCATGGTGGCCGACTATGTATTTACGACTTCGGGCGAGGATGTCGAGTTCACCGAGGGAATGGCGAGGGTTGGGGCCGCAGCGGGCGCACCGGTGCTGTGCGGAGTGGCGCCTGGCTTCCTGCATATCAATGAGTGGCAGGATCTGAACCCGCAGGTCTCCCTTGAATGGATAGCCCCCCTCTACCAGAGGTGGACAGCGCTTCGTGCTCTTGAGGCTGCCAGCTTCTTAATGCCGTTGTTGCCAAACTTTGTAGCGGGAGGCCCTTCCGCGATCAATCCAGCCTATCTCGTAGCGGCCGCGGCCGGTCTCGCGTTTCGGGATCCCGATCTTCCCTCAGTCATACGCCGCCTGTTCGAGTCGCAATCGCCATCCCCTATGGTCCAGTTTGAGTGGGATTGTCCGGAAGCCCTGCAAAGCGCTTTGAAACAGGTCGGTCTAAATGTGCTTTCACCAACTGCCGTGGCCCAGCCGGATTTCCTGCAGACCGTGGTGCCAGCTTTCGAAGAAGGCACACGTTCCGCTCGGCCGTCAAATCTTGCCGAATGCCTTGCGGACAACTATCTTTATCATCGGTGGCGCAATTACGCCTTACGCAAGCAGGTGTCCGGGGCTAGAACTGAGACTATAGCTCTGGCTGAGCAATGGTTGAGCGAATTGCGGACCGAGGCGGCCGAGCTGGAAGGAACGGGTTTCGACCGCTTTGTGAACCTCTCTCGATTGGCGGAGCGGATCGCCCCCGGGATTTCTTCATCGTCGAAACCGATCCGAGTCTTGTTCCTTAGCGATTTCGGCTCAGGACAAGCCGAACGACCCAGGCACCTCCCTCGACGTCCCGTAGTTCGTGTCTCGTCCCATGGTTCGCAGCCGGGCTTGGAAAGCCTGCCATCTGCCTGGCGAGAAGTCCGGACTCCCTTACCTGGAGAAGACGCAGTGCTCCGCTTCCAGCAAATTGAAGATTTTCGACCGGAAGCCGTGGCCAGGCAGATCAGGGCTTTGGGCTCGATTTCGGAAAAAAGGCGACGCCTGGAGTATCTTGCCGGTTATGCTGACGTCGATTCCCGGCGCAGCGAGTCTCTGAGCGTGTTTGCACGCCGTCCCGGCGGATTGAGGGAACTCGTGACGGCAATCGAAGGCCGGCGAAGCGCCGCCACGAATGAAAAGGGTGCGGCAGTGCTGCCGGCCGATAGCGCCGGTTCCCTGCATGCCTGGCTGGTCGACGACCGGTCGCCCGAAATGGCGCTGCAAGTGTATGAGGCGCTGCAAGTGTATGAGGAGTTTGCACAGCGCAGCGACATCGCGGGCCTTCCGGTGATCGAAGGGCTCGTCCGGGCACTCAACGACATCGATGCCGACCTTTCCCGGCAACTGCGGAACGTATTTCAGAGTCGCGGTTTTCGGGCGATGGAGTCAGCCTGGCTGGCGCTTTGGCAGGCTGCCAAAGCCCTGGAATCGAGCGCTGGCGCCGAGGCATGGGTTTACCCCGTTACCTGGAAGGAGGTCCTAGGACTTGGCCCCACGAGCGGATATCTCTCGGAATTGGTGCGAATGATCGGACACAAATTCGACCCAACTGCAGGCGCCACTATTTTCGCCGCTGACTACGTGCTGCGAGGGGGAGGCCGGGAAACGCGCGTGCTGCACCGGATTCTGCGAATTGCTCGCAGACGGCGGCAATTGGTGGTTTGCGGTCTGGCTGAGGGCGAGCCGGATAGGGGAATTCAGTGGTTACTCAAATCCCCGGCGGCCGAGAGTCTGATCCTGGTGACCGGTGAGTATCTGTTGCGCACGGCTTACCAGTCGCGCGGCGCACATCCCGCATCCTTCGAGTTCGGCAGGGGTCATCAGGAGCCTATGGACTCCGACTTGACAGCGAGCGCCGTGTATCCCGCCGCAGTGGCGGTGGCGCGCGCACTCGAGGAAATGGGAGACGCTCGCGAACGAAGGCTGCGGCCGGAGTGGCTCGAACCGTACCTGTGCGAATGCGGACTGGAGTGCCACCCGGCGGGACGTGCCTTGCTGGTAACAAGCACGCCCTGACTGATGTGATAGAGTAAGCCGGGTGCAAACTAAGTCTTTCCGCGGCGCCCTTCTGGCCGCGACCCTGGCCGCAACTCTGGCAGCAACACAGGCCCACGCCCAGCCGGTTGCCCCGGTGGACCCGGCACTGGCCGAAATCGCCGCTACCGTCTGGCCTCTGGAAGCCGCCGTCTCGCCCGATGGTTCCCGCCTGGCGCACGTCGAGAGCGCCGTTCCCGGCAAGTCGCAGATTTTCACTGCCGGTCTGGGGGCCGGGGACGCCCGGCCGGCCCGCATTTCGGCGGGCGGATCCGACGAACACGGCGTGGCCTGGTCGCCCGACAGCAGGCAACTCGCCTTCCTTTCCGATCGCGAAAAGGCGGGACAGCTTCAACTCTACGTTGTCCCTGGCGTAGGGGGCGCGGCGCGGCAACTGACCCATCTCACCGGTCTCGTGGCGGAGCCGCATTGGTCGCCCGACGGCAAACGGATCGCCATCCTGTTCACCGAGAACCTGCCGCGCGCCGCGGGCCCACTCGATCCGGTGCTGCCGGCTTCCGGTGTCGTCGAATCCAGGATCTACGAACAGCGGCTGGCGGTAGTGGATGCGGCCACCGGCGCCGTGCGGCAGCTCTCGCCCGCCGACCACTACATTTACGAATTCGACTGGTCGCCCGATGGCCGAAGCTTCGCCGTGACGGCTGCGCGCGGAGCCGGCGACGACAACTGGTGGATCGCCCAGCTCTACACCCTTTCCGCCGATGGTGGCAGCCTGAAGCCCATCTACAAGCCGGGAGTACAGCAGCAGCTCGCGGTGCCCCGCTGGTCGCCGGATGGCAAGACCATCGTGTTCATCGGCGGGCTCATGAGCGACGAAGGCTCGACCGGCGGCGACATTTTTCAGGTGCCCGTCGCGGGTGGGGCCGTGCGCAACCTGACGCCGGGCCTGGCGTCGTCGGTGAGTCACCTGGCGTGGCCCAAGCGGTCGCCGCAACTCTACTTCACCGAACATGCGGACGGCGGCAGCGCCATCTCGCGGTGGGATCCCGCGACCGGGAAGATCGAGCGGCTGTGGCAAGGCGACGAGAGCATCAACCCTCCGTTCGAAGACACCGGCATTTCCTTCGCCGGCGATGGCAACACCTCCACACTGATCCGCAGCTCGTGGAAGCAGCCCCCGGAAGTATGGTGCGGCGCGATGGGGAAGTGGGGCCAGAGGACCAGGTTGAACAGCCAGCGCAAGCCGCTGTGGGGCGAGGCCAAGAGCCTACACTGGACGAGCGACGGGTTCCGCGTGCAAGGCTGGCTGCTCTACCCCGTGCATTTCGACGCGAAACGGAAGTACCCCATGGTGGTGGCGGTGCACGGGGGGCCGGCCTCTGCGTTGAAGCCCCTCTGGCCGCGTCCCGGGTTCAATCCGGCGCTGCTCTCACAGCAGGGGTACTTCGTCTTCATGGCGAATCCGCGGGGCAGCTACGGGCAGGGCGAAAAGTTCGCCATAGCCAACGTCAAGGATTTTGGGGGCGGCGATCTGCGCGACATCCTGACGGGAGTGGATGAAGCCATCAGGACGGCGCCCATCGATCCTCAGCGCATCGGCCTCACGGGCTGGAGCTATGGCGGGTTCATGACCATGTGGGCGGTGACTCAGACCACCCGCTTCCGCGCGGCTGTGGCCGGGGCCGGCATCGCCAACTGGCAGAGTTACTACGGCGAGAACGCCATCGATCAGTGGATGATTCCGTATTTCGGCGCTTCGGTGTACGAGGACCCGGCGGTATACGCCAAGAGCTCACCCATCAACTTCATCAAGCGCGCGAAGACCCCCACGCTAGTGGTAGTGGGCAGCGGCGATGGCGAGTGTCCGCCGCCGCAATCCTACGAGTTCTGGCACGCGCTCAAGACGCTTGGGGTGAAGACCCAACTGGTGGTGTATCCCGACGAAGGCCACCAGTTCCACCAACCCGAGCACCAACGCGATGTGCTAGTGCGGATGATCCAGTGGTTCAACGAGAATCTGCGGTGAAAGCGGCTTCGGGTCTGGGTGGGGCGGACCCGTCCTGGCGCCCTGGTCCGTGGCTAGTCGAGCCGAGCACCAAGGGACACCATGCCCTTTGCCAGGACGGTTTTTGGAAGCTCGCCAGAGCCGCAAACAATGAACGAGCCGAAGTCCTTATACCAATCGCCATCAGGAGCCACCGGCCCCGTCCGGACCCAGAACTGCAAGCGGTGAAGATCGTCGAGCGAGATCTGGCGGTCCTCTACCCGCGCGAGAATGTGCTTCCACACAGGCCTCGGAAGGTTAGCGAATCGAATCTTCGGCAATGGCGTCTTTCCCGAAGATTGTCCGGATCAGATCCTTCCCTGCTTCATTTTTCGACTCGGGATCGGTTTCGGCCAAAAAGCGGCGATAGGAGGCATGGAGGTTCTCCCGTGCTACGGCCTCGGCTTCCACGCCGCGCTGCGCGAGTACCACCAGTGCCCGGCTCATCGTGAGATGTCTTTCTTTGGCGACTCGCTTGACCTCAGATGCCAATTGAGCCGGAATGGTGACGCTCTGACGCACCGACGAGACCCGTCGGCGGTTTGACGGTGGGCGCTGTTTCACAACATCAGGATATCAGGTGCACCACCCTGGTGCAGCATTGGCCGGACTTTCCCGAATGGCGCTTCTTGAGGATTCGGGGCGGACCGGGTGCGCGTCACCGCGCGAGCAAACGAGCCGAAGACCGGGATGCTCGTCACTCCATGCCGGGCGGCAATCGCAAGGATAGTGTCGCGTTTCTGGGCGCGCAGTTCATCGACGGTCATAGATCCAATCTCCAATGATATCAATGAGTCAACTACTGGGCCGACCGGGGAACCGTTCCGGCTGCCCCACTCTTGCGCGCCTGCGCCACGATCTCCTTCACGCGGGCCATCAGGGTGGGGGCGTGGTACGGGATGCCATCCTTGATGGTCCATTCGACGCCGCCGGAATGCACCACCTTGCCGTCGCGGATCTCATCCACGCCAGTGGGGTAAAGCACCTTCAGGTTCTCCAGCGGGTTTCCGTTGACCACGATCAGGTCGGCGGCGAAACCGGCGCGCACGCGGCCGAGGCGCTCCTCCTGTCCCAGAATTTTAGCGTTGTTGCCGGTGGCCTGCTGGATGATCTTGAGAGGATGGAAGCCGGCCTCCTGATGCAGTTCCATGCTGCGGATCACGCCGAAACCGTACATCTGGTAGATGAACCCGGCGTCATCGCCAATGCCGATGAGACCGCCGAGGTGGTCGAACTGCCGCAGGGCGGCCATCCACAGGCGGTAGTTCTCTTTCCAGTACATCTCGTCCGTGGAGGTCCAGCCGATGAAGTAGGAGCCGTGGTTGGCCGGATTGGGCTTGAAATACTCTTCGAGAACGGGGTGCAGATAGTCCGCGAACCAGGGCTGCGTCTGCGCGCGCTGCAGGTCGCGGCTGGCCTCGTAGATATCCAATGTCGGGTCCCAGGCCACGTGCGCCTGTACCATGGCCTCCAGCACTTTGGTGAGGCGTTCCGGGTTGGCTTCGCGGAAGAGGTGGCCGGCATAGCGGAAACGGTCGGTCTCGTTGTTGTAGTTGTAGCTGGCGGGGAAGTTCTGCACACCGCCCTCGATGGCCGCGTCGGGGATGCCGTACCAGTGCTCGATGCTGGTGGTGCCGAACTGGATGTCGTCCCACGCATTGGTCTCCTCGACGCCGGCGTGGTGCGCGATCCGCAGGCCGAGCTTATGCGCCTCATCCTCCATGGCCTGCATGGTGTCGCGATCGATGCCCAGAATCTTGATGCCGTCGACGCCCATTTCCTTCAGCGAACGCACGCGGGCGCGGGCTTCCTGGGCATTGCGCGGGCGGCCGAACATGGGGTAGATGAAGATGCGGGGCGCGGCAATCTCGCCTTCCGCGCTCTGGCGGCGCAGTTCCAGCGCACGCCTGGTGTCGCTGCCCACGTCGCGGACCGTGGTGATGCCGCAGGCTAGCCAGATGTTCAGCTCGTACTCGATGGGCTGCGGTTTGCCGCCGCGCTCCTCCTGCAAGTGGGCGTGGGCGTTGATGAGGCCGGGAAGCACGTACTTGCCGGTGGCATCGATGACCGCATCGGCCTGCGCGCCGCCACGACTGCCACGGCCCATCGCGACGGGGTCCAGCGGAATGACGTCGGCGATCAGATTGTTTTCGATCAGGATGTCCTTGGGCCCGCTGGCGGGTGTTCCGTTGCCATCCACCACGGTGGCGTTATGGATCAGCAAGCGGCGAACGCGCCTGCCGCTGGTGGGCGCCGTCCCCTGACCGGCCGACGTTCCGGCCAGCACAACCACGGTGACGGTGGCGAGAAGGTAACGAAGCTTCATGGGTAGATTGTGCCACGTTTTCACACCAGGCTGACGTCCGCATCGAGTAGGGATGCACGACCTAGAAGGCGTCCGCAGCGCCACGCTCACATTTGGCTGCCCGCCTTCCCTCCAGGCGCGGTGAGCGCTTATGCCGGCAGCCGCAAGCGCGCCATGCAGCCGGGGCCGGCCACGCGATTCTCGAGCATCAGCGCGCCGCCGTGCCCCTCGGCGATCTGACGGCTCAGGACCAGGCCGATTCCGGAACCGCCGGGTTTGGTGGTGAAGAAAGGCACGAAGAGATTGGCGGTGCTGGAAAGGCCCGGCCCTTCGTCCTTGATCCAGATTTCCAGCATGGAGCCATCGCGGCGCCAGCCTGCCCAGATCCCCGTTCGGTTGCTTGCCAGCGACGCATCCGCGGCGTTGCGCAGCAGATTGATGAGCACCTGCTCCAACTGGTCCGGGTCGCCCTGCACGGTGATGTCGGGTCCCGGCTGCACTTGAACCGCCAGGCGCGTTTCGAAGCTCACCGCGCGGCCCAGGCAGGAGGCCACATCCAGCGGCTGCAGTTGGGGCCGCGGCAACTTGGCCAGACGCGCGTAAGCGCCGATGAAACGGCTGAGGCTTTCCGAACGCGACGTGATGACATTGAGGCCGCGGCGCATGTCGTCGCGCCAGTCATCCGGCAGAGGATTGCGCGCCAGGATGCTCTCCAGGCTCCCGGCAATCGACTTGATGGGAGCCAGCGAGTTGTTCAACTCGTGGCCCAAGACCCGCACCAACCGCTGCCAGGCCTGCCTTCCAACGCATGAGCATCGTCACCTCGGCGCCGAGTGCGCTGCGGTAGAACTCGACCGCCTCCTCACAACGACCGTCGAAGAACAGGTAGGGCTGGACTTGCATTTCATCTCCTACTCAGGGGCGGGTGGATGGTGCCGTCGGGCCCGCACATGTGGATACGAAACGCACCGCCCGGTCGCGCATCCAACTCGCAGAGGGGGTTCGTGTACCCGTGCGGACCCCACCATTGCGCCAGGTGCCTGGGTTCGCTGAACGCCTCCAAGACCAGATCGCGCGGCGCGTCGAATGTGCGAACGAGTGTCAGGTCACGGATTGCTGAGGGCATCGACTCCATGGCGGCTGTCTTTCGGTCTTTGTCGGTAGTCGGAATTCCGCGCCAGGTACGATCATTCCCGGGCAAACAACGCGGGCCATGGCGGCGTTTTGTTAACCATATGGTTTAATACGTGATGCCGCAGCGGCCTGTCAAGCGGATGCGGTGGGCGGCGGAACGCGCAGCGCATTCCGCGCCGATGAATCCTCTCAACGCGGCGTCAGCAAAACCGCACGCAGGTGACGGGTGGCAGGTGACCGGCAACCAACGTCCAACTGTCCCCGCCATTCTCCGACAGCCACAAATGACCGGTCGTCGAGCCCATGGCGAGACGCGTTCCCGTCTCATCCACGGCAAGCCCATGCCGATAGACAAGGTCGTAAGCGTGGCTCTGCGGCAATCCTTCCGTGAGCACGTCGAACGATCGCGCGCCGTCCCGCGTGCGTGCCACAACCAATCTGGCATCGACTGGAATACGGCATTCATCCTTCACGCCCGGCACGAACCACGCCGTGTCAGGGTCCTTCGGATGCACGGCCGCCGCGAAGCCGAACTTCGCAGGGCGGATCGTGGTAACCTCTTGCCAGGAGCGGGCGCCATCGGTCGAGCGGAACACGCCGTTGTGATGCTGCGCCCACATTGTGTCCGGCGCGGCAGGACATTGCACCAGCCGATGCACGTCCTGCACTTCTGGTGCGCGATGCCGCGGAGGCGGAAAGTACTCCGCGTACATGCCGTCGGCCGATGCACGCCAGTTTGCGCCGCCGTTTTCGGTCACCCGGACACCGCCGGTGGATACGCCGATGGTGACACGATTGGAATCGCGCGGGTCGACACAGATCGAAGCGACACCCGCCTCGTCAAATCCGCCGCCGGACCATTCCTTGCGTTCCGGCACGTTCCATAGCGGTTCGTTCAGCGACCAG
>JAIQFL010000425.1 GCA_020073365.1 Terriglobia bacterium | reverse complement strand
CTGGCGCGCGATTTTTCCATCGAGCAGGGCGAGTTGACCGCCACCATGAAGGTGCGGCGCACGCGCGCCATGGAGAATTTCAAGCAACAGATCGACGAGCTTTACGCCGGCCGGGAGTGATCGTCCCCGGGGCAGCGCGCGTGCCCGGTCCACCAGCGCCTGGATTTCGAGCGGATGCCTGGCCTCCTGCGCCACCGCGCCGGCGGTGAATAACAGCAAGAAGGCTAACCGAGACACTGTCGCAACTCCTCCTGCTAATATACGCTCCGGACTCGTGGATTGTCGGGAAGAGATTATGTAGTATTCTCATTGATTGCCTGCTGGAACCGTTTGTTAGGAACACCGCATGACCAAATCCACTACCACCTACTGGAACACCCTCAGCGAAGATGGCCGGGGAAAATGGACACCAGTCAAAGGGCTGGAACGGATGGCCGAGGAGGTGACGTTGAGCCACGACCCGGTTACCGGGGAATACACGAGGTTGACCCGCTTCCTGCCGGGCGCGGACACTTCGGCCTTCGGAGGAAAGACACACGCCTACCCGGAAGAAGTCTTCATAGTAAGCGGACGCCTGTACGACGCGGCTTTTGGTCTATGGCTCGAAGCAGGGCATTACGCCAGCCGGCCTCCCGAGGAATTGCATGGGCCGTTCAGGACCGATGTCGGCTGTGTTGTATTGGAGCTCTCTTTTCCCCAGCGCCGTGCCGCCGTTGCTGAGACGGCCCCGGAAACACCTGGCAAGAAGACAGCCCCGTAAGTCTACGGACCTTGGAGAGCAGGCGCCAGGCGTTGGGTTCCTTAGCTCCTAGCCGTCGAGCTCGATTTCCTGATGCTGCATGCCCGCGTAAGGGTAGACCGCGACCTTCGGATCGCCCGGATGCAGTTCCCGCAGCTTCGCGATCACGTCCTCCCACTTGTCGTAGAAGAATGTGCCCGTCCGATAGTTGTTCCGCATATTGCGGGTCAGGTACTGCGAGTACACGATCATGTTCGCCTGCTTCGCATTGCCGCGGCCGCCCCGGCCGCCGCTCGTTCGCCGCGCCGTCAGATCGAATTGCGTAGCCCCGCTGCGTCCGGCCAGGCGGTTGTTGAGGTAGTGAACCGGGTCCAGGCCCAGCGGGTGTTGGACGACCATGACCCCTGTGCCGCCGTCGCGAACCGAGTAGTTGATCCACAATCCGCCGTGGAACGCCTGCGCGTTCTGCGGATAGGCGTTCGCTACCACAATATCCGCGTCTTTGAGCGTCGGCGTGCAATACGTTTTGGCAGCCACACGTACGCCCGCATGATGCGCCTCCACGATGTCGCCCGCCCAGAGCTGGGTTGGCCTCAGGCGGTCGTTGTACATGATTTGAATGGTGTAATCGACCTTGGCCATCCTGGCCGCTTCGATCATGTCCAGGCGCATGTCGTTCTTGAAGACCTTCACCGGACCAGTGGTCTTGACCTTCGTCAGGATTTGAGTGTGGTTGTATTCCACCGTCGGCAGGGCGGCAAGTCCCGGCAGAATCGCCTTGGCGCCGCCGCCATAACCGGCATCCTGGTGCACCTTAATGCCGCTGATGCAGATCGTCAGGTCCGCCCCGAGGAAGGTCTGGTTCACCAGAACCTTATTTCCACGGGTGGTGGTGCCGACTTCTTTCACGTTGTCGAACACGTCGTGGTTCAGCCACGCAAACCGTTTCGCGATCTCCGGTCCCAGCTTCCGCCCCACTTCCTCCTGCGTCATGGCGCGGTGCGTGCCGAACGAACCAATGAACAGGATGTTCTCATCCTGGATACCCGCCCGGTTCAGCTCCGCGATCATCCAGGGCGTCACCGCGTAAGCCGGTGTGGTGCGGGTGAGGTCATCGAAGCTGATGGCGACGGTCTTCTTCCCTGCGGCCAGTTCCGCGAGCGACTTCGTGCCGATCGGCTTGGCGCACTGATCCGCGATCAGCCGCGGTGTCATGACCGGTAGATTGTGCCCCGCCATGTCCATCACCTGGAGGTCCCAGTTTGCCGGGAAATCGAGGCGCTCTTCGATCCACGGCGCGCCGTTGGGGCCCGCGAACTCGTGGGTCGGGATGACAACCGATCTTGCGGCGCCTTTTAGCTGGGATACCGCCTTCACCTGAAATGGCGTTTGCCCCATCGCGGTGCCGATAAGGGGCGTGGCGGCCAGATACCGCGCGCCCATGAGAATCTCTCTGCGGCTCAAGGTTGCCATGTGGGAAAGCCTCCCGGAGAGATGATATATCAAAAAGGAGTGCCGGTGTGGCACGCGGAAAGCGGGCGTCTATTGGTCCTGTTTCTTCTCCCGCTTATCGCCTACCTTTTCGCCGGGGCGAAGCAATGTCGGCGGCTTTCTCGCCGGGGGTTTGTCCGCCTCGGCCGCGGCCTTCTCCGCGACTTTCTTGTCGTCGGCCTGCTTGCCCTCGCGCTCGACGGGGGTCAGGGCCTCTTCGACGGCCTTCTTCTCCCGCTCCTCCCGAGCCTCCACAGCCTGGGTCCGCTTGCCGAGGTCCTGCTGCGCCGATTCCAGGCTCTCGGAAGTGGTCTCGATGGCCGTCCGCAACACAAACTCGTAGCGTTCGATGTCCTTCGGACGGCTTTCCTGGGCCTTCTGCAGGATCGGCAGCGCGTCTTTTTCCGTGGAGGCCACCAGCTTGAGTCCCGGCTGCATCTCGGTGACACCCCTGCTGCGGGAACTGATTCTGCGGGTGGTTGACCTGGGCGCGCTCGATTCGCGCATCCCCGCCCACAATCGTTTGCTCAAGGTGCTGCTGGACGAAATGGACATCGCTCCGGTGACGCCGCTGGCCCTCCCCCTGCCGGCAGACCCGCGCGCCATAACCGTGGCCGAGCACGTGCTGGCGCGTCCTGCCGGCGAGGAGACGCTGGATGAGCTGGCGCGCCGTTTCGGCGCCGGCCGCAGAACCCTGGAGCGCCTCTTTCGCAGGGAAACCGGGATCAGCTTTGGCTTGTGGCAGCAGAAGGTCCGGATGTTGCATTCCATCCGGCTGCTGGCGGAAGGAAAATCCGTAACCGATGCCGCTCTGGATACGGGGTACGCCAGCATCAGCGCGTCCATCGCGGCGTTCAAGCGGACCTTCGGGTCCACGCCGGGGAGACTGTAGTTCAGGGTGCCACCCACCCTGGCGCGATCGGCTTCAATTCTTGTGAGACTCGAAGGGTGACGGACCCTGTGCGTGGGTTCGGAGAAACCCGTTCGCGGGAAACGCGGCGCTCAGGCGCGACCATAGGGCCTGCGATTGTTTCCCATAGACTTCGCCGTCCGCTTGCCGGCCGGCGGTGCGGAGCCATTCCGCCCAGCCTTCGAAGGCAAATGCTGCGCTGGCTTGGATCACAGCGTCCTGCGGGGTCCGGAGCAGACCCTCCTGTGCCTCGCGCACCGCCTGGCCCCAGAGCCGTTCAGCGGAACTTGCCCGTGCCTCCACTGCCTCTGAAGCGGTCCACCACAGCGCCTGGATACGTTGCGCCTCCTCGCTCCGCGGCAGATTCAATCCCAGGAACATGGCCGGGCTCATAACCGCGCTGATGCGGCGGGCCAGGCTCACGGCCTCCTCCGGGCGATGGCTGCGGAGGAAGAAGCGCAGGGCCAGGCAGCCGGTATCGTAGAGGTCAATCCGTGGCTCCAGGTCATTGGCGATCACCTCCGGGCGCTGCAGAAATGGTTCCGCCGCCTTCTGGTATAGACGAGCGGCTTCCCCTGGGTTCACGGATTCGGAGTCCTCCGCCATGTCGGTCAGGGTGAGGCCAACCGAGAATTGTGCGCTGATATCGGCGCTGTCCAGCTTCAGATAGCGCTGGGCGAATTCCAGACTCTTCCGCAGGAATTCGATCCGTTCTCGCGGTGTACTCTCGCCGGCCCTCCGGAGACACCTGCCAAGAAAGCAATAATAGTGGGCTAACTCGCGAAGCGGATTGGGGCCGAGGCGCGTTTGAGCGCCCAACTGTTCGGCCACGGGCAGCAGGCGTCGCAGATTCTCCGCGGCCTCGGCATGCCTGCCCTGTGTTTCGAGGATCTTCATCTGCAGGAACCCTGCGAACAAGACACGCTGTTGGTAGGTGATCTCTCCGCCTGCCGGCCGAAGGGTTTCCATGGCGCGCCGCATCTCGGCGAGCAGGGTTTGGCACGCAGGCCAGTCTTGGAGCGGAGCATAGCTGTTGAAGAGGTGCCCCAGAGCGGAAATCCGGACCTCGCACAAGTCGCTTCGCCCCGCGGTGCACGGCGCCACCGCTAAGGCTCTTTCGAAGTCGGCGATGGCGGCATCCGTTTTCGAACTCTGTTGAAGCACCGCGCCACGCCGGTCCCGCAGCCCGGCTTCTGTCGCCGCTGCGAGAGCCAGTTCGGAGGAAGGCATCCCCTCCAGCAGCGCGATTGCACGATTGAGAGTGGAGAGTGTAGAGTCCCCGCCGGTATGGGAGGGGGCTGCCTCGCTCTTTGACCATCGCGCGGAACCCAGGCGGAGGTAGCCGGCAGCCAGTTCCCGGCGTAGCGCGTAATTCCGTCCCGCTTCCTTGGACAAGGCGTCCAGGTATTCCACTGCCGTAGAAGAAATCAGTTCCCGCAGCTCGATTCCCTCCGGCATCGCCTGCACTTTGTCGTGGATATCGAACAGCAGGGCGTGCGCTATCTTACGTGTCAATTCGAACCGGCGTTCGGCGATGCGAGCCTGCCAGGCGAAAGCCAGGGCGCCTATGATCAGGGCCAGGAAAACGGCCGCTGCAGCGCCGGCTGGAATCCAGTGCCGGCGCAGGAATTTGGCTGCCCGGTAGCTCCATCCGGCTGGGCGAGCGAGAATCGGCCGGCCGTCCAGATAGCGCGCCAGATCCTCATTCAACTCGTCCACCGACTGATACCGGCGCGCGGGGTCCTTCTGGATGGCCTTTACGACAATGGTGTCCAGATCGCCGCGCAGAGACTTGGCAAGCGCCAGTTCCCGGGCCTCCGCCGCGCGGGCACTGGGAACTGGTGCTTCCGCCTCCGAGACCGCCTGCTGCAATTCCGCCGGAGACCCGCCGGTGAGCTGGTGCGCTTGCTCGCCGGTCAGCAATTCAAACAGAATCAAGCCCAGAAGGTAAACATCCACCCGGGTAGTGATTTTTCCCCCGAGTACCTGTTCCGGACTGCAATACGCGGGTGTCAGAAGCGGTACCGCGGTCTGCGTTAACCCCAGGTCGGGCTCCAGCGGAGACTGCAACTTCGCCAGTCCGAAATCGAGCAGCTTCGGCTCTCCATCCGCGGTGACCAGGATGTTTCCCGGTTTCAGATCGCGGTGGACGACGAGGCTCTGATGGGCGAACGACACTGCGGCGCACACTTTTCGGAACAGCTCGATGCGCTCCCGCAGGCCGGCCTTCCGGTTTCGGGCGAAAGCGGTGATTGGCTCGCCTTCCACCAGTTCCATGGCGAAGTACGGAAGACCCTCAGCCGACGCTCCGCCATCCAGGAACCGCGCAATGTGGGGGTGATCCAGTCCGGCCAGGATCTGGCGCTCCTGTTGAAACCGCTCGACCCACGCCGGGGTGCCGATTGCCGAGGCCGCCACCTTCAATGCGACTCGTTTGTGGTAGTCCTGCTCGCGAACCGCTTCGAAAACGGTTCCCATGCCGCCGGCGGCAATGGTGCGCACCACCCGATATGAGCCAAACACCTGCCCCGACCACTGAGGGAGCCGCGAGGCATCGGCGACCACGCGATCCATGATGCCGTGGAGACGCTGGTGGGCTGTGCCGTCGCAGTCCAGCAGGGAAGTGAGTTCGCGGGCCAATGCGGGATCGGTAGCGGAGAGTGCGTCGAGGTATCGCGCGCGTTCGGCTGGGGGCAGGTCGGCCGCCTGCGTGAACAGAGACTCCAGACGTTCCCAGTCACCGGTCAATTCAGGCATGGTATACAGCACAAACGGAAAAAACGCTCCCGTCCGATCATGGGGAAGCCTCGGCGGGCGTCGCGGTACCCGAGATGGCGCGGCTCAACCACGCTTCCGCCATGCGCTGGCGGCGGTTAGCGGTTGGGACTGAAATGTCGAGGACCTCGGCCGTCTCCTCGAGGGTGAGTCCGGCGAAGTATCGCAATTCGATCACGCTGGCCAGCGAAGGGTTGTAGCCCGTGAGCCGATCGAGCGCCTGGTGGAGCAGGAGAAACTCGTCGGGGTCGGACGTGAAGCCGTCGCGCGCCTCGTCGAGCGGAACGCGCTCGATGGATTCTCCTCCCCGTTTGACAGCCGTCCGCTCGCGCGCCCGGTCTACCAGGATCTGGCGCATGATTTTGGCCGCCAGCGCGAAGAAGTGTTTGCGGTCGCGAAACGGCCCGTGGGAGCGTTCCGCCAGGCGGACGTAGGCCTCATTGATCAGGGCCGTAGGCTGGAGCGTGGCGTTTCCCGGCGCTCCCCGGAGATAGGATTGGGCGATGCGATGCAGTTCGTTGTAGAGCAGACTGCTGGCCGCGTCGAACGACGCCGCATCGCCATTCCGCCAGAGTTCCAGGAGCTGCGTGACATCCGCGCCAGGGGTTTCCGGCATCGCCCGATTCTATCAGAAGGGCGGAATAGCTGTTGCTCTGCGAGGATCTCTTCTGTCTTCGGGAATCTCTTCAGCCCCGCGTGGGCAAAACCTGAAGTTCGACCCGGCGGTTCAGCCGCCTACCAGCATCGGTGTTGTTCGGGGCTACCGCAAATTCTTTTCCATAGCCCGACGTCTGCACCTCGGAGTCCTTTAGGTACCCGCGGGAGACGAACCACTGTTTCACGGTTTTCGCGCGCCAATTGGAAAGGACCACGTTGTAATCAGCCGGTCCTACACTATCTGTGTACCCCGAAATGGAGAGCCGGCGTCCCGGTTTCGTTTTGATGACCTTCCACGCCTCCTCGAGCGTCTGATCTGCACCCGGCTTGAGATCATAGTGGGCGAAAGCGAACAGGACTTCGGCCGGAAGTATGATGGGCGCATCAAGGTTTGACGTGATAGAAGTTCTGATCTGGTTTTCCTCATGCGATTTGGGTAACTGGTCGACCTGTATTTGGTCTTCCGTCAAGGGAATGGCCGAGATATAGCCGACGCTGCCCAGGACGCCGGCTGCTGCACCATTGTTGCCAAAGCCCCCCATGACCAAAAGCGCCTTAGCGTAAGTCTTAAGCTGGGACCACTTTTGGGAGTCCAAGATTTTCATCGTCATCTGCCCCGCCCCTCCGAACCCTAACACTACGGCAAGGTGAAACAGGTCTGACTCGACTTCATCTTTTGCATGTACCGCGGGAATGCCGAGCAACATGCCGGTGAGTGATCCTCCCACCACGCTGATAGCCGTGACTTGCAATCCGACAATTATGCAGAGGCCTTCGATATCCCCGTAGGTCAGGTCGTGCCCCTTGAATGCATTCAGGAGGTAAATCCTTCCTGCGCTGGGGTAACTCTGTCCTGAGAAGCTCGCGTCCCCACCTTTGCCAGTCAGTTCGCCGACGGTATTGACTCCCGCGCCAACACCTCCGCCGATGTGTTTGTATTTAAAGATGGCTCTGCTTTTTGTGGGAGAAGTCAAAACCAAGGTTCCCCACCCGCCCCCCACGTATAAAGCCCCGATGCTAACGCTTGAACCGGTATCATACTTCCAACCGCTGTCTCCTCTGATCCCAAACATGATGAGCCTCCATAAATACTTGAACGATGTTGAATCCGCAGCCAGAACCACGGTCTTCGGCGCGGCTGGCGCCGTCACCCGCTGCCCAGGCTTGGGTGGCCTAGCGATTCCCACGAGAACGCTGGGCGGCTACATCAGGACAAACGGAAAAGCTCAGGATATTTTTCAGGGAGGTTTGAAGTTAACAAGTGTTTCGCAGGGAGGGGGCAAGACCGCGTTGGATGTAGAGCGGGCTGCTGGCTGCGTCAAACGACGCCGTATCACCATTCCGCCAGAGTTCCAGGAGCTGGTGACATCGGCGCCAGGTGTCTTCGGCATCGCCCGATTCCATAAGAAGCTTGCAACTCCTGTTGCTCCATGAGACAGCGGAGAGAAACGGGGCGATTATCAGAAGATCTCGACCTTCTTTGGTGAGGGTAGATACGACTGAAATCCAAACGTAGCCAAGCCTAGCAATATGGTCGCGTAGTTCGAGGGCTTCGGACGGCCGGGGTTGCGCAAATATTCGTCCAATTTCGCTTTGCCCCGAGGCAAATTCGTAGGCGCGACCTCATTGAATCCCATCAGGAGGCACAGCTCCTGTGCATTACTCGCCCGAGAGAGATCGAACAACCGCGGCCGTAAGGCCGCCTGGATTGTGGCGTCCGATTGCTCGATGAGCAGTTTCGGAGGCCCAGTCCCGGACCGGGGGAATATAATGAAACTCACCGGATAATTGTTATTGAAGTGACTGCCTCTTCCGGTGCCACCCAGGTCCTTTCCTACCCTGTGGGAGCATTCTCCGAGAGCATACTGGGTTGCACCCGAATCCACAAAATAGAACGCGCTCTGCAGGTTTTGATCGTGCCGGATCGCCAGCCCATAATCGCCGAGGCTCAACCCGAGAGGGCGGAGGCGCCCATCCAAGGCTCCGAACGGAACTCGGGAGGCATCAATGTAGCTGTTTTGCAGATAAGGCTTACCATACGCTTGAGGAGTAGTGGATACATAAAAGCCCGGGTTCGGATCTCCATTTAGCTTCCGCTGAATTACCGGGAATTTTCCCAGGAATTGCGACGCCGTCGGATCGATGAGTACCTTTCGGCTCGTCACCAGGGGGTCACTGGGGCTGTACGACATAACACCGAACCAACCTTTTGTGGCGTTCCCGGCGTTTGTCAAGTCGTCGTCCGGCTGCGGATTCATCATCTGGCGCGGGCCATAGGCGGTCGGTGACCCGTCATAATCAATGTTCACGTGTCCAAAAAACACGTAAGCCAGAGCGTGATGCGGCATTGTGTCCCAGCTCACTCTGGTCAACGGCACCTTGGGAAAGCCTCGGGGGTCACCCAAAACCGGCCATAGAGGGTCACTTCAAAACCGGCCAACGATAACCATCATTCAGGACGTTGATTTCGACACGAGGGCAGGTACCCTCGGTCGATGTGAGCAATGTCTTGAACGAGGAAAAGAAACAGCAAGTTATCGCTTTGGGGCGGCTTGGCTGGTCGCTGCGGAAGATTCAGAAGACCACC
>JAIQFL010000028.1 GCA_020073365.1 Terriglobia bacterium | reverse complement strand
TATCGCTCCACGCCAGAATCCCGCCCACCATGTTCCGCACATGCTGGAAGCCGGCCTGGCGCAGGATCCCGCAAGCCTTGGCGCTGCGCACACCGCTGCGGCAGTGGATTACGATATCGGCTTCCGGGTCGAACTCACCCACGTGCCTGGGAAACTCGCCCAGCGGGATCAACCTAGCGCCGGGAATATTGCAGATCTTGTACTCGTGCGGCTCGCGCACATCGATCAGGACGAAGTTGTCGCCACGATCGATCTTCTGCTTCACTTCGGTAACTTCGATTTCGCCTTCGTTCACCTTGGTCTCCTGGGCGGGCTGCGGCGCCGCTCCCGGTTGCGGCACCCCACAGAATTGATGGTAGTCGATCAGCTTCGTGATGGTCCTGTGCTCGCCGCACATCGGGCAGTCCGGGTTCTTACGCAGCTTCAGTTCGCGGAACTTCATGCCGAGCGCGTCGTAGAGCAGCAGCCGGCCTACCAGGGGCTCGCCGATTCCCAGAATCAGTTTCACCGTCTCGGTGGCCTGGATCAGGCCGATGGTGCCGGGCAGGATGCCCAAAACGCCACCCTCGGCGCAGCTCGGAACCAGGCCGGGGGGAGGCGGCTCGGGGTACAGGCAGCGATAGCAGGGGCCGCCCTCGTACGCAAAAACCGTCGCCTGTCCTTCGAACCGGAAAATGGAGCCGTAGACGTTGGGTTTTCCCAATAGCACGCAGGCGTCGTTCACCAGGTAGCGCGTGGGAAAATTGTCTGTGCCATCCACGATGAGGTCGTAGTCTTTCAGGATTTCGAGCGCGTTTTCGCTCGAAAGCGCCGTCTCGTGCTTCACGATCCTGACGTTGGGATTGATGGCTTGCATCTTCTCCGCCGCGGAATCCAGCTTCTTCCTGCCGACGTCCGCAGTCGAGTGGATCACCTGCCGCTGCAGGTTGGTGAAATCCACCACGTCGAAGTCCACGATGCCGATCCGGCCGATTCCCGCCGCGGCAAGGTAGAGTCCCAAAGGCGCGCCCAGCCCGCCCGCGCCTACCAGCAACACCTTCGCGGCTTTCAGCTTCTGCTGTCCCTCGATCCCGACTTCCGGGATGATGAGATGCCGGCTGTAACGCAAGATCTCGTCGTTGGAGAGCGTGGCCTCGTCCGGCGCAGCCTGCGTCGAGCCGCCGGAAACCGGTGGTGCGGCCAGGGTCGAGCCGCCCGCAATCGAGGGCACCAGCGAAATGGTGTCGCCGGCGCTCGCCGGGGTGGCATCCTTGCTCAGGTAACGGATATCTTCGTCGTTCAAATACACGTTGACGAAGCTACGCACTTTGCCCTCGTCGTTGAAGATCTGCCTTCGCAGATCGGGGAATTGGGCGGTGAGCGTGTTGAGCACTTCGCCCACGGTGCCGCCCGACACGGTCACCGCATCCTGCTTGCCGGTAAACTGCCGCAGGGGGGTCGGAATCAAGACTTTGGCCATATCAGTAGATCAGCTCCTCTTTCGCCGCTTCGGTCTGATCGAAGTTCGGCAGCCAACTGTTGGCGTGGTGGAATTCGCCCTTCTGAATGGATAGCACGACGAACGAATACCACGGGCACGAATTCTGCAAATCGGTCCTGGAAAAATAGGCGTCGCAGTCGGGGTGCGAATGGTAGATGCCGATCAGATCCATGCCGCGTTCGCGCGCAGCCCTGTCGGCGGCCAGCAGATCCTCGGGACGAAGCTCGTACCGCGTGGCCTGCGCTCCCTCGAAGGCATTTTCGAGCGGCATGGCCACCCGCACGGCCTTCTGGCTGTCATCCGCCGACCCGAGCATGGCCCCACAGCACTCGTTCGGATAGGCTTGGCGGGCGTGCGTTACCATGGCCCCCCAGGCTTCAGATTCGATCCGGATCATCAATCGTCCCAGAAATGTTCGCTCAGGTATTTTTCGGCGCTGTCGCAGAGCATGGTGACAATCATAGCGGATTCGCCGCGCGCCACGAGCTCCCTGGCCAGGAGCGTGGCCGCGTGCACATTGCAGCCGGACGAGATGCCCACCAGCAACCCCTCTTCGCGCGCCAGCCGCCGCACCATCTTGTACGCGTCTTCGGTTTCGATCCAGAGGTTGCCATCGGCCAACTGATCGTCGTAGAATCCTGGCCGGATGGCGGTCGGCATGTGCTTCAGCCCTTCGAGCCCATGAAAGCCGCTGGATGGCTGGGCCGAGTAGCATTTCACTTCCGGCAGGTCCCGACGAAGCCGGCGGGTAATGCCCGTGAACGTTCCGCTGGTGCCCATGGCCGACACAAAGTGCGTGAGCCGCCCGCCCGTCTGCTTGACGATCTCGGGGCCGGTGTGCTCGAAGTGCGCCTTCCAGTTGGCCGGGTTGTTGTACTGGTCGGGGTAAAAATACAGGTCCGGATCGGCCATGTAGATCTGCCGGACCATGCGAATCGCGCCGTCGGAACCCTCGTTGGCATCGCTGAACACCGTCTCGGCGCCGTAGGCCTGCAGGATACGTTTGCGTTCGGGGGAGGCATTAGACGGCAGCACCAGCTTCACTTTGTAGCCGCGGTTGGCGCCGATCATGGCGTAGGCGATTCCGGTGTTGCCACTGGTGGAATCCAGGATGATGCGATTGTGATTGAGCTTCCCGGAACGCTCCCCATCGAGAACCATGTTGAGAGCGGCGCGGTCCTTCACGGAGCCGCCGGGGTTGAAGTACTCCGCCTTGGCGCAGATCTCGATTCCGGGGAATTCGCTGGGGATGCGTTCGAGGCGCACCAGCGGGGTGTTGCCGATGGTGGCGAGCAAAGGCTCGGCCTCGGTGCGGGCCAGATGCGGTATCGGAAGAACGTACGCCATAGCCACCTACTTGGATTCTTTTGGTCCCAGTCAGGATGCGAATATCGCATGCTCCTGCAATCAAAGGGATTACTGGAATCGGGATTCCTTGCTATTGTATCATCACCCCAATCCCTGTCAATGAAGTAGGGAAAGGGTCCGGAAGGGGAGTCCGGAAGCGGGTGGTTTCCAAGGTTCGGGAGCTATTCCGCGCGGGCTGCCGCCTTGAACCACGCCAAATCACTCCACCACAAAATATTCTTCCATGAGCAAACTTCTGGCATAATAGCGCCTATGGCTGAGAACATACCGGCCGGTTGGTCGGGAACGGCAATTCTGGCGATCGCGTTTTTGGGCACGATAGCAGCCGTTCCGGCTGCATCGGACGATCCCGCGGCGCCGTTGAAGGCCACCATCGGCGCGCTCTATTTCCTGGACCTTAAGGGCGGGCGCGTGCTGTCGGCCGGCAGCGACGGATCCAACGTCCGGGTTTTGTTGCAGGATCACCGCACCGGCTTGGATGGCATTGCGGTGGATGCGGATGCCGGACACCTCTACTGGACGAACATGGGCAAGGTGAAGGTCGACGACGGCTCCATCGAGCGCGCCAACCTCGATGGCACGAACCTCACCACCATCGTGCCGGCCGGCGGCACATTCACGCCCAAGCAACTCAAGATCGACAAAGCACACGGCAAGCTCTACTGGGCGGACCGCGAAGGCATGCGCATCATGCGCGCCAACCTGGATGGCTCACACATCGAGACGCTGGTGGAGACCGCCAAGGGCGACGAGGCGCGAGGCGATGCGCGCAACTGGTGCGTGGGAATCGCACTCGACCTCGACCGCGGCCAGATCTATTGGACGCAGAAGGGCGGCGACAACGCAGGCCTCGGTACCATCCACCGCGCCGGAATCGAGACTCCCCGCGGACAAGGTCCCGCACATCGGACCGATATTGAGGTGCTCCAGGACCGCCTGCCAGAGCCGATCGACCTCGATCTCGATCTTGGCACCCGCATGATGTACTGGACCGACCGCGGGGATCCGCCGCGCGGCAACACCGTGAACCGCGCTCCGATGGACCAGCGCGGCGCGCCGGTGGAAGTGCTGGTGCCGGGCTTGCAGGAAGGCATCGGCATCGCGCTGGATCTGAAGGGCGGCCGCATGTTCTTCACGGACCTGGGCGGAAACGTCTCCAGTGCCAACCTGGATGGCTCGTCTCGCAAGATCCTGCTGACCGGCCAGGGCAGCCTGACGGGAATCGCGTACGTGGAGGCGCGGAGGTAGTATAATCATCCGACTGGAGGGGGCCAATGAAACTCGGGATGATTGCATTCATTGCCTGGATTGCCGTAGCGGAGAACGGCCGTGCCCAGCCCAATTCTCAACCCAACCCGTACCGCACGGTGGAGCACTGGTTCACGCTGCCGGAAGGGCGGACGATGGGATCGTCGAGCGCGGTGTTCGTCGCGCCCAGCGGCCATATCTGGGTCGCCGAGCGATGCGGCGCGAATTCCTGCGCGAACTCGGATGTGCCGCCTGTGCTGGAATTCGACCCCTCCGGCAAGCTGCTGGGGAGCTTCGGCGCGAACATGTTCATATTCCCCCACGGCATCTGGATCGAAAAGGACGGCACCCTCTGGCTGACGGACGGGCAGGGCGCAAACGGAAAGGGCCACCAGGTGTTCAAGTTCAGCCCGGACGGAAAGATTCTGATGACACTTGGCAAGGCGGGAGTGGCGGGCGATGGCCCGGACACATTCAACCAGCCGAATGCCGTAGCGATTGCGCCGAACGGCGACATTTTCGTTTCCGACGGCCACAGCCCCGGACGCGGCAATGCGCGCGTCTTGAAGTTTTCGAAAGATGGGAAGGCCATCAAGCAATGGGGCGGGCACGGATCGGGTCCAGGCCAGTTCGAGGTGCCGCATTGCCTGGCCTTCGATTCCAAGGGGCGGCTTTTTGTGGGCGACCGCGCCAACAACCGCATCCAGATTTTCGACCAGGACGGCAACTTCATCGAAGAGTGGAAGCAGTTCAGCCGGCCCAGCGGCATCTTCATCGATAAGAACGATGTCATGTACGTGACCGATTCCGAATCCACAGACCGCGATGGTTACGGCCACAACCCCGGATGGAAGCGCGGCATCCGAATCGGCAGCGCGAAAGACGGCACGGTGACGGCTTTTATTCCGGACCCGTCGCCGGGAACGGGCTCGACCAGCATGTCCGAAGGAGTTGCGGCGGACGCTCAGGGGAATGTATACGGGGCGGAAGTGGGCCCCAAGGACGTGAAGAAATATGTCAAGAAATAGCGTTGGAACGCGGGCCGCGATTGCCATGGCAGTGGCGGCCCTTATATGTTTGGTGGCCGTCGCGTTAGGGGCTCCGCAGGCTGCATCGCAGGCGACCCCACAGACGTCGGAGCAGGTGTTCAAGAACGTGCAGGTGCTGAAAGGGATCCCCGTGGACGATTTTATGGGAACCATGGGTATCATGTGCGCCGCCCTGGGCTTTGACTGCTCGGAGTGTCATGCCGGGGCCGGCACCGATAAGGTGGATTGGGCGGCCGACACGCCAAAAAAACTGATGGCGCGCAAGATGGTCCGGATGGTGACGGCCATCAACCACGACAATTTCTCGGGACGACAGATGGTGACCTGCTGGAGTTGCCATCACGGCCGCGATCGCCCGGCAACTACCCCAGCTTTGGAGAACGTGTACGGTCCCGGGTCCCAGGAAATGGATGATGTCCTCACCCAGATGCCTGGCCAGCCTTCAGCCGACAAGATCGTTGACAAATATCTTCAGACGATCGGTGGGACTGAGCGGCTGGCAGGCTTAAAGAGCTTCACCGCCAAGGGTACGAGCGTGGGGTTCGGCGGCTTCGGCGGCGGAGGCAAGGTCCAGATCTTTGCGAAGTTTCCGGATCAGCGGGCCACGGTAATCGACTTCCCGGACTCCCCGGAGCGCGGCGACAGCCTCAGGATTTTCAATGGCCACGAGGCCTGGATGGAGACACCGCTCACTATATTAGGCGAGTACCAGTTGACCGGAGGCGAGTTGGATGGGGCCAGGCTGGACGCGCAGCTTTCCTTTCCCGGGCAAATCAGGCAGGTCCTCACCAATTTGCGCGTCAGCATGCCGGTCACCATCAGCGACCTTCCCGGACCGTCCAGCCAAACGTCCAACCAGTCCAGCATGGTGGCGGTGGGACAGGATCGCATCGTCGACGTGGTGCAGGGGACAACTCCACGGGGAACTCTGGCGACTTTGTACTTCGACAAGGAGTCGGGCCTGCTGGTGCGCATGGTGCGCTACGGCAAGTCACCGATCGGCCGCGTTCCAACGCAGATCGACTACGCGGATTATCGCGAGGTTAACGGGATCAAGATGCCGTTTCGCATGCTCTTCGCATGGCTGGGCGGGCGAGATGCCATTCAACTCAGTGAGGTGCAGACGAATGTTCCGATTGATGCCGCCAGGTTCGGCCGCCCCGCCCCCTCGAAGGGACACTAGACCAGTGAGCGCACAAGGATTCCCCTACCGTACGGCCGGTCAAGAAGAGCGGTGCTGGCGGGCCGGGAATCCTGTATGATGGGCTGAAAGGATGCTGGGGCTGATGCGGATTACCATTCAGAGGGCGATGAGGATTCTTGTCGCGGGCGCCGTGCTGGCGGCCGCTGCCATGCCGTTGGCGGGCCAGAGTCCACCCTATCGCGCACCTCGGGCGGACGGCGGCAAACCCGACCTCAACGGAATCTGGCAGACGCTCAACGAAGCCAACTATGATCTCGAGGGGCACAATGCGCGGCCTGCGATGGCACTCATGCCGGGCCCGTACGGTCCGGTGCCGGCGGGCCCCGTGCTGGCCTTGGGAGCAGTAGGCGCCGTGCCTCCCGGCCTCGGCGTGGTGGATGGCGGCGTGATCCCTTACAAACCGGAGGCCCTGGTCCAAAAGAACGAGAACCAGGCGAACTGGCTGTCGCGCGATCCGGAGATCAAGTGCTACCTGCCCGGAGTTCCGCGTGCGACCTACATTCCTCAGCCGTTTCGAATTCTTCAAAGCGCGAGCCAGATTTTCATTGCCTACCAGTACGCAGGCGCGGTGCGCAATATCTACCTCAAAGATCCGGGGCCGGCGCAGGTCGACTCCTGGATGGGACAGTCCTTCGGCCACTGGGAGGGAGACACTTTGGTCGTCGACGTGAGCGGTTTCAACGACCAAACCTGGTTTGACAGGGCAGGAAATTTCCATAGTGACGCCCTGCACGTCGTCGAGCGCTACAGTCGCACCAGTCCGGATGTGATCTCCTACGAAGCCACGATCGAGGATCCCAAAGTTTTCACGCGCCCCTGGAAGATCAGCATGCCGCTCTACAGACGTCAGGAGAAGAACGCCCAGATCCTGGATTTCAAGTGCGTCGAGTTCGTGGAAGAGTTGGTGTACGGCCAGTGGCGCAAGAAGCCGCTGAGCCGATGATAGCAAGGAGGAATTGCTATGCGGCATCTGATACTGAAACTGGCGGGCATGCCGGCGATGGCTGCCCTGCTACTGTGGACACCTAACCCGGCGGCCGCTCAAAACGCCAAGGCGCCGGCCAAAACCTCAAGCCCGCGCCGCATGGCCGACGGCCACCCCGACCTGCAGGGCACCTACGATCTTGCCACTTTAACGCCGGTCGAACGGCCATCCGGCGCCAACGCTGTGTACACAAAAGAGGAGGCGCGTAAGCTGGAGACTGCCGCGGCCCTGCAAAGGGAGAAGGGAGATCAATCCCTTCAAGGCGATCGGCCCGCGCCTCCGAAGGGCGGGGATGGATCCCTTGGCCCGGCAGGCAACGTCGGCGGGTACAACACCGGCTGGCTCGATCCAGGTTCGGCTTACACCGTCGTGAATGGTGAAAACCGGTCGTCAATCGTCGTCGATCCACCAAACGGCCGAGTCCCGCCAATGACTCCCGCTGCGGCGCAGAGAATGGCGGCGGCCCGGGCCAGGCCGACCTCGGACGCACAGGAAAACAGTAATGATCCGGGGCTGGAAAAAGCCCCCGGCGCCTATGACGATCCGGAGCGCCGCCCGCTCGGCGAGCGCTGCCTGTTGGGTTTCGGTTCCACCTCGGGACCGCCGGCGCTGCCGGATTACTTTTACAACAATCTCCATCAGATCGTGCAAACGCCGGACGCGGTAATGATTCTGACCGAGATGGTGCATGATGCGCGAATCGTGCGGATGAACGCCCAGCACGTGGCCAAGAACATCCGTCTGTGGATGGGAGACTCAGTCGGTCATTGGGAAGGCGACACCCTGGTGGTCGATACCACCAATTTTACGGCCAAGACCCGGTTCCGCGGATCGACAGAGGACCTGCACGTGATCGAGCGCTTCTCTCGCGTCGACGATCGAACGCTTCTGTATCGCTTCACCATCGACGACCCGGCAACCTGGAGTAAGCCCTGGACCGGCGAGTATACCTGGCCGGCCACCGACGCCCACATTTACGAATACGCCTGTCATGAGGCGAATTACGCGCTGACCGATATTTTGAAAGGCGCGCGACTGCGGGACAAGGAACAAGCGGCGGCCAAGGCCGCGAAATGACCAAGAAAGCTGGAGGTATTCTATGCGAGTGAGACTCCTGACACCAATGATATGCGCTACGGTGGCATTCTTCACCGCGTTAACGGCTGTTCGGCCGGCGGCGGCTCATCACGCCTTTGGATCGGAATTCGATGCCAATAGTCCGGTCCTGCTCAAAGGCAAGATCGTGAAAATCGAATGGGTCAATCCCCACACGTGGATTCACGTGGAAATCGCCAAAGAAGACGGCACCAAGGAAGTTTGGATGGTGGAGGGCGGAAGTCCGAACACGCTTCTCCGGCGCGGGGCTAACAAGAACACGTTTCCGGTGGGAACCGCTATCGTCGTCGATGGCTACCAGGCACGCGATCATTCCGAGAAGCGCGCCAACGCGCGCAATGTGACGTTCCCCGACGGCCGCAAGCTTTTCCTCGGTTCGACCGGCACGGGCGCTCCGGATCCCGACACCTTTCCTACTGAGAAAGTGAAGACGCCCGACAAGTAGCTAATGCAGGGCAGGCTGCACAACCCCGAATCGCCGCGCATCCGTAATCTGGAGCGACGCTCCAGGATGACCGGCCTACCGGCCGTTCGGACGCTATTGGCCGTTCGGACGCTACTTGTATTTCGCGGGCCGCTATACTAAAATTCGCTCCAGCGCACTCAAGGAGAACCTCAAAGATGGGTAACCCCTACCGCAAGACGATTGTGATCTGGTCCGTCATCGCGGGCCTCACGTACATGGCCTTGCCTTCCTGGAGCCAGTGGCGTCCCAAAGACACCGAATGGCCCACCTACACGGCAGACCTGGGGGGCAGCAAGTACCGCCCGCTCGACCAAATCAACGCCTCCAACTTCAGCAAGCTGGAGATCGCCTGGCGCTTCAAGACCGACAATCTCGGAACGCGCCCCGAGTACAAGCTCGAAGGCACGCCGTTGATGGTGAACGGCGTCATCTACGCCACCGCCGGAACCCGTCGCGCGGTGGTCGCCCTAGAGGCCAAAACCGGGGAGATGATCTGGATGCACAGCGTGCGCGAAGGCCTCCGGGCCGCCATCTCGCCGCGCCAGCTCTCCGGCCGTGGCCTGGCCTTCTGGAGCGATGGCAAGGGCGATGACCGCGTCATCTACGTCACTACCGGCTACCGCCTGATGGAGCTGAACGCGCGCAACGGCCAGGTGGTCCAAACGTTCGGCAAGGACGGCACCATCGACCTCAAGACCGGCATGGTGACGGGCACGGGCCAGCAGATCGACCTCGAAAAAGGTGAAGCCGGCCTGCATTCCGCGCCTACGGTCGTCAACGACGTGGTGATTGTCGGCTCGGCCTTCAAAGAAGGGATGACGGTTCCCACGCACAATAACACCAAGGGACTGGTCCGCGCTTTCGACGTGAAGAGCGGCAAACTCCTCTGGACCTTCCACACCATTCCCAAACCCGGCGAGTTCGGCAACGATACCTGGGAGAACGGCTCCTGGGCAACCAATGGAAACACGGGCGTGTGGACACAGATCACGGTCGATCCGCAGCTTGGGCTGGTGTACCTGCCGGTCGAATCGCCAACCTCCGATTTCTACGGCGGAGAGCGGCCCGGCAACAACCTGTTCGGCGAGAGCCTCGTCGCCGTCGACCTCAAGACCGGCCAGCGCAAGTGGCACTACCAGATCGTGCATCACCCGATCTGGGATTACGATCTCTCCTCCGCGCCCCTGCTGATGGATATCAATGTCAACGGCAAGCCGGTCAAGGCGGTGGCGGTGCCCACCAAGGAATCGTTCCTCTACGTATTCGACCGCGTTACCGGGCAGCCGGTGTGGCCCATCGAGGAGCGCCCCGTCCCGCAGAGCGACGTGCCGGGCGAGAAGACCTCTCCCACCCAGCCGTTTCCAACCAAGCCGCCCGCCTACGCGCGCGCCTGGTTGACGGTCCCGGACGACCTGATCGACTTCACGCCCGAGATGCGAGCCGAAGCCATCGAACGGCTCAAACACTACCGCGTGGAGGGCATGTTTACTCCGCCGGTGGTGGGTGACCCCAACAAATGGCTGGGTGGTATCAGCATGGGCAACGCCACGGGTGGGACCAACTGGCCCGGCGGCGGATTCGATCCCGAAACCCACACGGTGTACGTGCAGGCAGCGAATTCGTTTGTCTCGGCGGTGTCGCTGCGCAAGCCGCCCGAGGGATTCTCGGACATCCGCTACGTCGCCGGACGTGAGGACCAGCCCTTCCGCGTGATGGAAGGCCCGGGGTTCGGCTCGGCCGCCGATGCTCAACAGCCGGGCCGGCGTGGCGGCCGCGGGGCAACCGCTCCTGCGACTGACGGGGCCCCTGCGGGGCGCGGGCGCGGCGCGGCGGCGGCTCCTGCGACTGAAGGGACCCCTGCGGCGGGCGGACGCGGCGCGGCAGGCGGGGGCGGAGGTGGGGCGGCGGGCGGGTTGCTGATCCAGGGGCTGCCAATCGTGAAGCCTCCGTATGGCGTGCTCTCGGCCATCGATCTCGACAAGGGCGAGCTGAAGTGGCAGGTGCCCTACGGCGAAACGCCCGACAACATCCGCCTGCATCCCGCCCTGAAAGGCAAAGACATCCCCAATACCGGAATGAACGGTTACAACGGCTGCGGCGTGCTGGTGACCAAAACCCTCGTGATCATCGGCGATACCCAGGTGACCTCCGTGACCCACCCTCGCGGCGCCATGATGCGTGCTTACGACAAGGCCACCGGCAAGGAAGTCGGCGCCGTCTGGATGCCGGCCCCGGTCAGCGGCTCCCCGATGACGTACATGTGGCAGGGCAAACAGTACATCATCATCGCCGTCAGCGGCGGCAATTATGCCGGCGAGTATCTCGCATACGCGCTGCCCGACGCAGAGTAAGGCTGGCCGGCCCGGCGGAATAGAGCGTGTTCTCCGGGCCCGCGACCATCCGGTCCGGTGTGGAGCGGGATGCCGGCGCGTGTGATGTATAGTGAGATCACATGAGGATCAGGGTTGCAGTCGCGATGGTTCTGGGCCTTGCCGGAGTCGGAGTCTCGCAGAGGCAGCGCTCGGTTTGGGACGGAGTCTACACCGCGGAACAGGCCAAGCGAGGCCAGACGCGCTATAGTGAGCTCTGCGGCTCCTGTCACGGGGACACGCTGGGGGGCGGAGAATCGGCGCCGCCGCTGGCCGGCGGCGAGTTCCTGGCGAACTGGAACACACTTACCGTGGGTGACCTGTTCGACCGTACTCGCAGCACCATGCCGCAAAACAAACCCGGAAGCTTGAGCCGCGAAGCCAACGCCGAGATTCTGGCCTTTGTCCTCAACGCCAACCAGTTTCCCCCGGGCAAAGAGGCGCTGCCACAGAGCAGCGAGTCCTTGAGGGAGATTCGGATCGAGGCGGTCAAACCCGAACAGATGGAATGAATCGTGCAGCAGCGGCTCTCGCCTGCGTGGTCCTTCTCCTGGCCGCGTTGGTCATCGCCCAGGCCTGGCTCCATCGATTCCGGGAGCGATGCCTATTTATGTCTGCCAAGAGCGGGCTGCGTTATTTTAGCGCCCATGCCGCTTAATCAGGGCAGGGTCGCATCGGCAGCGGCGGACCGGGGGCTCTCGAAGCCCGACTTGCCGAACGCGGACACTGCGTAACGGTACAGCTTGCCGTGCTCCACGGCACGATCCGAGTAGGCCGGGATCTGCGACACTTCGGCAATTTTCTCGAATTCCCCTCCAGCGGCGGCGCGGTAGATGCGATAACCGGCGAGGCCCGGCTCCAGGTTGCGATCCCACGACAACTCGACGGAATTGGCGGCGGGAGAGGCACGCAGACCCGACGGCGCGGCGGGCGGGAAGGTGTCTTCGGGGGTCATGCCGGCCTCCTCGGAGGGATCGCTCTCCGCCTCCCTGTTGCCGCCGAGCTTGACGATTCTCTGGACCACGTAGGTGTAGGGCTTGCCGAATTCCGTGGTCCGGTCAGTCCAGCCAGGCGGCTGGGCGTCGGCCAGGCGGGTGAAGGCCTTCTCGTCCCCCGCACGGCGGTAAATGCGGAATTCGCCGGCGGGGCCTTCCCAGGTGAGCCGCAGTCCTTGGGCGGTGCTTTCGAGCTTGGGGGGGCCGGGCTGCTGCGGAGGGGGAACCACGGGCAGGGCTTCAAGAGCCGACCAGTTGGATTCCTTTCCGTTGGATCCGATCACTCGAACCCCGATGGTGACGTCCTTGCCGGTCCACTGTGGCGAAGGGATCGCATAAGTTGCCACTCCGTTTTCGATGGGACCCGGGGGTACCGCCGTGGCCTGGGCGGCCCATTCGGCGGCGTGGAAAGGAGTGCCGGTTGCGGGACCGATGCGCAGGTCGAGCTTAAGGGGAGATTGGATCTCCACGCCCTCGGTGGTAGCGGTGGGTAGCTTGAAGTGCACGATGATCCGGGCGCCGCGCTGGACGACGGCAAGTTCGCTGACGGGGGCCGGAACGTTGGCCAGGGGAGGCAGCGGACTACCAATGTACCCGCAGCCGGTCAGGCAGAGAGCCGCCGCGAGGAGCTCGGTGGGACGTCGGGGCATGAAGGACCAGTGTAGCGTCAGTGGCCGGGCCAAGCCCGACAGGCGCGTGCCAGGATGCAGCATGGCAGGGTGTGGCAGGGTGTGGGCCCGGACGGACGGAATCTGAGGTAAATTGGCAGCATGCCGGAGTGGCAATCCTGGCAATCCAGTGCCGCTGGTGCTGGGCGGCCCCAAGTGGCAAGATGAGGGAGAGTCTTCCATGAACATGCGAAAACGAATGGTGGTATTTGGATGCATGGCTGGTCTTGCGCTGTGGCAGCCGGCGGAAACGTTTGGGGCGGCGACCTGCGGAGGGCACGGGACGCGCGAAAACATGCTGGTTTCAACCTCCTGGCTGGGGGAGCATCTGAAGGACAAGAACCTGGTGGTGCTGGCGATCGGCCAGAAGGCGGAGTACGACGAGGCGCATATTCCGGGGTCTGTGTTGCTGGACCCTCGCGACATCAGCACCAAGCCAGGGGAAACTCCCCTGACCCTGGAACTGCCCGCCATCGCGCAGTTGACGGCGGTGTTCTCGAAACTGGGAGTGAGCAACGATTCCCGCATCGTCCTGTATATAACCAAGGACTGGCTGACCCCGATGGCCCGGGTTTACATGACGTTGGACGCGATGGGACTGGGCGCGCACGCGTCGGTACTGGACGGCGGCATGCCCGCGTGGAAGTCCGAGGGGCGGGCCCTGGTGAAGGAAGTGCCCGAGGTGAAGCCCGGGAATCTCCAGGCGTGCCCGCAGAGCGACGTGATCACGGATTTGAACTACGTCAAGAATAACCTGCACCAGCAGGGCGTGAGGATTTTGGATGCGCGCGCGCCGGAGGTATACAACGGCACCAATCCGCGCGCCGGCATGCCGGGCGGGCACATTCAGGGAGCCGGAAACGTGTACTACAACCACCTCATTGACGAGAGCGGGAAGTTGAAGCCGGTGGGGGCGCTGGAGGAGCAGTTTTCGGCCGCCGGTGTGAAGAAGGGGGACCGGCTGGTGACTTACTGCTTCATCGGGCAACAGGCCAGCGCGCTGTATTTCGTTTCACGCTACCTGGGGTACGACGTGCGCCTGTATGACGGTTCATGGGAGGAGTGGACCCGCCACCCGGAACTGCCGACAGAGAATCCCGCCGCGGAAAAGAAGTAAATTTCGCGCGCATCTCGGGAACCATCGCGTCGCCCTCGCTATAATCTCCCCATGCAAGGGGCGGCGTTTTCGGTGATTCAGCCGCTCCGCAAGGGTGATTCGGTGGACAGGCCAAACGGCCTGTCCAACATCAAATTGCGTGGTCCGCCGTAGCGTCTTCCCCACGCCAGATCCGGCGGGCAGTCCAATCTTCGGGGGGTCCGGCCCAGAACCCGTCGGTCGCACGCAGTCCTAGCGGCAACAAAACTACCGCGCTCAGGTACAGGCTGCCGGTCGAGATGTAGCTCTCGCCCAGATGCGGTTGGTGGCCGCAGAAACCGACAGTCAGCCAGCCATCCTTGTCGAAGGTTCCGGGCGCCTCCAGGGTCCGGCGGATGACGGCGGTCAGCGCGTTACGCACGCGCGCGCCGGTGAGCGGAGCCGGCAACTCGCCCAGCAGCGCCAGTTGGGCCAGCACCTGGAACGCGCCCGAGCGATACGTGATGGAGCGGCCCACCGCTGGAAACGTGCCTTCCGGAGAAATCAAGCGCTCCTGGATAGCCGCGTACCGCCGGGCCCGCGCCAGCGTGTCGGGCAGCAGGCTCTCCCAGTTGCGGGCGTGGGGCGCGATGTTCCGCAGCACATCGAGCAGCATGGGCTGGATGACGAAGCTGTTGTAGTAATCCCAGTGGAAGCGGGGGCCATCGCCATACACTCCGTCGCCGACGTACCACTGTTGATGCTGGCGGACGGCATAGTCGATCCGCATGGCATCGAATCGCTCGCCCATCACGGCCAACGCGGCCTCCACGGTGGCGGCGAACAGGAGCCAGTTGTTAAAGCCCGGCGTGATGACGCGCGACGAGAGGAGCGCGGCGGCCAGGTTGCGTTCGGTCCCGGCATCCAGTTTCTTTGAGAGCTCGTTGGGCGCGCGCAGCACAGCCTGCGCCAGGAAACCGCAATCCACCAGCGGCTGCCCGCCTTCGTGGAAGTTGAGGAAGTCAGGAGACTTCGGGTCGGTCGCCGAGCGGATCGCCGCGCGCGCCAGGCCGGCGTATTGCTGTTGCAAGTCGCGCTCGGCGCCGGGGTCGAGCGGCGCTTCCAGCCACGGCGCGATGCCTGCGAGCAGGCGGCCGAGGGCTTCCAGGTGGGTGTATTTGCGGCGGTCCGCCGGGTTGCCGGTCACGCACTCCACCGGCATGTTTTGCCTCAACGTTCCAGCCGCCAGGTTGCGCAGCACCGGATCCGCCAGCCTGGCGAGCATCCGGACCCAATACGAGCGGTCGGTTTGCGACGCCTCTTGAGGAGCGGCGGCGGCCATACCAAGCCCCGCAACCGATTGGAAAAACGCGCGGCGATTCGTCATTCGGATAACCTCAGTTTAGCCCGTAGAGGCGGGCGGACCCACAAGGCACCCCGATTTCACAGATCGCCGACTATGCCTGAGCTCTTCCGTTTGTTTGGGCAAATCCATAACAAATTCCACGGACACCCACGGCGCTCTGTCCTACCAATGACCCTGGGATACCCCCCATTTGGGGAATGGGGGTGCGATTGGTCCTCCGCGATATACTGGGATCAAAGACTTGGAGTTAACCGGAACGCCCCATGGCTGAAATGAGCGTCATCTGGCTGCGCGTGGCCGCCGCGTTGTACTCGCTGGGCCTCCTGCATGCCATTCTTACCCTGGTCCGCAGGCGGGAGCACCTTTTCCGCGTGGCGCTGGGCGCTTTCGGTTTGGGATCGGTTTTCCACTTCGTCTCCATCATGGAAGAGGGCATCGTCAATAACCGCTGCCCCATCACCAACATCTACGAGACGCTCTCCATGTGCGCCTTCCTGATCGTGGCGCTGTACCTGTTCGTGCACTGGCGCTACAAGCTGGAAAGCCTCAGCGTGTTCATTTTCCCACTGGTTTTCGTTATGGCGCTGGTGGCAACCCTGGGCAACCCGGTGAGCGCGTGGTCGAGCGATGTGGTGCGCGATACCTGGCTCACGGTGCACATTGTGCTGGTGCTGCTGGGCATAGCGGCGCTCCTGTTTGCGGCGGTGGCATCGGTCCTCTACCTTTTCCAGGAGCGCGAGCTCAAGGCCAAGAAGCCGCGCAATTTCTATTACCGGCTGCCCGCGCTGGGCACCCTGGACGACCTCATTTCCAAATCCATGCCGATAGGTTTCGCGCTAATGACACTGGCTGTCATCGCCGGGAGCACGTGGGGCTTCATCGAATTCAAAACGGCATGGATCAGCCAGCCGAAGATCGCGATCTCTTTCATTACCTGGGGCATTTACATGGCCCTGGTGTTCCTGCGGACCATCGCCGGGTGGCGCGGGCGGAAAGCCGCGATCATGACGGTCACGGTACTCGGGTTTTCGGCCCTGACCTGGGCCGCGCATACACGACTGGGCACGATTTTCTTCAAACCATGAAGCTGCTCATTACCGGCGTGAGTCACAAGACCGCACCCGTCGAGGTGCGCGAATGTCTGGCGTTCCGGGAAGAAACGCTGCCAGCGGCTCTGGCCGACCTGAAGTCCCGGGAGGGCGTCGCGGAGGCCGTGATCCTCTCCACGTGCAACCGCGTGGAGATCACCATCACCGCCGACGACCTCTCCGATCCCCAGGCCATCGTCGATTCGTTCCTGGCCGATCACAAGGCCGTGAGCGCCGCCAGCATCGGGCCGTACCTCTACCGTCATGAGGGCGAAGCCGCTATCCACCACCTTTTCCGCGTGGCCGCAAGCCTGGACTCGATGGTGGTGGGGGAACCGCAGATCCTGGGGCAGCTCAAAGCTGCCTATGCCTCCGCTAAGGATTGCGGCGCGCTTTGCGGATGGCTCGACGGCCTCATGACTCGCGCCTTCAGCGTGGCCAAGAGAGTGCGCTCGGATACCGGCATCGGACAGATGGCCGTCTCGGTGAGTTACGCCGCGGTGGAACTGGCACGCAAGATCTTCGGGTCGCTGGCGAACCGCACCATCATGATCGTGGGCGCGGGCAAAATGTCGGAGCTGGCCGCGCGCCACCTGCGCCGCTCGGGCGCCTCGCACGTCTTCGTCACCAACCGCACGCAGGAGCGCGCGGTCGAAATGGCCAAGCTCTTCCAGGGCACGCCGGTGGATTACACGCGCTTCGTGAGCATGCTGCCCGAGGTGGATATCGTGATCGCCTCCTCGGGCGCGCCGCACTACATCCTGCGCAAGGAAGACATGCAGCGGGTGATCGCCGCGCGCCGCAACAAGCCGATGTTCCTCATCGACATCGCGGTTCCGCGAAACATCGAGCCCTCCGTCAACGAGGTGGATAACGTCTTCCTGTACGACATCGACGACCTTCAGGAAGTGGTCAACGCCAACCTGCGCGAACGCATGAAAGAGGCCGACCATGCGGAAGCCATGGTGACGGAAGAGGTCCAGCGCACGATGGCGCGCCTCAAGGTGGCGGAGGTCACTCCCACCATCGTCGGGTTGCAAGACCAACTCGAGCAGATCCGCAGTTCGGAAATCGAAAAAGTACGGCGCAAATGCGGGCCCTTCACGGCGGAACAGGAACAGGCCATCGAAATGCTGACGCGCGGCATCATCAACAAGATCGCGCATGGCCCCATCTCGGAATTGCGCAACCATGCCGGCAACCCCGAGGGCGCGCACGTTGTCGCGACCATCCGAAAGGCGTTCCACCTCCAGGACTGATTCATGCTGGTCATCGCATCGCGCGGTTCGCAGCTCGCATTGTGGCAGGCCCGGTGGGTGGAGCGGCAACTCACGGCCACGGGCCACCAATGCCGCATCGAAATCATCAAGACCACCGGCGACAAGATCACGGATGTGCCGCTCGCCAAGGTTGGGACCAAGGGGCTGTTCACGAAGGAAATCGAGGAGGCGCTGCTGGACGGGCGCGCGGACCTGGCGGTGCACAGCCTGAAGGATCTGCCGACCGAGTTGCCGGAGGGCCTGGTGCTGGCCGCGGTGCCCGAGCGCGAAGATCCGCGCGATGCCGTGGTGGGAAAGCGCCTGGCCGATCTGCCGCCAGGCGCGAAGGTAGGGACCAGTTCGCTGCGTCGCGCGGCGCAGTTGCGCAGGCTGCGGCCGGACCTTCGGGTGGAATCGGTGCGCGGCAATCTGGACACGCGGCTGCGGAAGCTCGACGAAGGCCAGTACGACGCCATCCTGCTGGCGGCCGCCGGGTTGAAGCGGCTGGGATGGGAAGAACGGATCGCGGAGGTGCTGCCCGCCGAGGTGATGTGTTCCGCCGTAGGCCAAGGCGCCCTGGCGATTGAAACGCTGGCCGGCGGCGCGGGATTCCAGGCGTGTGCGGCGCTCGATCACGCCGCGACCCACGCCGCCGTCATCGCGGAACGAGGGGTCCTGGGCGCACTGGGCGGAGGATGCCAGGTGCCCATCGGCGCGCACGCCACGGTGCAGGATGGCCTCCTGCGCATGCTGGCCATTGTGGCATCGCCCGATGGCGCCGAAGTGGTGCGCGCCGAAGCGGAAGGCCCTGTGGAGGAGGCCGAGTCCATCGGCCGCAAGTTGGGCGCCGATCTTCTGGAGCGCGGGGCCAGAGAGATTCTGGAGGCGGTGTACAGCGCATGAGGAACGTGGGGCAGGTCCCCGATCTGCCCGGCCGGGAAGGCAGGTCGGGGACCTGCCCCACATCAACATGAGCAAAGTCTACCTCGTCGGCGCGGGGCCGGGCGACCCTGACCTCATCACCGTCAAAGGCCGTCGCATCCTGGAACAGGCCGATGCCGTCCTGTTCGATCACCTCGCCCCCGAGGCGCTCCTGGAACTAGCCCCGCCCCACGCCGAGCGGATCTACGTAGGGAAGAAGAAAGCCGTCCACGCCTTCACCCAGGAGGAAATCTGCGGCATGCTCATCGAGCGGGCACGGCGTGGCCTGACGGTTGTCCGACTCAAGGGCGGCGACCCCTTCATTTTCGGGCGCGGCGGCGAAGAGGCCGAGGCCCTGGCAGATGCGGGCATTCCCTTCGAGATCGTCCCCGGGGTCACCACCCCGCTGGGCATTGCGGCTTACACCGGCGTGCCGCTGACGCATCGCGAGCACACCTCCGCGGTGACTTTCGTGACCGGCCACGCGGTCGGCAGCATCGATTGGGACAAGGTCGGACACGCCGAGACCCTGGTGATCTTCATGGGGCTGACCACCTTCCCCGAGATCGCCCGCGAGTTGATCGCCCGCGGCCGCTCCGCCGATACCCCCGCGATGGCGGTGCGCTGGGCCACCCGGCCCGATCAGGAGAGCCTCACCGGCACCCTGGCGACGCTGCCCGGATTGATCCGCCAGCACGGCATGAAGCCGCCGGCCACCATCATCGTGGGCGAGGTGGTGCGGCTCCGCGAAAAGCTGGATTGGTACGAGCGGCTCCCGCTGTTCGGCAAGCGCATTGTAGTGACACGCGCGAGGGGCCAGGCCGAGGCGCTCTCCGCGAAGCTTCGCGCTTTGGGCGCCGAGGCGGTCGAGATGCCCACCATCGAGATCCGCCCGGCCGACGACTATGGCCCGCTCGACCGCGCCATCGCCGATCTCGGCTCCTACGACTGGCTGATCTTCACCAGCGCCAACGGCGTCCGCTTTTTCCTCGACCGGCTTCGCCGTTCCGCTTCCGACTGGCGCGCGCTGCGGGCCAAGATCTGTGCCATCGGACCCGCTACCCGCGCCGCGGTGGAGGCGCTCCACCTGAAGGTCGACCTCATGGGTAAGGAGTATGTAGCCGAGGGCCTGCTCGCGGCCTTCGCGCCTTACGATCTTGCCGGCAAACGCGTGCTGCTGCCGCGTGCGGCTGTGGCGCGCGACCTGGTCCCAGTCGAACTGGCCCGCCGCGGCGCGCTGGTCGGCGTGGTGGAAGCCTACCGCACCGTAATTCCGCAAGAGGCGGCGGCGCGTTTCCGTGAAGTCTTCGCCGCCGCGCGACGGCCCGACTGCATCACGTTCACCAGTTCCTCCACAGTGCAGAACTTCGTCGCGGCCTTGGAGGGATCGGAGGCCCCGGAGGCTGGCGCCGAGGAAGGTCGACTCCTGTCCGGCATCAAGGTGGCTTCCATCGGCCCCATCACCACGCAAACCGCCCGCGGCCTGGGAATAAAAGTGACCAGGCAGGCGCGGGTTTTCACCGTCGAGGGATTGGTGGAAGCCATCCTCGAGATGTGCGGAACTGAACTGGCTCCCCCGACACGCGAATGAAGACCCCCTTCGCCCGCCAGTGATCCTGCACAAATTGATCGGGTCGGGTGACGGGGATTGCGCCCCGGCACCCTCCCACACCACCGGACGTGCGGTTTTCTGCATCCGGCGGTTGAAACAAGCGCTTTAGTAACCCGCTAGATCCGATGGCACGAGGAAGCCATAACGTCGAAGCGTAGTGTTCGAGAGCGCAGCTTGCGGGCTGCCGGTCCCGGCCAGATGCCAGGCTCCCCGACTGCTCTGGGCTACCTTCAGCTTGCGCCCTCGCAGGCCGAGGCTACGCAGCCGTCGCTCCCTCCCTTCCGGTTCATGCCACCGCAGCCAAAAGCATTTCCGGATATGCCGGCGAATCCAGCCCTCCAGTTGGTAGACCGGTCGGCGGTTCTCGGCCAGTTGGTAGCCAAGCGAGGAATTTTCCGAAAACGCCGAAGCATCCCGCAGGCGAGCCCCAACGAAGCTCGTGCCACGTGCGTTAAACTAACGGGTTGTTCCCGCACATCTCTCGCGCCGGTGAGTGGTTCCTTCGCTCCGGCATTCAGGAAACGTCGGGCGGCGTCGCCCGCTATTACCGCGCCGATCTGGAACGAAACCAGCCGGTCTCGACCGAAATCACCGGGTACGCGGTGAGCGCCTTGGTCTACCTGCACTCCGTGACCCAGGACCAGCGATACCTGGAGCGCGCCGTGGCCGCCGCCCGCTTCCTGGCCCGCATCGCCTGGGATGGCGCATCCCAAACCATGCCGTTCGAAATCGATCCTCCGGCGCTCACCTACTTCTTCGATTGCGGAATCGTCGTACGCGGCCTGCTCTCGGCCTGGCGCGCCGCGGGCATCGATGAGTTCCTCGACGTGGCGGCCGCGCTCGGCAGATCCATGTTGCTCGATTTCGCTTCAGCCGATAGCGATGATTTTCATCCGGTGCTTTCGCTTCCGGATAAGCGGCCGCTCGCGCGCGACCCCCGGCGCTGGTCGCGCTCGTCCGGGTGCTACCAACTGAAGGCCGCGATGGCCTGGTGGGACCTCGCGGAGGCCACCGGCGACGCGCGGTTCCGCGAGCCCTATGAGCGCGCGCTGGCGCACTCGCTCAAAACCTGGAGCGGCTTCCTGCCGGGCCACCCGGAGCAGCCCAAAGTAATGGATCGCCTGCACGCGTACCTCTACTTTTTGGAGGGCCTGCTGCCGCGGGTCCAGGATGGGCATTGTGCCACGGCGCTCTGCAGCGGCATTCGCTCGGTGGCGCATCACCTTCGAGAAATCGCGCCGGAATTCGAGCGCTCCGACGTCTGTGCCCAATTGCTGCGAATCCGCCTGTACGCCGACTGGGCCGGCGTAGCGCCGCTCGATCGCGAGGCCGCGCAGTCCGAAGCCGACCGCCTGTCACTGTTCCAGGTTGCCGATTGCGACGCCCGCATCGACGGCGGGTACTATTTCGGACGCACGGGGGACGCCTGGTCACCGCACGTGTCCCCGGTCTCCACAGCGTTTGCCCTACAGGCGCGGGCGCTTTGGGAGGCATGCCGCGCGGGCGAGGCGCAGCCGCACCGGCATCTGCTGATCTGACGGTAAGCCCGAAGACCCTTGAAGCCCGAAAACAAAGTCGCGTTCTGGTACACCGCGGCGCGGATCGCGGGCGCCTTGCGTCCCCGCCGCCGCGCCATCACCCCCTGGCCGGCTCGCGAAACTGCGCCAGGAATTTCGGTCGTGATTCCCTCGCGGAACGGGAAGGACCTGCTGGCCGCCCAACTGCCCGGCATCGTGCGCGAGCTGGACCGCTTCCCCGCGGAAATCGTCGTGGTGGATAACGGCTCCGACGATGGCACGGCGGAGTGGCTGCACTCGGCCTGGCCGCAGGTGCAGGTCGAGATCTCGCCCACGCCGCTCTCCTTCGCGCGCGCAGTAAACCGCGGGATCGCGCTCGCCCGATATTCGCACGTGTGCCTGCTGAATAACGACATGATCCTGGAGCCCGATTTTTTCGCGGCGCTGGTACGCGCATTCGAGCAGGTGCCCGATCTCTTCAGCGCCACGGCACAGATCTTCTTCCCCAAAGGCGCGCGCCGCGAAGAGACCGGGAAAGCGGTATACGCGCAGCCCACCCCCGCGGATTTTCCGATTCGCTGCGACGAGCCGATCCCCGGCGAGGACCTGACCTATGTGTTGTATGGCAGCGGCGGCTGCACGCTCTACGATGCCGCCAAGCTCCGCGTCCTGGGGAGCATGGACGAGGCGTACGAGCCGGTTTACGTGGAGGATCTGGATATCGGGTATCGCGCGTGGCAACGGGGCTGGCCGAGCGTATATGTGGCTGGCGCGATGCTGGAGCACCGGCACCGGGCGACGGCCTCGCGGTACTTCACGGCGGAGCAACTCGACGAGATCCTGGAGATCAACTACCTGAGGTTTGTGGTTCGCGCGGTGGCCAGCCGGGAAGTGTTCCGGAAGCTGTGGATACAGGCGCTGGACAGGCTGCGGATCCGGGCGGAATTGGGACTCCGGCAGCGGGCCGCGACAGCGCGCTCCCGCGTTCCGGCCGCCGCCTGCAATGCCCTGCGTCGGGCAGCGCGGATCGCCCTCGGGGGAGGGCCGCCTGCCGCTGCCGATTTTCCCGAGGACTTGCTGCTGGCGCTGTCGGCTGGCGGGATTGCGGTGTTCCCGGGCCGGGCCGCTTTGGGAACGCCTCGCACCCTGGTCGCAGGCCCCTCTCCGCAGGCGGGCGCCGTGCTGGTGGCTTTCACCGATCGGTTGGAACCGCCTCGAACGGACGTGCTGGCCGCCTGTCACGAAGTCGTGCTGGTGCGCCGTTCGGATGGTCCGTTGGCGTTCCGCGCGGCATTGCGGCAAACCGCCCGGAAATGGCGCCCGGAGGTGGCATACCTCCTGGGGGACGAGATGGCGCAGTTTGCCGGCGATTGTTGCCCGGCCCGCCCGGTCATTTCCTCCTAGGAGGAGGAATCACCAGGGAAACCTCGCCGTCCGCGGCGTAGTATGTCAGGTGCAAGCTGGGGGCGGTACGCTTCGCCGAAGCAGGCTTAAGAAAGAACAGGTAGCCGGCCAGAGCCTCTGTGGTTTTTCCCTCCGGCAATCCCTTGTCCTCCAGTTCCTGCTGCATCGTGGAACGATCGACATCGGTGGAGGCCGGGCGGGGTGGCGCCCCCGGACCGGGATCTCCGATCCCCACACCTACACCGGCAGCCGTGTAGACACCACCGCGCCGCTGCCCATTGTAGCTGCCCGATTCGTAACCGATGGTCGCCGTGGGATAGACGGTCACATCCCCCGGCGACCGGGGCTTGGGCGGCGCATTCTTCCTTTGCAGAGCCGATGCGATCGTCTGGGCGCTCACCGGACGCGCGGTGGTTGGATCGGAGCCGATTCGCAACAGGAAATCGCGGGACAAAACCGCCACCTCTCCGCCAGCCTCGGGATAGACCGCCACCTCCACCACGATGTACCCGCCGCGGTTGAGGTCGGTGGCAAACAACTTAGCCACCTGCTCCGGGGCCACCACCGCGGCGGCGATGGTCACTCCTTTTCCGGTCTGGTGGGCCGGATAATCGGTGGGGTTGCCACGCGGCCGGATACCCCCGCTGTCACCAGCCGGTAGCAGGCCGGCCGCCAGGAAAACAAGCGCGACGCACTTCATTCGGGCGCCTCCTTGGTCATCATGTCGGGAGTCACCTTCAGCGTTTTTCCGCTGAGAACGTAGATCTTTCGGGTGAATCGGTGGTTGGAGTCACGCACTTCCAGTTGATAGACGCCCGGCTTCAGCCACATGTTTTTGAGTTGCTCCAGACGCCCCGCCAACCCTCCGTCCAGGAAAACCAGGGCCGTTTTATCCGGAACCTGGATTTTGACGTTACCCATACCGGGTCCGTAGCCGAACCCTGTGAAGAAACCAGGGTAATAGAAAGGTGACCATAAGAACGGATCGTAACCATAGTACTGCGGGTAACCAAAGTACCCAGGGCCGTATTCATACGGGTAGCCGCCTGAGAAGCGGCTATAGCCTGCGCCGAGGACAAAGCCGCCGAAGCGGATGTGGGGACGCGTGCGCCTGCCCGACGCCTGCGAGTCTGTCTTATCGGCAGGGCTGGGATCGTCCGCCTTGGCAACCGCGGGCGACTGGCCGGCAGCATCGGCCTTGACCGGATTTGCGGGCTGATCTGCCGCAAACCCGAAAGAGATAAGGACCAACGAAAGCGGCACACATCGCAACGACATATGTTACCTCCGCATACACTTACGACGTATGGAGAGGGCCTGGGTTGCAGGAATGTGCCCCGCTAATACGCTGGCCGCAGCGGCCGATACCGGCGGCTGGCCCGTAACCCGATCAGTTCCGCCACGTCGCTCAACAGACTTGCCAGGTTCTCGGTATGGATCGAAAGCTGGTACCGCCTGCGAGCGGTCCGGTACTTGAACTCCGGCTCATACGACGTGACCAGCGCCGTCGCCGGCCGGTAGTCTTTTACACGCGCGTAAGCCAAGACGTTGCGCCCTGCCGGCCGCGAACCGAACTCCGTGTCGCTCAGTACCAGCTCATATTTGCCCTCATCCAGCTTGGCCAGCGCCTCGGCCGGTGTGGCAGCCACATCCACGGAATACCCTCCAGCCTGAAGAATCGTCTGAAGCGCCAGGCGCTGCGCAAGATCGCCATGTACCAGAAGCACGCGGGCCAAGGCCAATTGCCGCGGGCTCCTGTTACAGGGAAGCGAACTCGTGGACTTATGCATTTGACCTAGGATTACTCTAACCGAAATCGGCAAAATTTGAGCCTTTAATTTCGGCTTACGTCCGACTGGGGTAATTCCGTTGACGAATCGACTTGGCCTGCTACGTAGGATGGTACCCTGCGGTATCCTTTGGTGCCAAGAGAGAAGGTGTCGTGGCTCCGATGGAGCCTACCACCATTGGAGCCACGACCGTGAGGGCGTCGTCTTCACTACAAACCAACCTGTTTATTTCCCTTGAGTTGAAGACACTACGGCGACCAGCCAGGAATCTGCTGAAGCGCCAATTTCAGTATTTGTGGGTCGAAAAGTCACCTCCTCGTTCCAGTACTCCCATCCGGGCTACGAGGCGGTTCGAGAAAAGGCGGCTGCCAAAACGGCAGCCACTCCCACACCTCTTACTGGCTGATCGCCTGGACCTCGGCCAGGCTCAAGAAGTTCGTGCCGGAGAGTTGCACGCGAACATAACGTCCTTGCGCGCCGACCGGAATGCTGGTCGATGGAGCGGGGGCGGAAGTCTGATGACTGCTAAATGTCCCGGCCCGGCTCTGTAGTGTCGCTGGCGTATCGGCAGCGGTGAATGGCGTATCGGAAACAAATACCCAGAAGTCACCCAGCCGGGAGCTGCAACAATCGGTCCGGTTCCAGACCACCACCGAAGCGACAGCCGAAGAAGCGCCCAGGTCGACTTGCCACCAGGCGTTGACATCGAAGTTCGTATGGGTGACGGATCCGTCGAAGAAATTGCCATCCGTGTTCCCATCCACCGCTCCGCCCGCGCCGGTTGTGGCGTAACCGGAAAGCGTGCTGCTTTGGCTCGCCGCCTGCCCCAGCGCCAGATTCGAGCCGGAGAGACTCCCTGCCGTGCCCATCACCTGTACCTCGGTGAGGCTCAGGTAGTTCGTGCCCGTGAGCTGTATCCGAACATATCGCCCCTGGAAAGCGGCGAACTGAAGCGTGGTCGAGGGGTTGGGGGCGCTCGTCTGGTGAAGGCTAAGAGTCCCGGCCCTGTTCTGTAGCGTGGTTGGCGTATCCGTTGAGAGGAAGGGAGTGTTGGATACAAACACCCAATAGTCGCTCAACCGGTCTCCGCAGCAGTCCGTGCGGTTCCAAATCACGATGGAATTGACGCTCGAAGGGCTGCCCAGATCGACCTGCCACCAGGGGCTCGCCTCCAGGTTCGTATGGGTCACCGAACTGTCGAAGAAATTCCCATCCGTGTTGCCATCCACGGCTGAGCCAGAGACCGCAGAGGCGTAAGCGGCAAGCGTACTGCTTTGTGCCGTGTTCTTACCCCGAGACAGATTCGTAGTGGTCGGAGGAGGGCCGGATGCGTACGTGCCGAACGCCTGTACCTCGGCCAGACTCAAAAAGTTTGTGCCCGTTAGTTGCACGCGAATATACCGGCCTTGGGCGCCGGCGGCTGCAATCGTAGTGGAGGGGTTGGGAGCCGAGGTCTGGTGGCTGCTGAAGGTCCCCGCCCGGTTCTGCAGCGTGGCTGGCGTGTCCGTTCCCAGAAATGGGGTGTCCGAAATAAACACCCAGAAATCGCTCAGCCGGTTCCCGCAACAATCCGTGCGGTTCCAGATGGTGATGGAATTGATGATCCCGGAAGCGCCCAGATCGACCTGCCACCAGGCGTTCGGATCCAGGTTCGTGTGGGTCACGGATCCGTCGAAGAAATTGCCATCGGTCACGCCGTCAACTGCTGCGCCTGGGCCCGTCGTGCTGTACGCCGAAAGCGTGCTGCTTTGACTGGCTGTCCGGCCCAAGGCCAGATTCGAGGCCCCTTGCGCCGTATTGGTCAGTGAGAACGTCGCGGTCGAAAATAACGCGGTCGCTGTCACCGTGTAACTACCCGCGATATTGTTGGCAGTCGCCGTTACCGACGCTATGCCGCTGGAGTTGCTCAGCGCTGTGGTGCTCGACAGTATCGCGCTCGCCCCGCTCGCCGGCGCCGTGAAATTCACCGTTACACCGCCCACGGTGTTGCCCAAGGCATCCTTCACGGTAACCTGTAGGGCATTGGTGAACGCTGTGTTCACCGCGGTGGTCTGCGGTGTGCCGCCCGTTGCTGTGATGGTCACCTGACCCGCCGTGTTGGTCAGGTTGAACAACACCGACAACCCTGATACGGTCGCCGTCACCGCATAGCTGCCCGCGATGTTGTTGGCAATCGCCGTCACCGACGCGATGCCGTTGCCGTTGGTCACGGTCGAACCGCTCGACAGGAACGCGCTAGCCCCGCTCGCAGGCGCTGTAAAGGTCACCATCAGGCCGCTCACCGTGTTGCCCAGCGGGTCCGTCACCGTAAGCTGTAACGGATTGGCGAACGCCGTGTTCACCGCGGTGGATTGCGGCGTGCTGCCGGCCGCCTGCGTAACGACCACGTTGGCCGTGGTGTTGGTCAGCGAGAACGTCGCCGATAGCGTCCCCATCGTGGCCGTAACCAGATAACTCCCCGCAATGGCGTTGGCCGTGGCCGTGACGCTCGCCACGCCGAGGCCATTGGTTACCGCCGTCCCGCTCGACAGCACCGCGCTGGCCCCGCTCGCCGGCGCCGTAAACGTAATGGTCGCGCCGCTGACCAGGGCGCCGTTGGCGTCCTTCAAAGTGACTTGCAGGGGATTCAGGAACGCCCCGCGCGTCGGCGCGGTTTGCGGCGTGCCACCCGTGGCCGTCAGGCTGCCTACGCCGCCACCGCCACCTCCACCTCCGCCTCCGCTGGTGTTGGTCAGCGCGAAGGACGTCGAAAGCGTTCCTTCCACTCCAAACCCCACCAGGTTCGCTGTTACCGCGTAACTGCCCGCGATGTTGTTCGCCGTAGCCGTTATGCTGGCCAAACCGGCAGCGTTGGTTACCGCCGTGGTGCTGGATAGCACCGCGCTAGCTAGGGCCGCTCACCGGCGCCGTAAAGGTGATGTTCACGCCGCTCACCGGGCTGCCTTGGGCGTCCTTCACCATGACCTGAAGGGCGTTGGCGAATGCCGTGCCCACCGGCGTCGATTGCGGCGTCCCGCCCGTGGCCGTGAGACTGGCAGGCGGGGAAGCCGCATTGCTGAGCGAGAACGACGCCGACAGCCCTCCCACGCTGGCCGTTACCGTGTAGTTGCCCGGGGTAGTGTTGGCTGTGGCCGTCACGCTGGCCACACCGGCAGCGTTGGTTACGGCCGAGGTACTCGATAGCACCGCGCTGGCGCCGCTGGCCGGCGCCGCAAAGGTCACCGTGATGCCGCTGATCAAATTACCGGCTAGGTCCTTCACCGTGGCTTGCAGCGCACCTGCGAACGCCGCTCCCACTAACGCGGTCTGCGGCGTCCCGCCGGTGGCCGTGATACTGGCAGGCGCGCCGGGCGTGTTGGTCAACTGGAAGAACGCTACCAGGGCTCCGTCCGTGCCCAACGGTGCGTTGCTCGCCGTCACCGTGTAACTGCCCACCGTGTTGCTGGCCGTAGCCGTGATACTGGCCACCCCGGCGGCATTCGTCACCGCGGTCCCACTCGATAGCACCGCCGTGGCCGCGCTGGTCGGCGCAAAAAAGTTCAGGGTGACGCCGCCCAACGGACTTCCGGCTGTGTCCTTCAACGTAGCTTGCAGGGCCACCCCGAATGCCGTACCCACTGCGGCGGATTGTGGCGTGCCTCCCGTGGCCTTAAGGCTCCCGGCCTGGGGCAGGGTGTTGATAAGCGCGAACAACGAGGAAAGCGCTCCCACACTCGCCGACACCGTGTATGTGCCCGCGATGTTGTTGGCGGTAGCCGTCACACTGGCCACGCCGGCTGCATTGGTCACCGCGGTGGTGCTCGATAGCACCGCAGTGGCGCCGCTCGCTGGCGGCACATACGTCACGGTCACACCGCTCAGCAGGTTGCCGCCCACGTCCGTCACTGTGACTTGCAGGGGATTGGCGAATGGCGTGCCCACCACCGCGAGTTGCGGCGAGCCTCCCGTGATCGCAATATTGGCAGGCGGGCCGGGCGTGTTGGTCAGGGCGAACGACCCCGTCAGCCCCTGATAACTGGCGGTGACCGTGTAGCTCCCGGCCACGTTGTTGGCCGTGACCGTCAGGCTCGCCACACCGGCGCCGTTGGTGGTCGCCGTAGGGTTCCCCGTGGCGCTGGCCCCGCTCGCGGGCACCGTAAATGTCACAACCGCGCCGGCCACCGGAGTGCCGGAGTCTTCAACCAGGACCTGCAGCGCGGTTCCGAAGGCCGTTCCGATGGTGGCGGATTGCGGTGTGCCGGCCTGCACCGTGAGGGTCACGTTGGAAGCCAGCAGAACGCTCACATTTCCGGCGGGGAAGCTGGTGACGATGAGATCGGTTTTGCCATCGCTATTGATGTCTCCCACCGTCACGAAGTTGGGGGATACGGCTGGATAGTTGACTGCCGCTTGAAGGGTTCCGTCGCCATTGCCCAGGAAAACACTCACGGTACCGTCAAAAGGATTGGCGACGGCGAGGTCCAGCTTGCCATCGCCATTCGCGTCCAGTACCGCCACGGATTCCGCGCCGCTACCCGCGGCGTAGCTGACGGCCGCCTTAAAGGTTCCGTCGCCATTGCCGATGAGGACGAGCACTGCATGGCCGACCGAGTCGGCGATGGCAAGATCCGCCTTGCCGTCCCCGTCAAGGTCGACCACCGCCAAAGAAGAGGGCGCAAGCGCGCCGCGATTCGTGGAGGCGAGCGCCGCCTGGAAGGTCCCGTCGCCGTTACCGAGCAGGATCCTCAGGGTCCCATCGCTCCCGTTGAGTGTGGCGAGGTCGGCCTTACCATCCCCGTTGAAGTCGCCCACCACCACAGGAGAGCCGCCCCCGCCAGGATAGCCGGCCGATGGGGGGAAGGTGCCATTGCCATTTCCCAGGAAAATGCTCACGGTGCCGTTACTATTCGTGACGGCCAGATCGACCTTGGTGTCGCCGTTGAAATCCCCCACCGCTACGGAAAGAGGACTCCCCGAAGTCACGTACTTCACCGGCGGCTGGAAGGTTCCATCGCCATTGCCCAGCAAAATGTTTACGAAAGTGCCGCCGCTCACGACCACCAGGTCGGGGTTGCCGTCACCATTGAAGTCTGCGGCCGCCGCGAAGGTGGGGTTGGCAAGATTATTGTTGACGGGAAGAGTTGTTTGGACAGTACCGATTGAATTCAGGTCGACTACCACTGCGCCGTCACTGATACCCGCGACATCGGCCTTCCCGTCGTGGTTAAAATCCCCTACCACCGCCAACGCAAAGGTCCCTGCGATCACGACACTCGCGGGGCCGAAATGGCTGCTGGCCGCAGTGCTTACGCTCGCGACCGCGTTCGACGTAGCGGGTGGGTTGACGCCGTCTCCGCTGTAGACGGCTTTCAGATTGCGGCTACCTGCCGGCAGCAAGATGGTGGCATGCGCGACACCCGCCTCGACCCGGGCCGTCCCCAACACGGTCACGCCGTCATAGAACGTCACGGTGCCGGTGGCGGTCCCAGACCCCACCGCGGCCGTCAGAACAAAGGCCGAGGGATAGGGCGTGGGAGACGTCGACAACGTCACCGTGGCGGCTGCGCCCAGCAATTGCGGCACAACGGCTAGAAGCAACCAGAGATTCCAGAAACCGACGAGTTTACGTGCAACCATGGCAGTTAAGCTTCCTTTGCGACCGGGCAATGATGTCAAAACACCCACCATTTCCTACACCGGAGTTTGAATTGGTACATGCCGAGAGTATCAGATTATACAGTCCGATTACAAGGGTTCAGTGGGACCGCGAGGGGAGTGAAGAGAGGATCGCCGGTTTTTATGGCCTCTCCCGTGCAAACTGCGGAAATTCAGTGGCTTGCCCGTTCGAAGCTGCGAGATCGGGCACCATTACCCCGCGAGGAAATCAATGAGCTGCACGGACGCGCACCGTGCGATGAGTCCGCCCTCGCGGCGTTTTCTCTCTGACTCCTCGCCTGGCCGTGGCACGTCGATTTCGCAGAGCAGGAACTGTGGCTCAGGCGGAATGGCAAAACGCGGGATCGGTACGGCCCTGGTGGAAATGTTTAACCTCGAAGCGCGAGCTGCGGGCGCCTTGGAGGTGTGGGTCCTGAACAATCGATCCAATAGGGCGGCAGGGGCATGTACGCCGTGGACCGTGGGGCAGAATCGTGACAATGTGATGTGAGACGGCGGCGACTGAGAAGCCGGGAAAGAATCGCCCGCAAGCGGGCGGGGCAGGCGGAACCCACTGCCCCGCCTCTGAAAACTTTCACACTTTCTGACTGCGGCCGTCCGAGTGACTCGCCACTAACGATCGTAATCGCACACTTAGCGAAGCTGGATAACAGAGGTTTCAATTCGATAACGGATTTGCACATACCCCGTCTAATAGGAGCGTCGCAGTTTACTTTGGGGGGAAGGATGCAAATACGATCTGCAGTGTTCTTGTCAGTTCTGCTTGTGCCGATGGCGTTCAGCCAGGTGAACGGCACTTTGTCCGGCTCGGTTGTGGACGCTTCGGGCGCGGCCGTTCCGAACGCGCAGGTGAGGGTGCTCTTGCCCGGCGGGGCCACAGCGGTTCTTTCCGGCAAGACTACCAACGAGGGATTGTACTCGTTCATCGGTGTGCGTCCCGGCATGTACGACATCAGCGTCGACGCGACGGGATTCGTTACTGCCGTGCGCCACGAAGTCAGAGTCGAGCCGATTCGAGAGACCTCGCTGGCGCCAATCAAACTGGAAGTGGCGGCAGTCAATCAGACTATCGACGTTTCCGCGGACACACAGTCGGTCGAGACGGCTAACTCCGAAGTCTCGACCACGGTCAGCGCAGCTCAGATTGACAGGCTGCCGCTGCTCGATCGCGATGTGATGGCCTTGGCCCAAACTCAGCCCGGAGTTCTGAATGCCAGCCCCATCAGCCTGGCGAACGGCAACGATACCGTAATTAACGGCCTGCGCAGCACCTATACCAATGTTACCTTGGACGGAATTAACGTTCAGGATAACTATTTACGTGAAAACGGGGTGGGCTTTTCACCGAACCTGCTGAAGACCAGCCAGGTCGCCGAAATGACCGTGGAGACCTCCAACGCCAACACTACGGTAGGCGGGGGCGCGTCGCAGATTAACATGGTGAGTCCGTCCGGAACCAATCAGTTACATGGTGAAGCGCTGTGGTACAACCGCAACAACGCCTTTGCCTCAAACCAGTGGTTTAACAATCAGGAGGGCGTCGATAAGCCGTTTCTTAACCAGAATATCTTCGGAGGCCGGGCCGGCGGCCCCATAAAAAAGGATAAGCTCTTCTTCTTCGGCGCGTTCGAGGGAACTTACGACCACCAACAGGTGGCCCAGAATGGCGTGGTCCTCACTCCGGACGCGCGCAACGGGATTTTCACGTATATCGATACCGGCGGGAATCTGCGCAAGGTCAACGTGCTCGCGGCCCGCGGCGTGGGCATCGACCCGGTCGCACAGGGAATTGTGAACCAGTTGCCCACCAGCATCAACAACTACGACGTGGGTGATAGCAGCCCCGGCCTGCTCCTGAATACCGCCGGCTACGCCTTTAACCAGCGCGCCAACGACCGACGTCAGGTGGTGAGCGGAAAGGTCGACTACAACTATTCCACCCGGAACGTCTTCACCGGCGCCTTGCATCTGGGGAAGGAGACCACCGATCGTCCGGACTTCTCGAACGGGTTCCAAAAGGTGCCGCCGGGCTTTCAGGACGCATTCACCAAGCTGATTTCCGGGACGTGGCGCTGGAATCCCTCGCCGAACATCACCAATGAACTGCGCGGCGGCGCGAACCTCTCGCCCGTACATTTCGATATAGCCGGCCAGCCCCCTGCGTTCTTCGAGAGCAATGCCAGCGTGATCTGGAGCAGCCCGGTGAACGAGGCGCTACCCCAAGGCCGCAACACGAACACGTATTCGATCGGGGACACCGCAGCCTACATTCGGGGACGCCATACGTTCCGATTCGGATTCAACTTCCAGATCGTCCATATCTACGACTACAACGATGTCGGCACAGTTCCAAGCTACAACGTCGGAATGGGAACCGGGCAAAACGGGCTGACGGGAGCCGATCTGCCGGGCATTGGCGCTTCGGACCTGGACAACGCCAACCTGTTGCTGGCCAGCCTCGGCGGCTTTGTGGATTCCTACAGCCAGACGTTCAACGTCACCAGCCGGACCTCCGGTTTCGTAAACGGCGCCACCTACGCGCGGAACTGGCGCTACAACAACTACGCGGGTTTCGCGCAGGACCAGTGGAAAGTGCGTCCCCGGCTAACCCTGATGCTGGGGTTGCGGTATGACTACTTCGCGCCGGTAAACGAAGTCAATGGCCTGGTGCTGATGCCGGTGATCCAAAACAACAATCCCGTGGCTACCCTGCTTTCGGATGCCACGTTGAACTTCGCGGGCGGCGGCAGTGGACGGCCGATCTATAACAAAGATCTGAACAACTTTGCACCCAATGTCGGCCTGGCATGGGACGTTTTCGGGGACGGCAAGACCGCGGTTCGCGCCGGTTACAGCATCAACTACGTGGACGATAACGCGATCGCCACGATCAACAACAGTGCCACCACCAATAGCGGGCTGACCTCCACCGTATCGGACGGCGGGTTGAGCGGGCGGCTCAGCGCCAACCGGCCCGCCATCCCCGTTCCGGTCTTCCAGGTTCCGCGCACCGAAGACCAGAATTATGCCTTGGCGCCCACGAGCAATGCCATGGGCCTGGTGGACCCGAACCTCCGCACACCTTACATTCAGCAATGGAACTTGACCGTCGAGCACGATTTCAAGGGTACCTTGCTCTCGGTGAGTTACGTGGGCAATCACGGGGTCAAGGAGCTTCGCGCGCTCGATTTCAACCAGGTGAACGTGAATGCCGGCGGGTTCCTGCAGGATTTCCTTCGCGCCCGCAACAATGGCAACCTGGCGCGCGCCGCCACCGGAGTCTTTAACCCGGCATACAACGCGTCCATTGCCGGGAGCCAACCTCTCACGGTCTTCCCGTTGCTGGGAGGCGGCGGCGTGCTGACCGCCAGTTCAGTGCGGACCGACATCGACCAGGGGGCTGTGGGAACGCTGGCGACGCTGTACCAGACCAACGGGCTGAACGGACCCATCAGCTTCTTCGCCAACCCGTACATTCTCGGCGGCAACATGATCACCAACTACAGTAACTCCAGCTACAACGCGCTGCAGGTGGACGTCCGCCATCGTTATCGCAACGGGTTTCAGTTGCAGGCGAACTACGTGTGGTCCAAGGTGCTGAGCGATTCACTGGGCGATCAGCAGTCGCGCTTCGAACCGTTCCTGGATGCCAACAATCCGCGGTTGGAACGGGCTCGCGCGCCTTACGACCTGACGCACGTGCTGCACGTGAATGGAACGTACGAATTGCCATTCGGCAACGGTCACCGCCTGCTCTCGAAGAATCGAGTGGTGTCGCGGCTGGTGGGCGGCTGGACCGCCGGCGGCATCTTAACCTGGCAATCGGGCGCGCCGTTCTCGATTCTCTCCCAACGGGGCACCTTGAACCGGACCGGCACCCGGGCCGCCCAGAACACCGCCAGCACCACACTGACGGGGAGCCAACTGGACCAAGTGGTAGGCTTCTACATGACGGGGAACGGTCCGTATTTCATCAACCCGGCCAACATCAACCCTCGCGACAACCGCGGCACCACGCAGGAAGGACAGCCGACGTTCAGTGGGCAGGCGTTCTTCAATCCCGGTCCGGGAACGGTGGGGTCCTTGCAACGGCGGATGTTCGACAATCCGGCCGTGTTCAACCTGGATGCCAACATTACCAAGGTGACGAGGATCGATGAACGGCACTCGATTGAGCTCCGCCTGGAAGCCGTCAACGCACTGAACCATCCCAGCTTCTATACAGGCGCCAATTACGGCTTCGGAAACTTTGCCGGTGCGCCGGACGCGCGCTTCAACATCAACTCGACGTCCTTCGGGAGAATCGGCTACACGTTCTTCGATTCGCGCGAAGTGCAACTAGGGTTGCACTACCGGTTCTAGGAACCGGCGGGACAGAAAGCCCAAGCGCGGCACCAGGCAGACGACGAAAACCGATCGTCTGCCCCACCCACCGCGCCTACGGCTGAAGCAGAATCCGCTCCTCCATGGCAGCTTCCACCGCCTTCCGCGAAAACGGCATGGGATGGTAGCGGCCGTTGGCCCAATCCTGCAGCAGATCGCCGTAGTGCTTGCTGGCAGGGTCGCCCGACTCCCCGGGGACGTTGGTCATCACCGACCGGTCCCAATCGCCAACGTCCAGGATCTCGCGCCAGGAAGCGCCATTGGTCTGCCGGAGGTTCCCGCCGCTGGTGGCGTTCACCGTGTTGGCGTCGCCCGGACGGGCGACCGGCCCCAGTTGGAATTCCCGCTTCCCCAACGGGTGGGCCAGGGTTAACTGGTGCACCTTGCCCCACTGCCAGGCGGCCTTGTCGGTGCCGAACTGCCGATCGAGTTGTTCCAGCGTGGCTTCCAGCGATTTCTCGAGAGCGGGTCCGCTGGGTTCGGTCTCCAGGGTTCGAAGAAGCGACTCCAGGTCTCCCCGGGACGCGGACTCCGCCGCCATGGCAGCGGGAATCTTGGACATCCACAGCTCGTAAATCAGCGCCGGCCGGGAATCGGCACGGAGCACCGCGTCCCAGGACAGGATCTCGTCCACCACCTGGGCGGCGCGGCTGCCCGGCTCGGGATGCCACTTCTTCAGAGCCTGCTGAAAGCGCCTGGCCGGAAGCGACGTTATGTCCTGCTGCATACGCTCAAAATCCTCCACATCGAATTTCTTCCCGGTGGAGAGCATTTCGCGCACGCGTCCCACACGGAAGGGCAGCGCCCACCCGTCGTACCCTAGCGGTATCGAGTAACCCGGCGGCAGGATGTTATTGTTCGAAGTGGCGATGTAGTGCCGCGGCGGGTTGAATTCGAACGGCAGCTCGCCGGACTTGCGGTATCCCTTCCATTCGTAGCGCCCATCCTCGCCGGGCACGGGCAGCAGCCCCGACCAGCCCTCGCGGATGGGTGTCAGGCCGCCCACCTGCCATCCGATATTGCCCTTGGTGTCGGCGTAAACCAGGTTTTCGCTGGGCACGCGATAGCGTGACATCGCCGCCCGGAACTCCTTCCAGTCGCTGGCGCGCGCCAGCGCGATCCCCGCCATATATCCGGCGGTCCCCGGCTCGCTGCCTACCCAGCGCAAGGCGTACGCGCGGTGGTGTGCGGCGTCCTCATGAATCACCGGACCGTGCACCGTGTACCGCAAGGTCACGGTCTCCGCCCCGCGGCCCTTCACCTCCAGCTTCTGCCGCTCGGTCTCGAACTTCTTCCAGGCGCCGCGATACCGGTACTCGTCCGGATGATCGGGATTGACGGTTTCCACGTACAGATCCTGCTGATCGATTCCGACGATGGTGAATCCGAACGCGACATTCTCGTTGTGCCCGAGAGCGATGCCCGGCAGTCCCGGTTCGCCCGACCCGATGGCATCCCAGCCGGGCCCTACCAGGTGCACCGTCTTTCGCAGGGAGGGCAACTGCACCGGCCGGTGCGGATCGTTGGCCAGCAGCGGGCGGCCGGTGGCAGTCATGGTGCCATCCACTACCCAGTTGTTGCTGCCCTGCTCGGTGGTCAGGCGCACCGGCCCGACGGTCTGCCGATAGGCCGCGAGGATGTCACCGGTAATGGATGCGAGGTCCAGACCCTTGGGAACCTCCACCGGGATAGCCGGCTCCAACCGCATCAAGTGCGCCGCCCGCTCCAGACCCAGCCGCTGGATGTCCTGGGCGTGAGTCACTTCCCTGGTCAGGTTGCCCGTCATAGTCAGTCCCGCCACGCGGCTTAGACAGTCTTCCGGAGCCCACGCTCCGGGAGCGTAGCCGGCGATCTCGAACTCCGCGGGGAGCCTGCCGTCCAATCCTTTGATGTATGCGTTGATGCCCTCGACGAAGGCAGTGACGATCGCCTTGGCGTCGGGACCGTAGGCCGACCACTCGGCATTCCAATCGCCCCGAAAGTTCACAGAGCGCGCCAGCCGGTCGCGCTCGATGGCCGCTGGGCCGAGAACCTGGGCCAACTTCCCTGTGCCCGCGCGCCGCCAGAGATCGATCTGGAACAGGCGATCTTTGGCGGTGATGTAGCCCTGAGCAAAGAAAAGATCGTGGACTGTGGAGGCGTAGATGTGAGGCACGCCCCAGCGATCCCGCAGAATCTCCACCTGCTTTTGAAGTCCGGGGGTTTTGACTGTGTCGGCGGCGAGTAAGCCGGCGAGTGCCAAAACAAGAGCGCCCACCCGCCAGCAGAAGCCCGTCAGTGATGGGGCAGGCGGTTCCGCCTGCCTCGCCCGCTTGCGGGCGATTCCTTCACACCGTCTCACACTCACGGCCGCACCTCGGCCTGCAGGTGAACCGGCTGGGTGAAGGCGCCGTTGCCCGCGGAGTCCCAGACGGCGAAGCGCACCCACTTCTTGCCCGCCACGTCGAACGGGATGCGGAAGCGGTGGTTGCCAAACGGCTGCAACTCGGTGGCGGGGACGATCTGCCGGCCCGTGGAATGGCCGTCGCCCCAGACCAGTTCGACGAACTCCAGCGGGAACGTCCATTCCACTTCCGCCGTGTAAATCCGGTGGGGGCCCGATCCCTCGATGCCCCAGTTGCGGAACAGCACCTCGCCGCTCGATACGAAATAGTCGCCGGCCCGCATGGCTCTTACGACGGGCGTCCAGTCTTCATCGAACTTGGGAACACCGGCCAGCTTCACGTAATTCACGATCAACTGTGGGAAGGTTTCATCGTCGGGGTACTTCATGTAGGTGTCACCCTCGGCGATCATGTATTTCGGACCCGACCAATTGTTCATCTCGTCCAGCAGCCCCAGGCAGCGGGCTTCGCACAGGCGCTTCTCAGACTGGTCCACCGGCAGCGACTGGTAGGAGCCTCCCAAAAAACGGTCGCTCAGAAAATGCGCCTGGTCGCGCACCGCGTCAGGGTAACCGGCGGAACCCTTGGTGCGCGGGTGGGCCTGCCACATAAGGCCATTCTCCCGGCGCAGCATGTCCAGCTCTTCCGCCGGAGAGCTGACGTGGTAGACCTTCCCGTATTGCGGATCGTTCTCCGTGAACGGCTGTCCCGGTTTGCCCGCGTGAGACCAGTAGATGGGGCGCGGCAGCAGAGTGATGTAGTGGCCGCCCAGCGTGGCATCCGGCTCCTCGCCGGGGATCAGCAGAAATCCGCGGTCGGAGAACCGGCGGCAGCCTTCGAAGTAGACCTTCTGCTCCTTGAACCGGATGGGACCCGGGTCGTTGGGATGCGAGTCGGAATGAAAATCCGCCAGGATGGCGATGTTGATGCCCAGCGCGCGGAAGACCTGCAGCCAGCTCGGCTGGACGTCCATGGTACCGGCGTCGGAGAGCTGCTCGTTGAAGTGCATGTGAAAGTGGCTGACCAATACCTGGTAGCCGGGCATCTCTTGATAGCGGTCGTCATGCGTGAAGGCCATCACCGCCTCTTGGGTGGCATGCGAGCCTTCGGGGCTCAGGTAGAAGTACACCGGCATGCGCTGCCAGGTTCCCGGGGGCGCGTTGTAGAGGGCGAAATTGTTGATGTCGTGCCGCGCCTCCGACGCACGCCGGGTCCACACCTCGTCGGAGATGCCGTAGGGCCGGAACGGCTCCTCGCGGTCGGCTTGGCGAACACCGATGGAAAACGAGCTCGCGCTGTCTTTGCGGTAATAGACAAATCCCAGATTGGTTTCGATTTCGCGGGCGAAGAAGAACTTGTGCGAGGGCGGCAGAAACGCGAGCGAGCCGCCACCGGTTTCCACGATCCCCAGCCGGTTGCGCGCCTTGACCGCCACGGGGTCCTGGTTGACCGAGCCGCCGAATCCGTACTCCTGCCAGGCGCGCGCCACGTCGCGCCACGCCAGGCGCGTGTCATTGCCGATGGCCATTCCTTTCAGGCCCGCGACATACTTGTACGCCACGGAAGGCTCGTCGGTCTTGGCGATGGCCTCCTGCCGCAGGAGGTTGGTCCCCTTGTATACCGTGTAACGCAGGCTCCCCGAGAAGATGCCCATCTGGAGGCCGGGGAATTCCACCTCGAGGCGCGCTCCATCGGTCTTTACGGTGCAGCCGGTCGAGTGATAGGTCGCCCAGGCACGGCGGATCTCCTCCGGCTTGCGCGGCAGATCCATGTTGGTGTTGGGAGCGCCCGGAATCATGAGCGGCGCGTCCCAAAAGGCAAACCACTTCTCGCGATCCACCACCTCGGGGGTAAACTGCACGCCCAGCTTGCGCAGCGGCGCCATTTGCTGCTCCGAGAGCCGCCGCTTGCCGCTGGTGACCTCAAATTCGGGCGTCAGGTTGCGCCCTAAATTGACCCAGGTACCACCACCCTTGCGGGCCGTCAGTTCGGCGATCTCTGGCCGACCGTCGCGAATGGTGAACCCGGCGCGCAACTCCTGGCCCCGTGCTCCCTGCCACGACAACTCCACAACGGTGTTCCGAATCTCGGCCTTGAGGCCGTCCAGCGGCGTGTAATCGCGCACGTCGCAATTCAGACTCTGGGCCATGGCCGCGCCCGCCGAGAGCGCAAAGGCGAGGAGCAGACGAGTTTTCACAGCAGCCTCCCTTTCCGCGGGTAGTTGATCATGGAAGGCTCTATTTTGTGATCCATAAGGATGACCTCCGCAATCGACGCTTCGAAAAGACCTGGCGCGGATTCAAGGCCACTAGCCTGCCCATCGCGGCTGTCCGAAGACCAGCCTGCCTGTCGTAAGGCCGAATTCCCTGTCCGGTCTCTATAATGCTCTATCATAGTTCGTCTGGAACACGGAGACCGCCCCCTCCCTTTTGTCGCGCCAGCGCGTGGAAGATCGCACCCAGTTGCCGACGCGTCTGGCCGAAGATGGCTTTCCGGCGCCCATGTAGCTGAAAACAGTGCCTTTTGTTACGGGACCTCAGACGTGGGGGAAGGGCGTGCGCCGTTTTGCAGGCGGTGGTGGCGATTCCTGCCGAGCCAGCGTGCCATTCCTCGCATGTTGCCCGTCCACCATGGTGCCTGTCTACACGATCTTGCCTGACTGGCACTACAAGGAAGCGACATCCAGGAATGCGAATCGCCAATTAGTCGCCTTACTCAGATTTGAGAGATGCCATATCAATGGAGAAGCGATATTTCACATCGGCCTTGAGCAGTCTCTCGTAGGCCTCGTTGACCTTCTGAATAGGGATGACTTCGACATCGGCGGTGATGTTACGCGCGCCGCAAAAATCGAGCATCTCCTGGGTTTCGGGGATACCGCCGATGGGCGAGCCGGAGAGGCTGCGGCGTCCGAAGATAAGACCGAAGACAGGGACGGCGAGAGGCTTCTCAGGCGCGCCGACCAGGGTGATGTTGCCGTCGCGGCGCAGGAGTTGGATGTAGGCGTTGATGTCGTGATCGGCCGAGACCGCGTCGAGGATGAAGTCGAAGCTGCCGGCGTGCTTTTTCATCTCGTCGGCATTGCGGGAGACGACAACTTCATCGGCCCCGAGCCGGAGCGCGTCCTCCTTACTTCTTGGTTGAGGTCGTGAAGACAACCACGTGGGCTCCAAGCGCATGAGCAAGCTTCACGCCCATGTGGCCCAGTCCGCCGAGACCCACCACGCCGGCTTTCTTGCCTTTGGTGACGCCCCAGTGGCGCATGGGTGAGTATGTTGTGATTCCGGCGCAGAGAAGAGGCGCGGCTCCGGCGAGATCCAGGTTGGATGGGACCTGCAGAACAAAGCGCTCATCGACGACTACTCTCTCGGAATAGCCACCGTAGGTGACGCTACCGAGGTGTTTGTCTGGGGCATTGTAGGTGAGGGTGACGTTCGGGCAGAACTGCTCGAGGCCAGCCTGGCACTCGGGGCAGGTGCCATCGGAATCGACCATGCAGCCGACCGCGGCAAGGTCACCGGGCTTGAACTTTGCGACTGCGGAGCCAACCTTGCTGACACGACCGACGATCTCATGGCCTGGCACGCAGGGATAGACCGTCGGCATGACGTTCTTCCACTCATCCCGGACCTGGTGGAGATCCGAGTGGCAGATACCGCAGAATAGGATCTCGATCTGCACGTCACGTTCGTTTGGATCTCGACGCGCGACCGTCGTGGAGGCAAGTGGCGATGTCGCACTGCGAGCGGAGTAAGCCTTCGCCTTGTACATGGACTGATGCTCCTGTTGGTTGTCCTTCGGCCCTTGATCAGGCCTTGTATTGTTCGTCGCTGACCTGTTCCATCCAGTCGGCCGTCTTGCCGTCAAGTTGCTCCTGAATGGCGATATGGGTCATCGCCGTGGTTGCCGTGGCGCCGTGCCAATGCTTCTCACCCGGCGCGAACCAGATCACGTCACCCGGCCGGATTTCCTCCACCGGTCCGCCCCAACGCCGTGCCCAGCCGCACCCGGCCGTCACGATCAGGTTTTGGCCCAGCGGGTGGGTGTGTCACGCCGTCCGGGCGCCTGGCTCGAAGGTGACACTGACACCGAGAACACGCGCCGGAGCGGGCGGGTTGAGCAGCGGGTCAACCCGCACCGTGCCGGTAAAATAGTCTGCCGGTCCTTTGCCGGAAGGCTGTGAACCGCTTCGTTTGATCTCCATTTCTTGAACTCCTTCGCGTGGTCGCTCAGCGGCCGGTCATCTGCTCCAGCTTTTCGGGGTACCGAGCGCCTTCGACCGTGATCTTTGAGGCGGCGGTCTCGATGTCACGGAGATCGTCGGCTGTGAGTTCGACTGAGACTGCCCCGATGTTTTCGTCCAAGCGATCGAGCTTTGTGGTGCCTGGGATCGGTACAATCCACGGCTTCTGGGCCAGCAGCCAGGCGAGTGCGATCTGAGCAGGTGTCGCCTTCTTCCGTTCCCCGATGCTGGCGAGCAGATTAATCAGGGCCTGATTCGCCTGGAGAGCCTGCGGCGTGAAGCGAGGCAGGGTGCTGCGAAAGTCGGAGCTGTCGAACTTCGCATTTTCGTCTATCTTGCCCGTGAGGAAGCCCTTGCCCAGGGGGCTGTACGGGACAAGGCCGATTCCCAGTTCCTCAAGGGTCGGTATGACTTCCTTCTCCGGAGTCCTCGTCCACAGCGAATATTCGCTCTGGAGAGCAGTGACCGGCTGGACTGCGTGTGCGCGACGGATGGTTTGCACTCCTGCTTCGGAAAGGCCGAAGTGCTTGACCTTGCCTTCCTGAATCAGGTCCTTCACCGCTCCAGCTACGTCTTCGATAGGCACGTTCGGGTCAACCCGATGCTGATAGAGCAAGTCGATGACATCAACCTTGAGCCGTTTGAGCGAGCCCTCGGCGGCTTGCTTGATGTGCTCTGGACGACTGTTCAGGCCGGGCAAACCCTTCATCCCGCGGGGATCGAAATTGGGACTGAGGTCGAACCCGAATTTGGTGGCGATCACCACACGGTAACGGAAGGGAGCGAGAGCTTCGCCGACGAGCTCTTCGTTCAAGAACGGACCGTAGACCTCGGCAGTGTCGAAGAATGTGATGCCGCGGTCGACGGCTGCCCGGAGAAGAGAGGTCATCTCCTGCTTGTCTTTGGGCGGACCGTAAGAAAAGCTCATACCCATGCAGCCGAGCCCCAGAGCCGATACTTCCAGGCCGCTATTTCCAAGTTTGCGCTTCTGCATTGTTTCTCCTTAGGAACCGTTTCTCTCATCTCCAGGTTAGAATCGAGTGCCCTGGAAGCGGTATCCTGATCCTGCCAATTTATTGCCTATTCCTCTTGCGCTGTTGATTTACGCACAGAGCCAGCAGTTATCCTAGAGGTAGAGGAGTGCGAAACCGTTTCCATGAAGAACCGCGGTAGAGAGCCATCCCTGTTAGTAGATCGAGCACGTGAATTGCGGGCTGCGCTGGCTCGCAAGATTGCCTTGTTCATTGGCTCCGCAGAGAACCGGGCAACGGATATTCCCGGGTTGACGCTCCACCGGCGGACCGCCCCGACCGCTCCGTGCTCGATGACTTACGAGCCGAGCGTGACCGTGATCGCCCAAGGGCGAAAACGGGTAGACCTGGGCCGAACCACTTTTATCTACGATGCGTCGCGATTCCTGCTGACGTCGGTCGATTTGCCGGTCGTCAGCCGGGTGATCGAGGCAAGTGAAGAGGTGCCCTGCCTGGCCTTGTCGCTCAAACTCGAAATGCCCGTGGTCCGAGAGCTTCTCAGCCGGGAGGAGATTCAGGTGTCTGAGGCGCCGTCTGACAGTCCTGGCATGGCGACAGGTGAGACCACGGTGGCATTTCTCAGTGCATGCTGCCGGCTCGTGGACCTGCTGGACACACCGCAGGACATTCCCTTTCTGAGTGGCCTGATTCAACGCGAGATCATCTTCCGAATCCTTGGCAGTGCCGAGGGAACACGCCTTCGAGCGATTGCAACGCTGGGAGAGCAGAGCCACCGGACGGCAAAGGCGATCGCCTGGATCGGGGCGAACTATGCGAAGCCACTCCGGGTGGAAGATCTCGCAGAAATCGCGGGCATGGGCGTGTCCACGCTGCACCATCATTTCCGGGTGCTGACCGCCATGAGTCCTCTTCAGTATCAGAAACAGCTTCGGTTGCAGGCAGCGCGGGGACGCATGCTCATGGATGGTCTGGACGCCGCCAGTGCGGCCTTTGAGGTCGGATACGAAAGCGCCAGCCAATTCAGCCGCGAATACAGCCGTTTCTTCGGCCAGCCACCGATGCGGGATATTCGGACGCTTCGCTCGCCAGGCGCTCCGCCGTTGGAGTCGGTAAGCAATCGGTAACCTTTGTCTGATCGCGCCACATCCCCGGCATCGCCTGGCAGCCGCAGCACTGGTGAGTGACCAGACGGACAACCGATTCACGATTAGCAACTTACGAAGCGGCTTGGCGGTTGGCTCTCGGTAGCGTGAGTTCGAAAGTCGTCCAGGGTGGGGAGCCAACTCGTGGGCCCCCAGGAGCTCAACGTTCCAGCCTCGGGCATGATTTGTCGACACTCGACCAAACCAGCCGGTCAATCGAGATCCATCGCGGCCGTCAGCCCCTCCTGGACTTCACGCAGCTCCCGACTCTCTTGGTCAGTTTGGCTCGGTCCAGCGTGGTCACCTGGTGACACACGGCAACACTCGTCTTCGGGAGACCGGCAGTCCCGCCCGAGAGCTCAATGACGGTAGGGCCGCCGTTACCTTGCGATGACATTCGCGGCTTCGATTGCAGTCGAGCCCCGGTAGTGGTACGCTCAAGCTCATCTGGAGGAGATCATGAGGAAGCTGTCTTTTATCCTTGCCGGCGCGCTGGTTTCGATCAACCTGTTCGCCCAGGGAATCCAACCGCCCAAGACCCCGCTCAAAGTGGGCGATATGGCCCCGGACTTCACCCTGACCGCCACTACGGGTGGCAAGGTGACGCTCGCGGAATTTCGCGGCAAGTTCAACGTGGTACTCGCCTTCTTCCCCGCGGCGTTTACCGGTGGCTGAACCAAGGAAGTCACCGCATACCAGGCTGGTATGTCTAAGTTCGACGCGTCGCAATCCAAGGTTTTTGGCATCAGTACCGACAATACCCCTTCCCAAAAAGAGTTCGCCACCAAGAATGGCGTCACATTCCCCCTGTTGAGCGATTTTGCGAAACGGCAAGTGGCAGCCGCCTATGGCGTGCTGTTCACCCAGGGGCCGGCAGAGGGAATGGCCAATCGTGCCACCTTCGTCGTGGACAAGGAAGGGAAAATCTCGTACATCGAGGAGGGTAGCAGCGCCATCGATCCGACCGCCGCGGACACCGCGTGCAGCCGGTTGGCGCACAAGAGCCAGTAGGACATAGCAGGAAGTCTATCCTACCCGGGACAGACTTCCGTCAGTTCCAGCACCAGGAGAGCCCCGCACTTTTCACATACCAGCGACCCGTCCTCGGTCATATAGACCGCGGTGGAGTCACATTTCGCGCAGGCCGCGGTCGGGTCGCCGGCCTCGGGGAGCGGGTCGGGCGGCGTCACTCCGGAGACGGTACGGCCTGTCGCTGTTGTCATCGGTTCGAAGGTGGTCCCGCAGTCCGCACATACGTGGTTGAAGCAGCAGTTCGGTGTGCAACTGTAAAACGCCGCGCCGGAGCCGCATTGCGGACAGGAGATGGCTAGTTTGCGCGTCTTCAAGTTACTGTTTCGCTAAGCCGAAGAAATCCGGATCGAAAGTCACCGAGCTCTTCTTCTGGATCTCGTCCATGGTCTTTTGCACCATCTCCGGGCGCATCCGGCGCTCCAGGTCCGGCCGGACCTCGTCAAAGCTCTTGTTCATTGCCTTGGCCTCTAGCTTGATCAAATGGTAGCCGAGCTGGCTTTTGACCGGCTCGCTGATTTCGCCGGGTTTCAAGGCGAAAGCCGCCTCTTCGAAGGCCGGGGTCATTTGGCCCTTCTTGAAGAATCCAAGATCGCCACCTTTGGCGGCGGATTGGGGGTCATCGGACTCCGTCGTGGCGATTGCGGCGAAGTCTCCACCGGCCAGGATCTTCTTCCGGAGATCCTGCGCTTTCGCCAACGCCTCGGCTTCGGTCAGGTCCTTCTGTCCCGGCTTCACCGTCACGGGCGAGCCCTGCATCCGGATCAGAATATGCCGCGCATGCGCTTCTTCGAACTCGGATTTATGTGCTTCATAGTAGCTTCGCACGTCGGCCTCCCCGATCGTGACATCTTTGTTGATCTGCGCGTAGGTCAGGCCGGCCAATGCATTGGAGCTTTGAATCATTGTCCCGACCTTATAGGCGGGTGTCTCATCCAGCTTGCGGCGCTTGCCTTCTTGAGCCAGGACCAGGATGCGGACCAGTTGGTCGGCAAACAGCTTGCGAGCTCCGCCGCGCGCGCTGGCCCGCGATTGCTCGGGAATCGAGTCGATGATCAAGTCAAACTGCGCAGCGGTAATCTGCAAGTCACCAACTGTCACAACCACCTTATCGGGAGGCACAACCGGCACTGGCTTGGGGTTGTCGAGGCTCATCGTGACTGTCGGCTGAGCCGGGGAAGCCGCTTTGGGAGGCGGGGTCTGGGCTGGGGAAGCCGCCTTGGGAGGCGGGGCTTGGGCCGGGGACGCCGACTGCGGAGGCGGGGCCTGGGCCAGCAGGCAGGCCGCTGGAAATAGGTAGAGAAAACTGCGGAAAAACGTCATTTGTTCATCATATCAGTCGCAGCCGGGAGGCCTGGTGTCAGCCGCAGCGGGGACGCCTGGGCCGGCCACTCATATCCCACAAGCCTATTGCGCCGGTTCGATCACAGCGGACATGGATCCCACCGACCGCGGTAGGCGCCAGTCGGCGCCATACGCGTGGATCTGATCGCGCGAGAATTCGGCCTCGGGCAATTCGCAGACGATCAGCACGGTGCGCCCGGTGCGGTCCAGCTCCTCGGCATGCCGATAGCCCTCGATCATGGTGAAGATGAAAATCTGCTGCAGCATCTCGATGACGTAATCGTAGGTGTGGTCGTTGTCGTCCAGAAGAACGACCCGGAAGAGCGGCGCCATCGTGGGCCGTCCCAACACTTCCGTTTCAGGAGAAACCGAAGGCTTCGGCATGCGCACCGGTCAAATCAGCCGGTATGACCAGTATCCGCGATTGTCCGCCGCGCGACAACCGGCCTCGGGCGGCGGCACAATAAAAGATGGCGTCACAATCGCAGCATATGCAGAAGCCGGTATACCTGGACAATCACGCTACCACACCCGTGGATCCGCGTGTGCTCGAGCGGATGCTCCCATTCTTCGGGCCCAGGTTCGGGAATGCGGCCAGTCATAGCCACAGCTTCGGCTGGGAAGCCGAGAAAGCCGTGGAGTTCGCCCGAAAACGCATCGCCGAGTTGGCCGGGGCTACACCGCGCGAGATCGTCTTCACCAGCGGCGCCACCGAATCGAACAACCTGGCGATCAAGGGCGTGGTGGAGGCCGCTCGCGCCACGAGTACCCGTGCCAACGCCACCGCGGCCTCCATCGTCACCCTGGCGACCGAGCACCGGGCGGTGCTCGATCCGGCCAGGCATCTGGAGCGATTCGGCTGCCACGTGACCGTGCTGCCGGTGCGGAGGGACGGGCTCCTCGACCTGGAGCGGCTCCGGGAGGCCATCCAGCCGGACACCGTGCTGGTCAGCGTGATGTACGCCAACAACGAAATCGGTGTGGTTCAGCCGGTGCGCGAAATCGGCGCCCTCTGCCACGAAAAAGGAGTCCTGTTCCACTGCGACGCCGCCCAGGCCTTTGGCAAGATTCCGATCCGCGTCGAGGAGGACCATATCGACCTGATGTCCGTCAGCGCTCACAAAATGTACGGTCCCAAGGGCATTGGCGCGTTGTACGTCCGGCGGCGGAATCCGCGCGTGCGATTGGCGCAACAGATGGACGGCGGGGGACACGAGTTCGGAATGCGCTCCGGCACGCTGAACGTTCCCGCCATCGTTGGATTCGGGGAGGCCTGCGAACTGTGTGCCCGTGAGATGGCCGAAGAAGCTTCCCGTTTGCGGGGGCTGCGCGACCGGCTGAAAGCGCGGCTCGAAGCCGATCTCGACCGGGTGGATGTGAACGGTTCCATGGAGCACCGGCTGCCTGGCAACCTGAACCTGAGCTTTGCCAGCGTGTCTGGAGCATCCCTGCTGATGGGCCTTCCCGATGTGGCGCTGTCCACGGGATCGGCCTGTAGTTCGGCAACCGTGGAACCCAGCCACGTGCTGCGGGCCCTGGGCGTGAGTGACGAACTCGCTCACTCTTCCGTCCGCTTCGGCCTGGGGCGCTTCAACACGGAGGAGGAAATCGACTTCGCTGCCCGGCGGGTGGTGGAGGCCGTGCGCAAGCTGCGGGCGCTTTCGCCGGCGTAGCCACTAATGCAGTACCAGAGCTTCCGGATCCAGGATATGCACGGCTCGATCGAGGGTCACCAAACGCATTGCCGCGGAGTGCGCAAAGGCCACCAGGTAGGTGTCCGTCCAGACATTGGGAGTCGGCTGCTCTTGCGAGGTCAGCTTCTTCCACTGCTCTTCCAGGACTAAGGGCTCGGGGGCGAAGCCAATCCGTTCGTCGGTCAGAATCGACTGGTACACACGCCACGCGTCACGCGATGCCAGTACATCGCTTCCCATCACGGATGCATTTGTCAGAAGCCGCAGGAGACCCATTTGGGTAACCCGGCAAAAGACCAGGCCTTCCACGTAAATCGTGTCCAGCCACTCGCTGCAAACGCGGGAATGAATGTGACGAGGGGAAGCCAGCGCCAGCCAGACGTTGACATCAGGTAAGAATGTCTTCGATTTCGGCATTGGTCAGATTCAAGACTCCCGGTTGCCGGGACGACAGGATCGGAAATTTCAGTCTACGACCGGCTGGCCGCTCCGCTTTGCGAATCTCCTCCTCCACCGCCAGGCGAATGATCTGCTTGAGGGACGTTCCTCGCCGTGCCGCCACGGCCTTCAGTTCACGGAACACAGGATCCGGCAGGTCGATCGTAGTGCGCATAAAAGCATATTAGCATAAGAGAGCGCACCCCCCGCGGCCCGTGCTATAATTCTTTGGTCTTTCCTGTTCGAAAAGATCCAGGGAATTTTTATGCCTAAGCTCAAGACACACAAAGGTGCGTCTAAGCGGTTCAAGAAGACCGGTACCGGCAAAGTGGTTCGCAATCATGCCTTTGGCCGCCATATCCTGACTTCGAAGCCGCACAAACGCAAGAAGAAACTGCACCAGAGCGTGGTGGCCGATAAGGCCGATCAGCCCGTTCTGAAGCGTATGCTCCCCTATTAGGGGGTGAGCCCATTGCGCGGACGGAGCGCGTGGCACGTGCCCGGACCGCCAATCCATTGACAACCAAGAAGGAGATCAAACGTGCCCAGAGTCAAAAGAGGTACCCATCGCCGGGCATCCCGGAAGAAGACGCTGCATCAGGCGTCCGGTTATTTTCTCACCAAGAGCAAACTCTATCGCGCGGCTCAGGAGGCCGTGGAGCGCGGGTTGAAATTCGCGTACGTCGGCCGCAAGAATAAAAAGCGCGAATTCCGTGCCTTATGGATCGTCCGCATCAACGCCGCATGCCGCGAAGCGGGCATTTCCTACAGCCAGTTTGTGCACGGGTTGAAGGCCGCCGGCCTGGAACTGAACCGCAAAGTGCTGGCGGACGTCGCCCTGCACGATGACGCCGCCTTCCTGCAGTTGGTAAACTCGGCGAAAACCGCCCTGGAGAAGGCATGAGCCCGGCAGAGGGAACCGATTCCTTAAGCAGTCTCGAAGAACGCATCCAGTTGGCCGTCCAGCTTGTGGGGCGCCTGCGCCAGGAGAAGGAAGCGGCACTCGCCCAGGCTGCGGAGCTAAAGAACGAAGTCGAGCGCCTTACCGGCGAGGTGAAGAGCCTGCAAGCGGACAAGAAACAGGTTCGCACACGCATCGAAAAGCTGCTGGACCAGATTGACCAGTTGGGCACCGAGTAGGGCGTAACGTCCTCGGGAAAATCCGGATGGAAGGCACTCCCGAAAAACAACAGGTACGCGTCACCATCCTGAGCCGGCCATACACGCTGCTGGCTACAGGCGACCCCCGCGAAGTAGAGGAGGTTGCCGCACAGGTGGATGAGCTGATGCTCTCCATCGCGGCCCGTGCGCCCAATGCCGATACTACTCGCATTGCCGTGCTGGCCTGCCTGCACCTGGCGGACAAACTGCGCATGCTCGAGCGCGATCTCAACCGGCTGAAGGAGCGGGTGGATCGCAAATCCGTGGAGTTCGCCGGGATTCTGGAGCAGTTGCTGGCATCCGAGGAGGAGCAGTGATGGCTCGTATCACGATCGCCCTGCTCGCCGGCATGGCGTTAGCCGCCGCCACGGGGTACCAGTCGGAGATCGCCGAATGGCGCCGCGCCCCAGGCGGATACTGCCAGAACTCGGTTTTCCGCATGAGAACCATGCTGACCTGACGCATGGTTGGAGGCGCTGGTTAAGCGCAGAACGGTGGGCATTGCGTGGCCTCGTACCCGGGCATACACTGCATGCATGAACCGACGATACTTCTTGGGTTCCGCTATTGCTGCGGGTGCAGCGCTTCGCTCCAGCGCGCTCGCCAGCGCCAACGACACCGTTCGCGTGGCGTGTGTGGGCGTGCGTGACCGCGGCCTCGACCATCTGGAGGCCTATAACCGGATGACCAACGTCGAGGTGGCCGCCATCTGCGACATCGATGAGTCAGTGCTCAACGCGCAGGTGGCCGCCGTCGAGAAGGCCAAGGGCAAGCGTCCCGCGGCGTTCACCGATCTACGCAAGCTGCTCGAGGATAAGTCCATCGATGCCATCTCCATCGCCACACCCAATCACCACCACACGCTCCAGACTATCTGGGCATGTCAGGCGGGTAAGGATGTTTACGTCGAGAAGCCGTGCTCGCACGATATGTTTGAAGCCCGGCAGATCGTAGCCGCCGCGCAGAAATACAACCGCATCGTGGCGCATGGCACCCAGCAACGTTCCGGCGTCGGGCGCGAAGTAGCCAAGCAGCTTCGAGACGGCCTGATCGGCGATCTGTATATGGCTCGTGGCATGTGCTACAAGCGGCGCGACACCATCGGCCACAAGCCGGAGGAGCCGGTGCCCGCCGGCGTGCACTACGATCTCTGGCTGGGTCCGGCGCCGGAGCACGCCTTCACGCCGAACCGCTTTCACTACAACTGGCATTGGTTCTGGGACTACGGCAACGGCGATCTGGGCAACCAGGGCAGTCACCAGGTGGACATGGCCCGGTGGGGACTGGGCGTGAAATATCCCACGAAAGTCAGCGCCATTGGCGGGCATTTCATGTTCGACGACGACCAGGAGACGCCCAACACGCTAAGCGCCAGCTTTGAATTCAACGACGGCGGCACCAAGAAAATGATGACTTTCGAAGTGCGGCACTGGAT
>JAIQFL010000027.1 GCA_020073365.1 Terriglobia bacterium | reverse complement strand
TGGGAGATGTACGCGCTCGCCCGGCCGGGATCGAAGTCGCCGCCCGTCAGCGCTCCTCCGCCGCCAGCGCCGGCCCGCTGAGCGCGGCCGGATCGGCCAACTCGGCCGCGGCGGCCCAGCCGCCGTAATTCTTCTTGACTTTCACGCCGACCTGATTCGCGCCCTTCTTCAGGCGCGAAGCCATAGCGCCCCTCATGCTGACCGTGCCGAAGAACTGGATGTCGCGGGTGATGGAGGTGGCGTCGCCCTGGAACACCTTCTGGCCGTTGACGAAGATGTCGACCACGTCGCTGTAGCCGAGGGTCATCAGGCGTGGGCCGGGCCATCGCGCGACCGGCCGGGGTGGTCAGATCCAGCGCTTCCGTGAGCGATACGAAACCGACGCCGAGATGCTCCAGTTCCTGAAGCGTGGCGAGTAGGTCTGTGACGGAGCGGCCCCAGCGATCGAGGCGCCACACCCGCACCACATCTATCTCGCGCCGGCGCGCGGCATCCAGCAGGCTGCTCACGGGCCTTCCGCTTGACCGCTCCGGAGCCAACCTCACGACTCTGGCCGCGTCGCGCCACGCCAAAGCGCTTGCGGCGCCCCCAGGCGCCCCCGGCGGGGACGCGTCGAGCCGAAACCGCGAACGCCGGGCCGCGGCGGTCGCCCGCGCCGTCGGTGCGGCGGTCGATTTCGGCGGCTTCCGCCGCTCGATCGATTAGGTCGCGCCAAACGCGTTCTCGGCGCCGGGGAGGCGCCCGCGGGTGGAACGCGCCGAACCAAGACCCGACTCCCACCCGCGACCGCATCTGGGCCCGTCCGGCCGACGCGGCAGTCCCGGCCGCGGAATTCCAGCTCGGGCGTCCTCCTCAGCGCGATCACGCGCCGGGCCGCCGCGCCTCGCCGACGTCAAACCCGCTCGCGGCGCCGGGAGGCGCCCGCGAGGGGACGGGCCGAACCGACACCACGCTCGCCGGCCCGGCGGCCCGCTTCGGTCACGCTCTCCCGCGCGCCCGCCCGATTGGCCCGGATCGGCTCGTAACCCGCAACAGCGTCGCCCGTCCTGACGGGCCGGGCATCGCGCCTCCGGCGCCCTCCGCCGCGCTCCCGCCCGATTCGCCCGCACCGACTCGCGACCCGCGACAGCGTCGCCCGTCCTGAGCAGACGCAAGAGACGTCCGGACATCTCGCGTCCGCCGTCCTCCACCGCGCGCCCGCGCCACCGCGACCGCCGACGTCAAACGCGTTCTCGGCGCCGGAAGGCGGGGACGCGCCGAACAGAAGCCGCGACGGCCGCCGAGCTCTCGGCCCGCGCGGCCCACGCGGCGGTCGATTCCGTCGCCTTGCGCCGCGCGATCGGTCCGCTGGCGCGCTCTCGGCTCGTCAGACGCAACATCAGCCTCTGACGTGGCAGGGCTTTCTCATGCGAGTCCGCTCCAGGGCTGATCATCCCCCAGCGGCCATGACACGGCCCGACTACTTCGCCCGGCTCACGTCGATCTTCGCCTTCATGGTTTGGCCCTCACGGGACATCTGAGCTTCGCCCGTAATTCGGCCAGCGGTTAACACGAGACTAAACGCCATCGTGTTCCCTTCGTGGTCGACTTCCAGCGTGATCTTGTCACCGTCGATCTTGCCCTTCTGGATGGCGAACTGCTCATCCTCATTGGGGCCTACAGTTCCGGTGATGGCCGTGCCGGTTTGTTTCAACACCAACAAGGCCGTCGATTCCTTGGTTTCGCCACTCGGGTTGGACGCATTGAAGCTTCCAGACCATTTCCCTGTCACATCAACGTCCGCCATGGCAACGCCCGCGAGAGCGGCCAGCACCAAGAAGCACAGGAGTGTTTTCATTGTTTCCCCTCGGCAAGGATAGACGGCGACAGAACGCAAATGTTCCCATTTCGTCAACGAAAGCCAATCTAGTCTCGTGAGAACGGTGGGGAAGAGTCCGAACGACGCGGCGACGGCGGCGCGAACACGCCGCGCCTCGCCGAGGTCCAAGCGCTCGCGGTGCGAAAGCGCCCGCGGCGGGGACGCGCCGCGTCGAAACCGCGACCGCTGGCCTGTCGATCCCATCGTCTTCCACCGCAACGAATCGCGCGATTGGCTCGCGGGCGCGCCCGAAGCATCGTGAGCCGCACATCGGGCGACGCGCGCCTAACGCACCAACTGCGACCGGCCGCGCATGCTGCCGGCGGAGAGACGATCGGACCGCTCCAGATCCGGATCCAAGGCCCCCTGTCCTTTTACCAAACTGTGCACGCGTGCAGCAGATAACGGGCTCGCGAAGTAAGAATTGTGCAATGGACCGGGAAGCCCCTGTGCCCGGCGGGTGGGACGGTGACGAAGGATTCTGTTGATCGACGGGCAAATGACCTAAACCCCGATCTCGCCTATTCCCTCCCGCGGGCTTGCGGTTTGCCCGTTCCCAGCCTTGCGTTAAGCTCGTTTTCACCGGCTTTCACTTCCTCCCGAAAGATGTACCGCAGTTTTGCCCAAACTCGGACGCTGAATCTAGTCATGTCAGTGTAAGTTAATGATATGATGTTGTTTGTTTTAGTAGATGTAAGTTAATGTAAGTCAATGTTCACAGTTTTGCAAGGATCAACAGATGAGCTTTCCCCAGAACGTAATTGTTGGCTTGGCCAAAGAGATGCAGGACGACATCAGGATGAGGCTCAAGAGGCTTCTCGATAGCTTGAGTCCGGACGAAGACCTCATCGTTTACTACTTTGATGGAGTCGAACGCCTGAATGTAAAGACCATCGTCTTTCGGACAACAACCCTTGTTGCCCTCGATACCGATGACGCCTCCGGAAACACGACCATCACCTTCTGCCACCTGGATGCATTGAAACTGACGTGCAAGGTTGTCAAACGGCAGCCGAACCAACCGCCGAAGAACAAGATTGGATTCGTAACGGGGGACGACACCAAGCTGCCGAAGGACACGCCGCTCACCTAACCACCGTGTAGATGTAATCAGGGTGTTCCGGCAGCCAGAGCACCTCAATCTCGTCGCGCGGCATCTTCCAATCGCGCGTCTCGAATCCTTTGGTCTCCACGAGCTCGAAGCTGCCGTCGTTATGCTCCACGGGAAAATCTACCGCGGGATCTCGCCTCCCGCGTCTTCCTCCGCGCGCTCGCGCCGGCAGGCGCCCGCGGCGGGGACGCACCCGCGCGGCGGTCGATTCCGTCGCGTGCGGCCCACGCGATTCGTGCGATGGGCCCGCGGGCGCGCCGTAGCCTCGTGCGACGGCACGCCGCGCCTGGCCGCGGCGAACCGGGCTCCCGGCGCCGGCAGGCGCCCGCGGCTGGAACCCGACGAGCCGAAGGCGCGTCCACCGGCCGCGGCTCTCGGCTGCGCCGCCGGCGACGGCAGACGTCGGACGCCTCTCGGCACTGTGGCCCGCCCCGTCGTGGACGAGGCCGAACAGAAATCGCGACTGCCGGCATGGCAGTCGGCTCCGCCGCGCGCCCGCCCGCTTGTCCCGAGGGCGCGCGGTAGGTTCGTGAGGCGCAACGTCGGGCGACGCGGCCGGGCTTCTCGTACGAGTCCGCTGCCGCGGAATCTCGCCTTCCCCGCGTGATCGCGCATGGCACGCCGCGCCTCGCCGCCGTCGAACGCGCTCACGGCGCCGGGAGGCGTCCGTGGCGGGGAGGCGCCGAACCGAAAACGCAACCGCTCGGGCGCGGCTCTCGGCTGCGCCGCCGGCGCGGCGGTCGGCTCCCGCGTCTTCCGCCACGCGCTCGCGCGATTGGCCCACGGGAGGCGCCGCGCTGGTCGAACTCTGCAAGCGTGATCTCGCTCTTCTTGGCGCAGTCGGCCAGATTTTGGGACCAAGTCAGCATTTGCTGCCATTATCTTGTCGGACTGATTCGACTCCGTGAACGCGATTGATTCCGTCATTCGACTGGTCTATTACTTGGAGTTAGATGGTTTCGTCCTGCAGCCTGAATTATGTGAGGCGAATCGACCGATAGATCTGGTCCGTTCCACTGAACCGGTTTGGAGCGTCCTTTTTCGTGATGATCCGAGCGGCGGTCCGGGGATGGAATTCCCTGTTTCACGTTCTGCGTTTCCACCAGACAAAGAAGATCATCGATAAGCCGTGTGTGCAGGAAAACTGCACACGGTTTGAAAGGGGTTCTTGAAAACGGGCTGGCTTTTGTAGCCAGTACCACGTCAAAATCTACCTATGGAACATATCGGGTTTCTGAGCTACGCCTCGGAAGATAATGCGGGCGAGGACCACAGCTTGACAGCGCTACGTAAGGCTCTAGAACACGAGGTCGGGCTTCAACTCGGGCGCCGGGCGCCTATTTTTCAGGCCAGCGTTGATATTCCGGCGGGCGACCAGTGGCACGCCCGAATCAAGGAAGCGGCTACTGCCGCTCAGGTGTTTATCGCCATCCTGACGCCGAACTACTACGGGAGTGCGTACTGCGCGGAGGAGCTGCGGATATTCCTTGAAGAGGAGGAGAGGCGAGGCCGGAGCGACCTCATCTTGCCTCTGTCCTACATTCCGCGTGACGCTGCTCGACTGGAAGACGCGCCCGTTAACCACGATCTCGCGGAGGCTATTGTCAGACACCAGATAGTCTCCGCCCAAGCGCTGTACGAAGCAACACCGACCAGGCTGCTGTTTGACGAACGCTCCCGCCCTCTACTGCAGCAGCTTGCGTTTCAAATCGCCTTGCGCGTGAAAGAACAAAGAGGCAGTCCGCGTGTTCCCGTTCTAACCGTCGGGCCGGGCGAAATGTACGACAGCATCGTCCAAGCAATCCGCGATGCCCCGCCGGGGGCTCAAACCAGAGTGCGGCCCCGTATTTATTTGGAGTCGATCATCATTGATCGACCAGTCGAGATTATCGGCGAGAGCGCGGGCACCGCTGAGATCCCCGGCGGGCGCATCAGAGCCCGCACGCCGGGAGCGGTCGGCCACAAAGTCGAGGTTCACGGCATCGGGCCGGCTCTGACCTTCAACGCGCCTTATGCCCGTATCGCCAACTTGGTCCTCCGCCCAAGTCCGGATAGTAGGTTTCCTGCACACTGTGTCGTTGTAAGCGACGGCCATCTGGACATGTCCAGTTGTGATGTGACCGGCTCCGGTTTTGCGTGTGTTGTGGTGCGGGGCCGCTCGGAAGTGCAACTCTCCTTGTGCCGGATTCACCACTCTGGCCAAGGTGGTGTACTGTTCGAGGGTGAAAGCACCGGCACCGTAATGAATTGCCTCGTCTACCGCAACCGGGACAGCGGCATTCACGTTCAAGGCAGAAGCACGCCGGTCATCAGAGACAACGTCGTCTGCCGAAACAGCAAATTCGGCGTCTTTGTCTATGAACAGTCGCGGCCGATGGTTAGTCACAACCTTATATCCAGCAACGAATTAGGCGGCATTCTGGTGTGGGATCCTGCCGACCCGCTCGTTGCACGCAACCGCGTTGAGCGGAACGGCCTAGGTGTCGTGGTTAATGGGAGAGACGCAGTTGCCAAGGGCCGCTTCATCGCTAACGCAATACGGAACAATCGCGGAGTTGGGGTGATAGTGGAGGCGCATGCTGCTCCAGACTTTTGCCGCAATACGATCACCGGCAATCAAGACTCTGGGGTCGTGCTCCAAGCGCACGGCGTCGCCGGCCGGTTCATAAGAAATGAGATCACTGGCAACGCCGGGGTTGGCGTGCACGTGAAGGATGGAGATCCGGAGATTAGGCGCAACCGATTTAGGGGAAACGCCCGAGCACCCGTAGAGGGTCGGGGGGCCGAGGCCATTCTGCGCATGAACGAGGTTGAGCAAGGTCCATGAGTCGACCCGTCGCCGTTAACATCCAGTGCCCAGAATCCCTGCTAATCAATGCTGGTCGAGCATCCATCACACGACTAGCGCACGGAGGTACGTCGTCCCAAAGATCTGCCCTCAGATGCGCGCTCGGGATTCCTGTCGATAACAGCCCTTCCGTCCAACAACCGGCCCGCCCGATGGGCCCGCGGGCGTGCTGTTGGCTCGTTGAGCCGCATCATCGGACGACGCTGCCGCGCCCACTCATACGAGTCCGCTGGCGCGCGTTTTCGACAGCGGCGTCTTTCTCCGCGTGATCGCGCGCCGGCACGCCGCGCCTCGCCACCAAAAACGCGCTCTCGGCACCGGCAGGCGCCCGCGGCTGCGACCCACCCAACTGAGACCTCGCGACTTGCTTCTCGGTTGCGCAGCCCTCGCGAAAGTCGTGCAGAGCCCTTCGGTTATTCTGGTTACACTGTAGGTGCGTTTCTCTCAGCACTTCTATGGCGGAGAATCTGCTTGATCTGTTGCCGCGGCGTCTTCGGCCCCGCTTCGAAGGCTTGGGCAGTTACGTCACGTCCGTGCTGGATGAGGAATTCCCAGACCGTCGGGTTGGCAAGGACGAGCTCGACGCTGTCCAGTTTGTTGCTTTTGTCGGTGCTTTGGATCAGTTCCTCAGAGATGGCACCACCACCGCGAGCCAGGCGGTCGATGCGTTTGCGTCACTCGGTGTCGGGGGTTTTCGTGTTGGCTCCCAACATTTATCGGGAAGAAATGAGGCGGTGATGCGCGGCGCCAAGCTCTCAGAGCGACTCCGGCGCTCGATACGTGATCGTCGCTTGCTCGCCCTGCTAGAGCACCGGCCATCCCTCCGACAACTGGTCGTCGAGTGCTCAAGGATCGTGATCGGTGCCTAAAGCCTGGATCGACGTCCCAGCACTAAAGAGCAGGCTTGGGCGCTTTTTTCGCGTGGACCGAGATGAGTGGTCACGCTTTGGATCGAGCGTGAACCAAGTCTTTGAAGCATACGTCTTCGCCCAAGTTATGGCACGGTACCAGCACATGGACGGATGGACCGTCACCATCATCAACCCAACCTCCCCCGTAGCGGGTAGTGCTCCAAGCGTTCGCCTTAAGTTCAGCACGCGCGGCCGACCGGGAGGCTACTCGTATGCGAGGTGTACCTCACCCGAGGGGGTCGTGTTCCAAATTCGGCACCAACTGCGGGTTGCCACGCGCCACCATGAGCACGGCAGTATCCCACCCTCAAATATCTGTCTAGACGTCGCCGTCATCGTCGACTCCGATCTCGATCAGTTTTCGACGAATGACTTCGTGCCCAATGGTTCGCTGGTGACGTTTGGTGAAGCAAAACACATGTCCGCATTTGCCGAACTGGTCGCAGCATTCGTCGGCCTCGTGCACGAGATGCAGCCGGAACGCTTAGGGCGAGCGCGCCTGCCCACCTTCACTCCAGCGCCACACCCGGCGCCGTTCCTGTTCGTCAGTGGCTATTTCTGGCGAACCGCCGAAGGACTCGTGAAGACGCTCGCTGACCGTCAGATGGACATTGATGTCCGCAACAGAGACAATCCCCTATCTCCAACGATCCGGCTCCCGTGACGAGATCGGTGGAGTCTGGTGGGGCCCGCCGGCCCGCCGCGCCTCGCCGACGTCAAACGCGCTCGCCAGCCCCCGGGAAGCGCCCGCGGTCAACCGAAACCGCGACCGCCGACCGCGGCGGTCAATTCCGCCGCCTTCCGCCTCGCGCCCCCCCGATTGGCCCGCATCGGCTCGTGATCAGCGACAGCGTCGCTCGATCGCGCGATTGCCCACCGGCGCGCTGTAGGCTTGCGAGCCGCGACATCGGGCGACGCGCCCGGGCTTCTCATGTGAGTCCGCGAACGCGGAATCTCGCCTCCGGCGCATTCCTCCACGTGATCGCGCGATGGCACGCCGCGCCGCGCCGACGTCCAACGCGCTCCCGGCGCCAGGGAAGTGCCCGCGCGGCGACGCGAGGAACGAATCCGGTTACTGCTGGCCGCGCCGCCCAGGGCAGCGCTGTCGCGCCCCTCGCCACCGGCGCACGATCCGCGCCCGCGGGCGTGAACGGCCTCGTCGACGATGGCAACAACGGCGGGTCGGGCGGGTTCCGCCGACTCGGGCTGGATCGCCCGCAGGCGCGCGGTAGGCTCGTGAGCCGCAACATCGGGCGACGCGGCCGGGCTTCGCATACGAATCCGCTGCTGCGGCATCTCGCCTCGGGCGTCTTCTGTTGCACGATCGCGCGACGGGCACGCCACCGGGACGCTCGTGAGTCTTTTTCCGGAACTACGAGGCCGGTAATGGCGTATTCCTAGCATGAACCTCCTTTGGCGCGACTTTCGCTCTGCAGTCCGGAGCCTTAGCCGCGATCGCAGCGTCGCCCTGCTCGCTGTGGCCGCGCTGGCCCTCGGAATCGGCGCCACCACCGCCATCTTCAGCGTCATTGATAACGTCCTGCTGGAGCCATTCCCTTACACCGATTCGCATCGGCTGGTCACGATCGAGATCCATGATTCCAGCCGTAGCGATCCCGGCGGCAGAAGTGGCTTCCGCGTGGCCGAGTTCCTGGATTATCAGTCGCAGAACCACATATTCGACCGCGTGATTGGCAACTGCGGCATCGACGTCCTATATGACAACGGCGAAGGAACCGAACAGTTTAACGGCGTGCTGGTCGTGCCCAACACCTTCGAGTTCCTCGGGATGCCCGCGCTCTTGGGGCGTGTCATGGGACCCGCGGATTACATGCCCGGCGCACCTCCCGTCTTTGTTCTTCGCTACAAGGTCTGGGTATCGCGCTTTAATGCGGACCCGAAGATTCTAGGCCGCACCTTCATCCTGAACGGCGTTCCGCGCACGCTGGTGGGCATCATGCCGCAGCGATTCGGTTGGGGCGGCGCCGACCTGTGGATTCCCACTTCGCTCAATCGTGCTGATGAGGTGGCGGCGGGCCAGTTCCCGAACTACTTCTGGATGCTGGGCCATTTGCGGCCGGGCGTCACCATGAGACAAGCACAGGCCGACATCGACCTGGTCGCGCATCGCCTGGCCAAAGTCTACGCGAAGGAGTATCCCAAGCAGTTCACGATTCACATCCAGACCCTGGCGGACACGGTGGTTGGGCAGTTCCGCGTGATGCTGTTCATCGTGATGGGGGCGGTTAGTATGTTACTGCTCATCGCCTGCGCCAATGTGGCCAACTTACTGCTCGCCCGTGCGACAGGCCGCGAAAAGGAAATTGCCATACGAGCGGCCATTGGCGCGGGCCGATGGCGCATCGTGCGGCAGCTTCTCACCGAGAGTGTGCTGCTGGGTGTTTGCGGCGCGGCACTCGGCTGTCTGTTAGCCTGGGGCGGCATCAAAGGTCTCATCGCGATCGTTCCCGCCCAGATCATTCCAGCCGAGGCATACATCCATATCAATGTTTCGGTGTTGCTGTTTGCCCTGGTCACGGGTATTGTCACTGCACTTGTGTTCGGAACCGTGCCGGCAGTGCACCTCACGCGGCGAGACCTGAACGACGTGCTGCGAGACACGGGTAAAGGTGTATCCGGCGGTTTCCGTCATCGAGGGCTGCGCAATGGTCTAATTGTCGGTGAGGTGGCGCTGTCACTCGCACTGCTCACCGGCGCCGGACTGCTCATGCGAAGCTTCTTCGCGCTGCAAGAGGTTCAACTTGGAGCCGACCCGTCGCACGTTTTGGCCGCTGTTTTGCCAATGCCTCCGGCGCGCTATAAAAGCGCGGCGCAGATCCAAGGGTTCTTCCGTCCGTTACTCGAACGCGTAAAGGCGACGCCGGGCGTGGAGGCGGCTACCGAAGCGACATCGCTGCCACCGTTCGGCGGCATCGTCAGTAAGCTCGAGATTCCCGGTAAATCTGCCGCTGAGGACTGGCGCTCGCAGGTGGAGTTGTGTAGCGAAGGGTATTTCGCAACGCTTCACATCAAACTGTTGCGCGGTCGGACCTTCAACGAATCCGAAGTAAACGCCGCACGAAAGCTGGCCGTCGTGAACCAGACCTTCGCAAAGAAATTCCTTGGCGACAATTGGCTGGGCCAACGGGCGATTTTGCCCGACCTTGCGACCTCGGCCTTCCCGGATCCGATGAAAGACCCCACTTTTGAGATTATCGGCGTGGTGGCAGACGTGAAAAATCAGGGCTTGGACCGGCCCGTGCTGCCGGAGGTGTGGGTTCCATACGATGTCATGGGTGGCGCTTTTCGCGGCATTCTCGTGCGCACAGCCGGCGATCCGAAGCTGATGCTCAACACCCTTCGGCGCCAAATCTGGGCGGTAGATCGGAGTGTGGCGCTGGGCTTCAACGGCACCAACGAGGACTTCATCAATCAGTTCGCGATGGCGCAGCCGAGGTTTGGCCTGTACTTGCTCGCAGTGTTCGCTGTCGCCGGCCTCGTTCTTGTTCTGATTGGAGTCTACGGTGTCGTCGCGTATGCCGTGACGCGTCAGAGGCATGAGATCGGCGTCCGCATGGCGCTCGGAGCCAGTACAGCAATGGTCTTGCGCATGGTGCTGAACCTGGGACTGAGATTGCTGGCCATGGGCGCAGGGGTAGGGTTGCTGGCGAGTTTCGGGCTGAGCCGTATTCTTGCGAGCCAGCTCTTCGGCATTTCCACCTTCGACCCGGTCACCGTCGCCGGAGTGATTGCCCTGGTTTTCATCGCGGGCATCGCAGCTTGTCTGCTCCCGGCTCGCTCAGCAACGCGAGTGGATCCCATGATCGCCCTGCGGTATGAATAGCCTGAAGTTCAGTTGAGCACCCTTTTGCTTCTCCGAACTGCTCGATTCGTCAAAAATCGGAGGGGGCTCCGCGGGCGATTCGGCGTAGCGCTCGATGAGTCGAGCGAGCCGCCTCGCGATGGCCGTTCTCGTGCGTTCGGCGCCTTCGCTGTGCCCTGGCGCGCATAGGGGGAGTTTGGAAACGCGGCGGGACGGGAAGGGGCTCCATGGCCAGCCGACGTCCAACGCGCTCGCAGCGCCGCTACACGCCGCGGCTGGGACGCGAGGAACCGAATCCGTCAGTTGCCGGCCGCGCCTCCCGGGCAACGCGGTCGCGCGCCCCTCGCCACCCGTCGCACGATCCGCGTGCGCGGGCGTGAGGGGATCGTCGACGAGGGCACCAACGGCGGGCCGGGCGGGTTCTGCCGACTCGGGGCGGATCGCCCGAAGGCACGCGGTAGGCTCGCGAGCCGCAACCGACGCGGCGGGGCTTCTCATACGGGCCCGCTAACGCGGATTGCCACTCCGGCGTCATCCTCCGCGGGGGGGCGCGCCGAACCGGAGCCGCGCTGCCTGTGCGCTAGCGCCCATGCCCGCGGGCGCGTGTTGTCTCGTGAGCCGCAAGATCGGGCGATGCGGCCAGGCTTCTCATGGCGACAACGCGGCATCTCGCCTCCTGCGTCTTCCCCCGCGTGGATCGCGCACGGGCACGACGCGCCCCGCCGACGTCAAACGCGCTCGCGGCGACGGAAGGCGCCCGCGGCTGGGGACGCGGCCGATCTTCGACCGTGTCGCGCCGCACTCGCCCTTGGCGCTTGAAGAGATCTTCGGGCCGGTTCTCGCGAGCCGCAACATCGGGCGACACGGCCGGGCCTCTCGGTACGAGTCCGCTGCCCCGAATTCTCGCCTCCGGCGTCTTCCTCCGCGTGCTGGCGCGCCGGCACGCCGCGCCGCGCGACCAAAAGCGCCCGTCGGCTGCGACGCGCCGAACCGGAAACGCGACTGTCGGGCCGCGGCTCGCGGGCAGCGCTGCCGCTCGCCCTTCGCCACCGTCGCGCGGACGCGCGACGGGCGTGAGGGGTTCGTCGACGATGGGCGAACCAACCGCGGGCCGGGCGGACGCGAGACGGGTCCGTGTCACGCTGGCCGTCGCTTCTGTCGTCTTCCCGCTGGGGTCCGGTTGCCACCGGGGAGCCGATGCGCAATGCTTAGCTTATCGAGAGCGAGCACTTGAGGTACGCACTCTTCGGCCCCAATCAACTCCAGTATCCCGGCCGCTATGTCCTGCGCCGTTTTTGCGACGGCCAGGCGGCGGGCGATCCGCGCCCGCACGGGGTGCATTCGGATCCGGACGTGCTGCGAAAGCTGATTCCAGCGGGACTCCGCCGGCGTAAGCGTTCGGCCGGGGATGACCCGACACTGCTGGAAACGTGGCTTTGATTCCAGCAGTGGCGGAGGGGTGCCTTCGAGCGCCCGCCCTCGTCGCCGGTTTAGCCAGTGCAAGAACGAAATCCACAGCTTCTGTGAAAATCTGGCGGATATCCGGCTCTACCCGCAGGCCAAGGCTCAGATGTTTCAGCGCAAATGACGGAATGCACAAGAGTGGAGCAGCCGGATTTGGACCTCGTGCGAAGCGCTGATAGATGGAGGAGAGCCAGACTCAACTCGGACGGGCTTCGCTTAAGAGTGCGCTGCCGCGGAATTCGCCTCCGGCGTCCCCCTTCCGCGATCACGCGATGGCGCGCCGCGCCCCACCGGCGTCAAACGCGCTCGCGGCGCCGGGAATCGCCCGCGCTGAGACGCGACGAACCGAAACCCCGAGCGCTGCTCCAGTCCGCCGCCGAGTCGCTCACGCAGAATATCCATGTAGAGCTTTGCGAAAACGGCGCGCGTTGCAGCCATGGACCAGTTTCGGTCACGGTGCCGGTGGCCCGATTTTTGAGATGACAGCTCCCAGCAATTGCTCGGATTGCTCGGTGTTCAGGTACGGAACCTTCAACGTTTTGGCCCAGAAGAAATTGAACCCCAGTGTTTCGCGGATCTCGGTCACGCTCAGGCCGGTATAGGGAGGGGCGAATACAGTGGGCGTCGCCGTGAGGAACTGAACATCCCAATACCGCTCTTCGTCGGGTTCGAACTCTCGAGGGAGAGCACCGGTGATTCGAGCGGCTGCGATGATGCCGAATCCCTTTTGGTAGTAGAACACAGTGTCCCCTCGGCGAAGGTAATCGACAACTCCCTTTATGTCTCCGTAAAGTAAGCAGCCACCCGCTTTCTTGTAATCATCCGCTGGACCCAAGGTTCTTTCCCTGACACGTCGTAGGAGGCGTTGGTGTCAAAAAGGACTCCCTTTGCGAACGCCGGATTCAGGTGCGGATCGAAAGGCTTTGAGAAGAATTCAAAATAGCGGTCTCCGGCGACCTCGTATAAGCGATAAGGAAGGAAATCGATGTCCAGCCCCCGGTCACGCCAGTACGAGACAGCGCGGATGAGGTTATCCTCCGCCGAGTTTGCGACGACGCACACGCGCTGGCGGCGGTTGAACACATCTTCCTCAATCTGGTCGACCAGCCCGAAGGCTTGTCGATGTGCCTCGCGAAGCTCAACGACCTCGCCCCGGCGCTTTGCAGAATACTCGCCGAACTTACGATTTAAGGTCAAATAGTCCCAAGTACTCGCGATTTCGACATACCGGAACAGTTGCTCAAGAGCGCCGCGGCCCGCACCGGCCCTCTTCAACTCGAAGACAACTAGGTTTCCATCACGGTCCAAAGCGTAGATGTCCGCCTCCGCTTGCAGGCTGCGCTCTTGGAAAAAAGGCAGAAGCGGGTCACGTTCATATAGCGTCTCAAGGAGATGATCCGCAATCAGGTTCTCAAGGTCTTTTTCCAGAGCCTCAGCCTGAGCGAAGTCGATGAAGCGAAGGGGCTCCAGGCGATCTATTGCTGGCGAGAGTTTGTAGAGCATAGAGCGGTAAATGGGAGATCATGACTCCCCCGAGCCTCCACGTTTAGATTAATCTATTGCCTCAGTGGGGCGTCTGGATCACTCTGCGGGAGAGCCGATTCGCCAACGGCCGCCCGATGAGCGCCGAATCGCTTCACACTCTCGACCCAGTAGCAGGGCTTCACTGGGCGCGGCGCGGCCACCACGAATCCACGACGCCTCGGAGACAGGTGTCTCCATCTCCGGCATCTTCCAAGCCGTAGAGGACTTCCCGGTCCTGGGGTTGGCGGAATGCTCATGACCGACGGCTCAGCGCCATCCTGCGCCATGAGAAAACGGTTCTGGGACTGTCTCCGGGGTGAACGAGGCCTCGTCGTCAGACTCCAGTGAGGGCTGGCTCCGGGATTCTATCGCTCGCGGCACACCTCTCAGCACGTGTTCAAAGAAGCTCAGGTTGCGTTCGGGTCAGTTGGCCGCTCCAAAGCCGGCGCGCGATGCTCAGATAGTCAGGCACAACAAGATGGCGTAACGGTGGGAATCGCTATCTGTTCGCCCTTCAGCCGAGACCAGCCGAGCCGGTCATAATTACCTTGCTTTCTGGGGCCAACCGAGTGATGAATCGTCATGCATGAAGCACGTCACGCCGCAAATTGACCAGAAACTCGCGGAGTTGAAAAGCAACTTACTGATGGCCATCGACAACAGGGATCGCCAGGCAACCGCCGTTTATCGATCCGCGATCACGATGCTGCTGGTGCGGCGCGAACAAATCATCGCAAGCCACGAAAGGACTACACAAGAATGAAGACGAACGCCGAAACAAGTACGACCGCTGAAGCCGCCACAGTCACGGAAACCGCCGCTGTTGCGGAACAGGGCGCCGCTAGCGCGCCCCCCAAGGCTTCCTCGAAGAAGGACGCCAGCCAGAAAAAGAACGCGCCCAAGGGCCCGAAGACGGCCAAGAAGGCCGTCGCGAAGAAACAGACCAAGAGTGCGCCCAAGGCGAAGGCCACCAGCAAAAAGGCTTCCAAGTCCGCCGACGGCGAGAAGGGGGCCAGCGAACCCCGCGACGGCAGCAAGAAGGCAATCATCCTGGACCTCCTGCGCCGCAAACAGGGCGCCACACTCGCCGAGATCAGGAAGGCAACGGACTGGCAGGCCCATAGTGTCCGGGGCTTCATCGCCGGCACCCTCGGCAAGAAAATGGGCCTCACCGTCGAATCCTTCAAGAACGCCACGGATGAGCGGACCTACCGGCTCACGAAGTAGGCGCTTAGACCCTCCAGAAGGCCGCCTGGAAACGGGCGGCCTTTTTCTTCGGTCGCACGAAGACTCGCTGGCGATCTTTCGGCGCCACCGCTAAGAGGAAGGCGTCAAGATCGAGTTGTCAAAGAAACAACCGGGGCGTGTAGCTACTCGCTTCGACAAAGTAGTGCCCCGCTGCCGGGCCTTCTGCCCGCCGGTTTCGACCGCAGCGGGCTTTCCTTCTGTTGGAAGCGCCTCAATCACTCGGTCACGTCTTTCGATTGGTCCGCAGCCCGCTCCAATTCGCTTAGCCGTATGTCAAGATCCTCCAACTCGATGGCTTTTGCCGCATGGTCCAAGACAGAGTCGGCTGCCCGGACTCTGCTGGCGGCTGGAGCGGCCTGGTCCGTCATGACCCGCAATAGCGTTCCCACGGCCGCGGAGGAAGCCTGTTGGAGACGCGCGACCGCCTGGGAAAAAGCCTGCCGCCTAGCCAAGTGGAGACGTCTCTGGAATTCCTCCTGCTGCGTCCAGCGCCACAGGGTGACGTAGGAGACGCCACAAGCGGCTGCCGCCTTATCGATGGTGGTATGTTCCATCAAAGCCATGATGGCCCGTTCTTGCCGACTCTCCCGGCCTCGCGGGGGGTGTTTGTTGCTTCCCATCAGTTATCTCCGAGTTTCCACTTGCCGCTTTAGTTTAGAACCTTGCTTCGAATCGACTCAGATAGATGGCGCCACTGAACTTGCCGAAATCTTTGAGTGTGGGACCCGGCCCTGGCTCCTCTCGAAAAGCGCAACGGGAGTTGCTCATCACAAGATGCCGCTCCCCGTCGAAACTTCCGATCTCGATCACAGCCAGGGGGCCTGTTGGCGCCTCACGTTCTAGCAAAACTGCTTCCAGTCGCTCTAGGCGTTTCCGGATTGAAGACCTGCGCTTCATCGCCACCGCCTTCCCGTTAGCACCTCTGCGTCTACAGGCGTCACCGGTTTTCCTGTTTCACCTTTTCTGGGGCGGCAATCATCTCCCGATGGTCACCGACGCTTAACCGAACTGGCGCTCCGAGCGGGTTACGCCGAAGGGCTTCCAAGTTGTCTCCTGCGGAATCCCCAGATACCAGCCCTCCCGGTTTCTCAGAGGCCCCGCTACGACACCATTCCCGCAGGCTCTCAAGGTATTCGGAAATTGCGGTGGTCACGTCTGGCTCTGCCCCGATTGGCGCGCCGGCCACGTTGCGCCGGAGGGTTTCCAAATGCTCCAACCGTTTGCGGATCGATAGCGTGCGTATCATCGTTACTTTCCTTGCCTCCGACCGATTAGCCTCCGGCTGGCAGGCCCACAGCGTCCGCGCGGGCCCTTCTGCTCTGAGCAGCGACCTCTGAAATCCGCAACTCCACCGACCAATCAGCCAGACACGAGCCATTCAGATCCGGATCCTGTGCGGATCTGAGCTTCGACGGCAGCGATCTCGGCACGGCAATGCTGGATTCACGAGGGCTTTTTCAGTCGCTCCTGGCGGATCTCATCGAAACAGCGACCGTCGCCGTCCAGCACGGCAGACTGGCCCGAATACTCCTGATATCGCCGGACGATCACGTCCGCGTACTTCGGATCAATCTCCATGAGCCTTGCTTTGCGGCCTCGGCGTTCGCACCCGATAAGTGTGGAACCCGAGCCCCCGAACAAATCCAGAATGAGATCGCCGGCCTTACTGCTGTTCACCAAGGCGCGCTCGACCAGTTCCACCGGCTTCATCGTCGGGTGGAGCCGGTTGGCTGTGGGCTTATTCTCTTCCCACAACGTCGACTGCGACTTGTTGCCGTACCAGGAATCTGTCTGTCCTGCGACATGGCAGTAAAAAATCGGTTCGTGCTGGAACTTATAGCGGCCAAACCCCCACGCGAACGTGTTCTTGCCCCAGATGATCTGACAACGGACTTCGAAGCCCGCAGCCTCCAGGGCATTCTGAAACTCGCGCTGCCACGAGGATGAGTGGCAAACGTACAGTGAGGCACCGGGCTTGACCACACTGCGGAAGGACCGGAATGATTCGAGGAGGAATTGCTTAAACTGTTCGGGGCTCATCTGATCGTTCTGAATCGTCAACCGCTCTTTGGTATAGCCCTGGTAATCGATATTGTACGGAGGGTCCGAAAACACGCAGTCAGCCGCGTCCGGGCCCATCAGCCGCTGGACGTCGGCGGCGACCGTCGCGTCACCTACCAGGAGTTTGTGGTCCCCAAGACTCCAGAGATCCGTGGCCTGTGACGCTGGTATCTCCGGAACTTCGGGAACGGAATCCTCGTCGGTCAGGCCCTCGGTGGCATCTTCGGCCGCGAGCAGGCGGGTCAGTTCCTGGTCGTCGAAGCCGAGGACGTCCAGGCTGAAGTCCTCATCCCGAAGTGCGGCCAACTCCAGCGTCAACATCTCTTCGTCCCAGCCTGCGTTCAACGCCAGCCGGTTGTCCGCAATCACCAGAGCGCGCCGCTGGGTCTCGGAGAGGTGCGACAGCACGATAACCGGAACTTCATTCATGCCGAGCTTTCGGGAGGCAATTACGCGCGCGTGGCCGGCAACAATGACGCGGTCCGGCCCAACCAGCACCGGGTTCACGAATCCAAAAGCGACGATCGACGCCGCAATCTGCGCAATCTGCTCCTCAGAGTGCGTCCGCGCGTTCGTGGCGAAGGGAATCAATCTTTCGACTGGCCACCGCTCTATCTGGAGCTCCAGGACGTTCTGCTGCTAGACTGGCGTTTCATTTTCCACCCCTTGTGCCGGCGATTGTGGAACGCCTCTGCCCTACGTTCTCGCCCTGTTCGCACGGTACCCCGCGCTCGGCTGCGACCTGGCTCATCGTCCCTCCCGTCTCAGCGAGGACCGGTTCCACGCCCGTCAGGTGGGCGAACCGCCACCCCCAATGCCGGACGTGCGCCAGTGTGAGGTCTTTGACGTAAAGGTGGCGTTGGCCATCTTCGCAATGCTCCTTGATATTCAGGAAGTACGATCCGTCAGGTGCCAGCACTGCCGCTATATTCTTCGCCACGTCGCGGAACCATTTAACGTACTCCTCCGGCCGTACCGGTTGAAAGCCGCTGGTCGGGTCGTATTCCCGCTGGGTCGCGTATGGAGGCGAGGTGAACACTAAATTGGCTCTCGCGCCGTCGAAGAGGCGCGCCAACACATCACGGTTGCGGGAGTCGCCGCAGATCAGTCTGTGCCTCTTTCCAATCCGCCACAGATCGCCAAGGCGCGTGACTGGCTCGGCCGGCGCTTTGGGGATGCTTTCGTCCTGCGATTCGCCGTCGGTGTCCTGCTCCGCTTGAGTCAGGAGGATCCGGAGTTCGTCGTCGTCGAAACCCAGCAACTCAAGGTCGAAGTCGTCTTTCAGTTGGGATAGCTCGGACCGCAGTACCATTTCGTCCCAGCCGGCGGCATCAGCCAGCTTGTTGTCGGCGAGGATGTAGGCTCGCTTTTGGTTCCCTCAGGTGGCCCAGGACGATGACAGGAACCTGGGGGAGGTCGAGCTTGCGGGCAGCCAGGAAACGACCGTGGCCGGCAATGATGCCGGCGTGGCTGTCCACCAGAATCGGCGAGGTGAACCCAAACTCCGCGATACTACCAGCGATCTGGGCGACCTGCGCGTCAGAGTGCGTGCGCGCATTCTTTTCGAAAGGAACGAGTCTGTCGAGAGGCCAAAACTCGATGCAATTGGCCACGTGTTGTGAAATCATAAGAACCTCGGGTTGGAAGAGTTCATGAGAGTCTCGGTAATGACCGCCCAGAAACCCCCGTGAGGTTGGGGTAATCGGTTGGCCATCAAGTATCTGGAAATCGCGGGGATACACGAGCCTCAGTCCCCGCAGGTGGGCTGCCTGGTTCTTCATCCGGGATGTGCAGTCAGCTACTGAATCGGCCTACTGGAGGGTTTGCACATTCTGGAGGGTTCTGGAGGGTTCCGGGGGTATTCTTCAGGATAGAAAAAGGCACCCGGTAATTCACACGGTCGCGGCACCCCTCCACAGCCCAACGCAAGATGCCCGACAATTCGACGGGCTGCAGCAGAGCTGCCTTCAATCCACGATCTTCGCGACCCTCAAACGTCACCGGAAAGGGGATCAACTTCGGTCTGCTCCAAATACCCTGATCCGTGCCCTTGATTTCCGGTCGGTGGTTGGTTGCCAGCCAAATCTTCCAAGTGGGGCGGAAGGTAAAGAACTCCTTATGCAGAAATCGCGCCGTAATGGCGTCGCCGCCGGTTAGAGTTTGATCAAGGACTCATCCAGGTAGGCGCCTTCGCGCGACTCCTGTGCGACGACAAATCCCGACAGCGCTGCTATGTCGTTCCGGGGCCCCTTTCCTCGGTCGCGGTCGGCAATCAAGGTCGAGAACTCGATATTACAAGCGTAGTTGCCATGCACGGCCAGCAAGGTTCCTAAGAACGTACCATTCCCGTTCCGGCCTCGTCCGTGGAGGATGAAGAAGACCTCCTCTCTCGTGAGCCCCGTCAATGAATAGCCGACGGCGCGCTGGATAAACGTCAACATCTCGCGGCGGCCCGGGAAAACGTCAGCCAGAAACCCCAGCCACCGTGGGCACCGCGCCTCCGGAACCCAACAGACCGATGTGCGCTGCGTGAGCATATCCTCCCGCCGACCGGCACGGAACTCTTGAGTCCGGAGATCGTTGACTCCATTGCCACAAGCCAGAAGCAAATCGTCCTGATTGAAATCTTCCGCGCACCGGAGGTCCGAACGCCGGCCAGTTTCATTTCATGACCCACCTCTCCCCATGGGCCCAATCAAGCTCTCCTTGTACTGGCTAATCGCGGCATCCTGCTGGGGCTGCTGATCACTTCCTCTACGCCGGCTCGTTGCTTTTGGCCGAAGACGGGCGACTCCAGATGGTAGATCCGCCGGCATTTGCCCTTGCCGATAACGACGATTGTGCTTCAATGCTTCCAGCTGACGAATCGCCCTATTCACCGTTTCCAGGTGAACTCCAAGGAACGCCGCTAACCGACGTTGCCCAATGCTTGCCGTCCCGCCCTGAAAGGCGTGCCGCGCCAATACTCCGTAAACACAACGAGCACTCGCAGACAATCGAAGATCGCGAAGCACCGAATCGGGAATCCGCGCATACTTTTCAACGGTCATATGTTCGTATTTACCGTACTCTTTCTGTCCGGACTTGCCGTACACGTATTAGAAACTCTATATACTGCCGGAGCGCATGGCGTTTCGCGCCAAAATCGCGCGAAGCCACCATGCTTGATTCTTTCTCAATCCGCCGCCATCAGCTGACCGAGGCCCACGGAAGTTCGTCACTTTCACACTCCAGGGGTCGGACGGCCGCCTCGCACTCAGTTTGGTGCTTTTGAGAAATCACTGCGCCTGAATTGCTTTTGGGAGAGGCACGTTGGTTCGCTGAACCGTACAGGCTTTAGATTCTGGCCTCTCCTTTCTTAACCAACCGCATCTTTCTGCGCTAACGGCCGGAGGAATTGTCGCCACTTTTTGGGGAGGCCATCAGGCTGGACGACATCATGGTGATCTCGCACGAGCCGTTGGCGTATCAGTTTGTCACGGATCACCAGCCGTTCAGGGTTGTCAAATGCCGGCGCTTTCGCCGGTGGTGCCTTAAAACTCGTTCTCGCTCGATCGATAGCCACAAGGCCACCCTTCGCGCCAGGCCCGTAGCGCCTCAATTCTTGGGTGATCCGGTCTCGATCGATACTCGGTGTGTAATCCCTTTCCCACTCGCAAGCCTGCGCCGCCGCGTGCTGGTTGACTGGGTGGGCCAAATCAAGGCGAAGTTGGTCGTGTGACACCCACGCAGCCCGACCCTGATTTACCAAGCGTTCCGCATCCTTGCAGCGGATGACGGACGACTGATTCAAAACGGGGTTGATGATACGCACCCATTTCGGGTTCATGCCGTTGCCTCGGGGCTGTCCCCCGCAGGCCTCTTGAAGTTCAGGGCGCGTGGCCCGTGGCCAGGTCATCCTGCCTGCTCGCCGAATTCGATCCCCAATATAAACATCGTAGTCACAACTCAACAGTATCAGACCAAACTCCGCACCTAAAAGAAATCGACTATGATGTGATTATGATGGAGCAAAAAAGGCAGATGGAACTCGGAGACGTATTCCCGGATCGCCCGATGCAATCGGGACGGGTGTTCGTGCCGGAAGATATCTGCCTTGCAGGTGATTTCTTGACGTGGGGTTGGGTTCCTTTTAGCGGCGAGAGGGGCGTAACCTATCGGCAAGCCAAACCAGGAATGCTCGCGGACTTCATTCGGCTTGACTGCGCTACTGACGAGAAGATACTTGCTTACGCCCGCAAGTGGGGCATATTAGGTCTATGCCAGCACGGCCTGCCGTGCTCGCACAACCAGTACCGAGATGGGCTACTTGATGGCGTTCAACCTTGCCTTCCGGTCCTCGTAACCCCGCGCCCGCGTGAAGGATCGGCGTTCCGGCTACTGGAGCCATTGGCAGCCTGGCGGATGTGGTCCCGAAAGGCGCAGTCGATCATAAACATTGGTGCCCGGCTAAACCAGGGGAAGATCGCGCGCGTTGAAGACTGGCAGGTGCTCAAAGACCTCCGCGATTCGGGACTCGGCGAGACGGCCTACGAGCCGTTCATGGAAACCGTTGCAAATGCGCGAACCGAGCTCACACGTGAATTGGACGGCTGGATTTCAATGGGGCAAGTGCGACCGCGGATCGGATGGCGGAACGACAGGGCGCGCTTCTCCCTCGATGCTGTCTCCAGCGGACCGAATCTGTTTGGGCTCCTCGCCTTGAATATCGCAGTCGCAATCGCCGCCGGAGAAGGAGAAAAGGGCCTGGCCGTATGCTCCTCATGTGGCAGTTCCTACATCCCGAGTCGGAGGCCCGATCCTAATCGCAGAAATTACTGCTACCAGTGTGGCCTGAAAGCAGCCCAACGCTTCGCATCACGCAGATACCGCCGCAGATCCAAGCACCGAGGCCAATAAGACAACGGCCCCTATTCACGTTTTCAAGGTGAACTCCAAGGAACGCCGCTAACCGACGCTGCCCAATGGTTGCTGTCGCGCCCTGGAAGGCGTGCCGCGCCAATACTCCGTAAACAGCGAGCACTGCTGACAGTCGAAGATCGCAAAGCACCGAATCGGGAATCCGGGCATACTTTTCTATTGTCGTCTGTTCGCATTTGCCGTACTCTTTCTGTTCGGACTTGCCGTACACGTATTAGAAACTCTATATACTGCCGGAGCGCATGTCGTTTCGCGCAAAAAGCGCGCGAAGCCACCATGCTTATTTCCTTTTTTTTGTGCTATGAGCGTTCGCCCTGCTTAGAATGAAAGACAGAGATCCATTCGGGTTGTACGGTGAAAAAGCCGGACGGGTCTTCTCCGTAGAGTGGGACCGCGGAGAACGGAACAAAGAACTTTCAGTCGGGACGATTTCCGCGATTCCCCGCAAAAGAAGCGTCGGGGAATCTTGAGAGAAAGACATGTTTATCCCCCCTAATACCTTATATGGGCACTGGAGATCTTGGCGACGATGGTGCCGCGGGAGCCCGTTAACGCGGAGCCCTAGGCCACGAACGGCGTTCGTGGTGGAATGGGGTGGGAAACTTGGTGCGAGGGGCGCGAGCGTAGCATGCTGAAGGAAGCCATGCTCGGCAAGCTATGGTCGTTGTTTTCCTTGGTGCCATTGTGCCCGTCGCGGAGCCTGACCTCGGTTGCGGCGATGGAATGTTTGGTGGCGAGTTGGACCTGCAAAGGCCAAGCTCGACCCCGCCGGAGAGATTGTGAAGTGATCGCCAACCGAGCCGAGCCTGGCAAAATCCAAAAAGCTGAGGGAGTATGCCATGGCCAAACGCAAGAAGTCCACTTTCGATCGGTTGCAGAGCAAATGCCTGAACCGTCAGCAACGCAGGGAACTGCAACGGCAGTTCGACGCCCAATCGCCAGAGTTGGTGATCGTGCATCCCAACGCAGGCGGCATCGATATCGGCAGCGAGAGTCACTTTGTGTCGGTACCACCGGACCGGGATCAGGAGCCGGTACGCGAGTTTGGAAGTTGGACGGCGGATTTGCATCGCATGGCGCGATGGTTGAAGTCCTGCGGGGTAAACACCGTAGTGATGCAGTCCACCGGGGTGTACTGGATTCCAGTTCACGATGTGCTGGAGCAGGAAGGGTTGGAGGCTTATCTGGTAAATGCCCGCGGCACCAAGAATTTGCCGGGGCGGAAGAGCGACGTACAAGAGTGTCAGTGGCTAAGGAAATTGCATACCTATGGGCTGCTGCGCAAATCGTTTCGACCACCAGCGGAGATCCGCGCGGTACGCACGATCTGGCGACTGCGGGACCGTGTGCTCAAAGACGCGGCGCGAGCGGTGCAACACATCCAGAAAGCGCTGACGACGATGAATATACAGTTGGCCAACGCCATCAGCGATGTAAGTGGGGTAACCGGGATGAACATCGTGCGGGCGATCTTGCAGGGCCAACGGGATCCGCACGAGTTGGCCCAACTGCGCGACCCACGGATCAAGGCCAGCGAGGAGGAGATTGCGCACAGTCTGGAAGGGAATTGGCAGCCAGACGTGCTGTTCGAATTGCAGCAGGTGGTGGACACCTATGATTTTCACCGCCAACAACTGGCCACCATCGACACCCAATTGGAGAAATACATGACTGGCCTGCCCACGCGGGAGCCGGTTGGCGGGCCACCGGTGGGAGTAGATGTCTCCAAGCTATCGGTCAAGCAACGCAAGAAGCTGAAGGCGAGCCGGAAAAGCAAGGACAATCGCCCCGCCTTTGATTTAGGGGCGCAACTGGCGCGTCTGATGGGAGTGGACCTGCGCATCATCGACGGCATCGACGTGATGACGGTACAAACGATCTACTCGGAGGTGGGGCCGGACCTAAGCGCCTGGGCCACCGAGGGGGCTTGGACGTCCTGGTTGGAATTGGTGCCCCGAAAGGACGTCAGCAGTGGGAAGGTGATCAAACAGAAGAAACGGCCGTCGAACAACCGAGTGGCGACGGCGCTGCGCAACGCGGCCGAGACGCTGGTGCGCAGCGATAGCTATTTGGGCGCTCGCTATCGCCACTTCACCGCCCGACTGGAGGGACTCAAAGGGGTCAAAGCCATGGCACGCTACCTGGCATGTCTAGTGTACCGATTACTGACCAAAGGACCGGCATGGGTCGACCGAGGAGCCGCCTACTACGAGAACAAACGCCGAGAACGAGAACTGGTCAGTCTGCATCGGAAGGCTGCGGCCATGGGGATGCAACTGGTGCCCACTGCATGAACGCCAAGCCGAAAGACGAAGAATCAACGGGTTGCGAGAGGGCTGGGGGAGGGTTTCCGGAGAAGACATAGGAGGCTTTGAGGGCGTCCCTCGTGTTCCGGCGCGCCCTCTCTCAAAGCCGTTTTATCCGAAGTAATGTAGCCTGCCGGGGAATAGATCTGTCGCTCTTCTCTCTCCGCGCTTGTCTCCGCGTCCGCGGCGGGTTCCGTTTTGGTTGCTGGGTCCAGGTAGATTACATCGGACGCAACGGAGGGTGGCCTGCAACCGTCTGTTATCCTGAAAGTTACCTGCCTAAAGATGCGAGTGCGAGTGTTGTTTTTCGGCATGCTGAAAGAATTCGTGGGACATCCGGTGGAGGAATCCGACTTTCCCGATGGAACCGACCTGGGTACGATTTTCGAGAACTATGCGGAGAGGTATCCGCGTCTTCGGGAAATGGCCAGAAGCATCGTAATGGCGCGGAATCAAGAGTTTGCGCCGCTTTCCACAAGCCTCGAGGATGGCGATGAGGTGGCCTTCCTGCCGCCTGTAAGCGGGGGGGCGGCAACCGACCCGATCGCCATCACGCCGGAGGGTCACTATTTCGCGCTCACGCGCCAGGCCATCGACCCGCACGCCGTGGCTGCCCGCCTCATGACCGGCGCGGAAGGCGCAGTTGTGACGTTCGAGGGCACCGTCCGCAACAACACCAAGGGACGTCCGACGCTGTGTCTGGATTACGAGTGTTACGAGGGCATGGCCCTCAAAACCATGGCCCGGATCGGGCTGGAAATCGCCTCCGTCCATCGCGTGAGCCGGGTCGCGATGGTGCATCGTCTGGGGCGCATGTTGGTGGGTGAGACCAGCGTCGCGGTCATCGTGATGGCACCGCACCGTCGTCCGGCATTTGAAGCGGCGCTCGAAGGCATCAATCGGTTAAAGAAACTCGTCCCCATCTGGAAGAAAGAACACTTTGTGGATGGAGAAGTCTGGGTCGAAGGAGAGTGGGACCACAATGTGCCAGTGGCTGGCTGAACGTATTCGGGGAAGACCACTCCCTTACGGTCGTGGCTCGGATCGGGGCGGTCGTGAATTCGCTCAGGACGGTCGTGGCTCCGATCCGAGCCGGGCCCAGGGAGCGCCCCACCAGCGAGCGGAATTCGGCACCGTCTGGCGCGCCGTCCTTTGTGCCGCCCTCTGCGCGCCGGTCCTTATCCCACAGGAGACGCCCATATTCAGGACAAACGTGAACCTTGTTCGCATCGTGGCAACTGTCAGGAACAAGACCGGCGAACTGGTGGGGAAGCTTCAACAGGAAGACTTTGAAGTTCTGGATAATGGCGTGCCTCAGGAGGTCAAGGTGTTCGCCCACCAGACGGATCAGCCGCTTTCCGTCGCTCTGTTGGTGGACACCAGCGGATCCACCGCCAAGGAGTTGAAGTATGAGGGCGATTCGGCCTTGAAGTTCCTGCACGCGCTGCTGTCGGAGGGCAATCCCAACGATGCCGTCGCGCTGTTCACCTTCGATTATGACGTGACGCAGCACCTTCAAGGCTTTACGCACAACTATGCCTCGCTGGAACGTCCCTTGAGAATGCTCCACGGCGAAGGGGGCAGTTCCATCTACGATGCCATTTATTACGCGGCGCGTGCTCTCGGGAACAACCGCGATGGGCGCAAGGTCATCGTCATCGTGACCGACGGGGGCGACACCACCAGTTCCCGCGATCTCAAGGCAGCCTTGAAGGAGGCGCAACTAGCCGACGCGGTGATTTATGCGGCAGTAGTCATGCCGATCACCAACGATGCCGGCCGCAACGTCGGCGGCGAAAACGCGCTCACGATCATGGCTCAGGGGACCGGCGGACGTACCTTCCTCCAAACCTCCGGCACCCAGCTCGACAGGACCTTCGCAGATATCATCGCGGAACTGCGAACGCAGTACCTGTTGGCCTTCTACCCCCATGATGTGCCGCTGACCAAGGACCCTTTCCACAAGCTGGAAGTGAGGTTGAAGTCGCCCGAATTGCGGGTCTCCGCGCGTAACGGCTATTATGGTGATGCGGAGGGCGCGTCCGGAACGCCGGGCGCCCGGGTTTCGGTAACTCCCGACAGAAAGAAAGAGCAGAAAAAGAAGTGATTACGTCACAACCAGGTGGTAAATCGGCGCGCGCTCCGGAACAGACGTTTGAGGAAGCCAGGTACCTCAAGCAGTTGATCGAAAGCGCCACTCCCGTTCGGGTGAAGATGTCGGACGGGGAAGAAGTGGTGGGCGTCATCGAGTATTATGACCAGTCCTTCATCCGCCTGACCCGCCACGGCCAGCCGAATCTGTTCATCTTCAAGCAGGATATTAAATACCTCCAGGAAGAGAAGTAACGGTGGGGCATGCTTCAGCTTGCCCTGGAAATCCCATCCCAGACGGCAAGCCAAAGCATGGCCCACCCATCACTCTGAACCGATGCCCTATCTGGAAACGGCCGTGGAAATCGCGCGTGAGGCCGGCGCGCTGCTGGCAAACTACTTCGAGCGTCGTGTGGCCTTCGAGCTCAAGGGCGATTTCGACCTCGTCACCGAAGCCGACCGCGCCTCCGAAAGCCTGGTAGTCGAGAGGTTGCGCTCGCATTTCCCGTCGCATGCCATTGTCGCGGAAGAAGGCGGCGGACACGAAAGCTCCTCCGAGTATCGCTGGTTCGTCGACCCCTTGGACGGCACCACCAACTTCGCTCACAGCTTCCCCATGTTCAACGTCACCCTGGGGCTCGAACGCTCTGGCGAGGTGATTGCCGGCGTGGTCTACGATCCCATCCGCCAGGAAATGTTCACGGCCGAGCGCGGCTCTGGAGCTTACCTGAACAACCGGCGCATCCGCGTTTCGGGCGTGAAGCGACTAGGCGATGCGCTGGCCTCTACCGGCTTCCCCAGCCGCAAGCGGCACCATAACGTGAACATCCACTTCTACTATCAGTTGGCCATGGTCTCACATGGTGTGCGGCGCACCGGATCGGCAGCCATCGACCTGGCGTACGTATCCTGCGGCCGTCTGGACTTCTTCTGGGAATTCGGCCTGAAGCCCTGGGACATGGCGGCCGGGACACTTCTGGTTCAAGAAGCCGGCGGCCGCGTTTCCGACATGCGGGGCGCCCCTCACGGCGTCATCGGCTCGGACCACCTGCTGGCCGACAACGGCCACCTTCACGACGAAGTGCTTCAGATCTTCGGCGAAATCTTCCGTGGCCAGTTCCGCACCGCGATGCCCGCCATCGTCTGATGTAAACTGGTGGTGACCTTGATGAGACGAAGCTGGGATTGGCGCATCTGGGTTGGCTTCGGGACTGCCCTGTTCGCGGCATTCAGCTACATTCCGATTTTCTCGCGGTTTCCCATCACGCGCGATTTTCCCTGGGCCAACCTGGTGCTCTTCCTGGTGGCCGCCTGCCTGCTCGCAGTCGGCCTCCACCGGGCGTTCGCGCAGGCAGAGAGATATCGCGGAAAAATCAGCGGCTCCATACTCGGCGCGCTCAGTCTCCTGATCTTCGGGCTGTTCTGCTACGGGGCTCTCTACGAGACGCGCAATATCCCCTCCGCTGAGAGCGCGCTTCGCGTCGGGCAGCGGGCGCCGGATTTCTCGCTCGCCGGTGTCGACGGGAAACCGGTGACGCTCTCTCAGTTGCGCCAGGGGAAGCGCTTTGTCCTGCTGATTTTCTACCGCGGATACTGGTGACCGCTGTGCAACTCCGAGTTACGGAGCTTTGAACGGACCCTCGCGGAGTTTCGCGCGCGAGACACCGAGATCGTGGCCATCAGCGTCGATTCCAATGTGGAGTCTCGCAAGCTTTGTCAGAGCCAGGGTTACACTTTCCCGTTGCTGTCCGATCCGAGAGCCGAAACCATTCGGGCCTATGGCGTGCTCCATCCACACGGGGGCGAGAAGGGAAAGGACATCGCGCGTCCCGCCGAGTTTCTGGTGGATCCGGAGGGGACCATCCGGTGGGTGAACCTGACGGAGAGCGTGCTGGCCCGCCTGAGGCCGGTCACGTTACTGCACGCGATCGATGCGATGCCCCGGCCGCCTTCCGTCCAATAGTCCGCCCCGTACCTGGCAACCATGCTCCCCAGCGGCACGAAACGCGGTGCGCTTCAAGACCTGACGCGTGACGGATGGCTTCTGTTCCTTACGCGGTTCACCCGTTTGTTCTCCTACGGGGCGCTTTCCGTGATTCTGGTTTTCTATCTGACCGGCCTCGGGCTAAGCGAATCCCAGACGGGAATGGTGTTGACGCTGACGCTGCTGGGCGACACCGTTGTATCCCTCTCCCTGACGACGCAGGCGGATCGCATCGGCCGTCGCCGGATGCTCATCGTCGGCGCGATCCTGATGGCTGGCGCGGGGTTGGCGTTTGCCTGTACCGGCAACCTGCTGCTTCTGACCGTCGCCGGCACGATTGGCGTGATCAGTCCCAGCGGCAACGAGGTGGGGCCATTTTTGCCGATCGAGCAGGCCACCCTCTCCCAGGTGATCCCGGATCGGACGCGGACCGCGGTCTTTGCCTGGTATACGCTCACGGGCGCCTTTGCGACGGCGGCCGGATCCCTGTTTGCGGGGTTTGTCACGCAGGTGCTGCAGAGGACGGCGATGACGCCTCTTGGGAGCCAGCGGACGATCCTTTTTCTATATGCATCGCTGGGGCTGCTGCTGGCCCTCCTTTTCAGCCGCCTTTCGCCTGCCGCGGAAGTGCGTCGGGATCCGGCGGATCCGGCGGGCGTCCGAACATTGCTGGGCATCGGGTCCTCGCGCGCGGTGGTTCTCAGGCTCTCCGGTCTCTTCGCTCTCGACGCCTTTGGAGGTGGCTTCGTAGTGCAGAGCTTTGCCGCGTACTGGTTCTATCTCCGCTTTGGCGTGAACCCCGCGACGCTCGGCGGCATCTTCTTCGGGGCGAATGTGTTTGCCGGAATCTCCGCGCTGCTGGCGTCCCGCCTGGCCGCGCGATTCGGGCTCGTCAGAACGATGGTGTTCACACACCTGCCTTCCAACGTTCTGCTCATTCTGGTGCCGATGATGCCAAACCTGCCTCTGGCCATCCTGGTCCTGCTTCTGCGCTTCAGCATCAGCCAGATGGATGTGCCCACCAGACAGTCGTACACAATGGCCATCGTTCGCCCGGAAGAGCGATCGGCCGCGGCCGGCATCACGGGGGTGGCGCGGACCACCGGCGCCGCGATCGCCCCGCTATTCGCAGGCTTGCTATTCGCGCGTCCTGCAATGATCAACCTGCCGTTCTTCATTGCCGGGACGCTCAAGATTGGTTATGACCTGCTGCTCTATCGGGCGTTTGTCGGCCTTGCGCCGCCGGACGAAACGCGATAGAGCCTCCTGTGGAAATGACAGAAGTATTACGAGTCGGGCGCGCACTCCCTGTTAGAGTTGTATCAACCCCGCATCATTGGAGACTCCATGGGTACCGCCTTCGCCGTTCCGCAGAAGATCAACTGGACCAACAACCTTGTCTTTGGGCTCTTCCACGCCGGGGCGCTGGCCGCGTTGTTCATGTTCAGTTGGCGTGCTTGTGCGGTGGCGCTGTTCCTCTACTGGATGGCCACCGGCCTGGGCATCAGCATGGGATATCATCGACTGCACACGCACCGTTCTTATCGAGTGCCTTTGGTTCTGGAATACTTCTTTGCGGTCTGTGGCGCATTGACCCTTCAGGGCGGTCCCATCTTCTGGGTGGGCACGCATCGGCTCCACCACCAGAGGTCCGATCAGCCCGGGGATCCGCATTCGCCGCGGGATGGCGGATGGTGGGCACACATCGGCTGGCTGTTGGTGGGAGAGAGCCATCACAACGACACGCTGCTGATGTCCAAATACGCGCCCGACCTGGCGAAGCACCGCTTCTATATCTGGCTGAACGACTACCACTGGGTTCCCCTAGTCGCGTTGGGACTTCTCCTGTTCGCTATCGGCGGTGTTCCGTTCGTCCTGTGGGGCATCTGCCTTCGCGTGGTTGTGGGCCTGCACGTCACCTGGATGGTCAACTCCGTGACGCACATGTGGGGCAGTCGCCGCTTCGCCACCCGCGATGATTCGCGCAACAACTGGTGGGTCGCCCTGCTCACTTCCGGCGAGGGCTGGCACAACAACCATCACGCGCATCCTACCTCGGCGCGCCACGGACTGGCCTGGTATGAGTTCGATCTGTCGTGGATACAGATTCGGATTCTGGAGTTCTTCGGCGTGGCGAAATCGGTGCACGTGGCCAGAGTCGACAGTGCGTCGCCCGATCGGGAGGCGGCAGTGGAAATAGGGGCGCGCGCGTAGGTTTCCGGAGCGTTGTATAGTGGCCCTGTGTCATTCAGGCCCTCCATGGATTCAAGCCTCCGCGTTTCCGCAATGGTGCTCACCTTGGGCATCGCGGCAGTCTGCGCGGCGGAACCGCAATCCAACCAATTGACCGATGCGGAGCGCCAACAGGGATGGCGCCTGCTCTTCGATGGCTCGAGTTCGAAAGGGTGGGAGGAAGTAACCGGAAAACCATTCCCTCACTCCTGGACCATTGAAGACGGCTGTCTGAAGGCCTTGGTGCGGCGCGACGGATTCCAGGACATTCGCACCGTCGAAACGTTCCGTTCTTTCGATTTCGAGTTCGATTGGAAGCTGCTGAAGGACGGGAATTCCGGCGTGAAGTATCTCGTTCAGCGGTCGGACGAATGGGTGAACCAGGCGGGACGGCAGGCACGGGCACGCGGCCTGGAATATCAACTGGCCGACGACAGCAACGCCGATGCCGCTTCCGATCCGAGCCGGGTCACCGGTTCGTTGTACTCGATTTTTCCGCCATCGCCCAAGGTTGCATTCGCCATTGGCGCCTTCAATCATTCGCGCGTGATCGTCAGCGGCGATCACGTGGAGCACTGGTTGAACGGAAGCAAGGTCGTGGAATTCGAAATCACGCGACCGGAAGTAACGCGGCTCCTCCTGGGCATGCGCCCGGCGGGTGATCCGACTGCGCAGATCCGACGAGAGAGCTCGATTAGTTTGCAGAACCACTCCTCGGAGACGTGGTTCCGGAACATCAAGATCCGCCCACTGAACTGAAGACCCCGTAAATCTGCCGCGGCGACACGCCGCGCACAGTGGCCCTGTGGGAATGGTAGCCCGCTCATTCGTACCGCAGCGCCACTACCGGATCCACCTGCGCCGCCCGGCGCGCCGGGATCAGGCACGCCAGCAGCGCCACCGTTCCCAACAGCACGGCCGTCACCGCCAGCGTCAGCGGATCGCGCGCACCGACTCCAAACAGCAGGGTCGACATCAGCCTGGTCACCGCCAGCGATCCGGCGAAGCCCAGAGCCAAACCGATGGCGGCCAGTAGCATGCCGCTCGAAAGCACCAGCCGCAGCAGGTTCCCCGTGCTCGCCCCCAAAGCCGCCCGGATGCCAATCTCATGGGTTCGTTGCGTGACGGCGTACGAGATGACGCCGTAGATTCCGATTGCGGCGAGCAACATCGCAGCCCCCGCGAAGATGCCGAGCAGGCGCGTCTGCAAGCGGTCGGACGCCACCGATTCCGTCCGCACCTGTTCGAGCGTCCGGACATCGGTCAAGGGTTGGTCTTTGTCGATTCCGTGGATGGCCTCGCGGAGGGCGCGATCAAGCGTGAGCGGGTCCATGGCGGTGCGGACGATGAGGGTCATGCCGTACAGCGGGCTCTGCTCGTTCGAGACGTAGACGCCCGCGCTGTCGTTGTCGTTCAATCCCCCGATCTTTTCGTCGGCGATTACGCCCACCACCTGCCAGGGAATTTCGGGGCCGAGTTGCGTCTTGCCGGGGACGATCTCCTGAATCAGGATGCGCTGTCCGATGGGATCCTGCTGCTTGAAGTATCTCTTGGCAAAGGTCTCGTTGATCACCGTCGCGGGCGGCGCGCCTTTGCCATCCCGATCGCTCAACGCGCGGCCGCGTCTCAGCTTGATTCCGAGCGTCGAAAAATAGCTGGGGCTGACCATTTTGAAGAAGCATCCGGGACGGTGCGATACATCCACCAGCGGCTGGCCGGCGATTTGGAATGGCATCCCATAACTCCATCCCTCCAGCGGCAGCACCGATGTGAGCGCGGCGTCGCGCACACCCGGCAGCGCCTCCACCGCGGCCACAATCTCGCGATAACGGGCGTTGAGGCGATCCGAATCGGGGATCTTCTTGTTGGAAACCGGCAGCCCGGCGGTGATCACGTTGGTGATATCGAAGCCGGCGTCCACCAGCATGAGGCGCTGGAAGCTGCGCAACAGGAGGCCCGCGCCGCTCAGCAGCATGAAGGCCAGAGCCACTTCCGCCACCACCAGCGCGCTGCGGACCAGGCGGCGCGCACCGCCGGTGGTGGAGCCGCGCCCGCCCTCTTTCATGGTGGCTGCGAGTTGGGGCCGCGCCGCCTGCAAGGCCGGGGCGAGACCGAACAGGATGCCGGTCAAAATCGAGAGCGCCAGGGAGAACAGCAGCACGGGCGCGTCCATGGTGACGTTGACCTCGCGGGGCAGGCTGAAGGGAGGCAGGGCCAAGCGTAGAATGGCCATCACGGCGTAGCCGAGACCCACACCCAGAACGCCGCCCGAAAACGAGAGCAGAACGCTCTCGGTGAGGAACTGCTGCACCAACCGCCATCGCCCCGCGCCGAGTGACGCGCGCACCGCCACTTCCCGCTCTCGCGAGGCGGCCCGCCCCATCATCAGATTCGCCAGGTTCGCGCAGCCGATCAGCAGCACCATCCCGACGGCCGCCATCATGATCCAGACCGAGCGCCGCAGGTCGGAACCGACCAGGATGTCCGCAAAACGGTCGACGCTGACACCCCAACCTTTGTTGGATGCCGGATACTGCGCGGCGATCTGCGCTCCGATGCCATCCATCTGCGCCCGGGCCTGCTGAAGGGTGACGCCGGGTTTCAGAAGCGCGTAGGACCCCAGCCAGTGGAAGTCGCGCGTGAGGTTCTGCGGCTCAAATGCCAGGGGCAGCCAGATTTGCGCATAGGCGCGGTCGAAGGCGCCGCCCGCCGCAAGCACGCCGATCACTTCATGAGGCTGTCCATCAAGGATGATCTTGCGTCCAACGATGGCCGGATCGGCGCCGAATTGCGTCTCCCACAACTTGTGGCTAAGCACGGCGACGCGCTCTTTCCCCAACTGGTCCTCGTCGGCGGCGAAGGTGCGCCCAAGCACGGGCTTGATGCCAAAGATATCGAAATAGTGCGGAGATATGCGGGAGCCCCGCAACCGCACCGGCTCGGCAACACCGGACAGAGACACCGCGCCGCCGGTTTGCGCCGCCATGTAGGAAAAGACCGTGTTTTGCCGGGCCCAATCGAGGTAGTTCAGCGCCGAGATTCCGTTGCGGCCGCCATCGGGCCGCTTCTCCAGAACGCGCACGATGCGGTCGGGATTCGCATACGGCAGCGGCTTGAGCAGAATGGCATCCACGAAACTGAAAATCGCAGTATTCGCGCCAATGCCCACCGCCAGCGTCAGCACCGCCACTGCAGTGAATCCGGGGCTTTTCCATAACGTCCGCGATCCGTAGCGGAGATCCTGAAAGAGAACGTTCATTGGCACACACCTCCCTAGTCAATACCGCTGAGAATTGAGACGCCGGAAAGGGCGAAAAGTTTGTCGGGGAACACTCCGGAGCGAACGCACCGATACCGTGGTGCACGGAGCCGTCCTGAAGGTACCGTGACTTGTCGGGGGCAAGAAAAGTTCACCCCGGGCCTCGCGTTCCTGTATAATTCATGCATCCCGGGAGAAGAACGGGACTCCCGGATCACTCTACAACTCACGTCAAAAAGGGATACAACATGAAACGCAGCGCCTTACGTGTTCTTACAGCGAGCCTGGTGTACGCCGGAGCCTCGCTAGTCTTGGCTCAGGAGCCAGCCCATATCATCCGCATCTTCCGGGAAGATATTAAGTCGGGCAGAAGTGCCGCGCACGAAAAAGTGGAGATGGCATACGTCCGTGCGTTCTCCAAAAGCAAGTACCCCAGCTACCTGGCTCTCGAAAGTGTGACTGGCCAGAATCAAGCCTGGTTCCTGGAGCGTTACGACTCCTATGCCGCACTCGAAGAAGCCATTCACATTTCCGAAGCGGAGCCGCTGAAAACCACGCTCCAACAGTTGGACGCGCAGGACGGAGAACAGCGTAGCGGCGACCGCGGCATGATCGCCATCTATCAGAAGGACTTGAGCTATCTCCCGGTTGCGGCGAACCTCGTCAAGGCGCGCTTCGTCACCATCAACATGGTGCGGCTGCGTCCAGGCCACAACGCGGACTTTGCGGAGATGAGAACGCTTGTCAACGCGGCATTTCAGAAGTCCGCGAGCCAGCAGCGAAGAGTGGTCTATAGCGTATCTTCGGGAGCGCCAGGCGGCACCTACCTAATCCTGAGCGCCATGGATTCGCTCAAGGCGATGGACCCAGGCCCGTCGGCTATGACCATGCCTGCGGCTTTCGGCGCCGAGAACCTGGCGCGCTACCAGAAGCTTTTTGCGGATATCGTCATCAGCACCGAAAACACGCTTTTTGCGGTGAACCCGAGGATGAGCAACGCGCCCAAGGAGTACATCACCGCCGATCCGGATTTCTGGAAGCCCAAGCCGGTTGCGGCGAAGCCAGCCCCGACCAAACCGTCCGGCGAGCAATAACGCCACTCATCACCGGGCAGCGCACGGGATGGCCGGCTAAGAGACGACTGGGACAGACGACAAAAAACGATCGTCTGTCCCACTCAATTGCCTGCCGCCGCACTGCTCTTCTTCGCAGGCGCCTTCTCGGCGGGCGCCTTGCTCAGACTGATCAAGTTGGCCAGGAGTTGGTACGCGCCGTCGGTTCCCGCCGGCAGTTGACGCCACAGCCCGAGGCCCACATAGATCCACCGTCCCTTGCCGAGCTTTCCTTCCACCAACGCCCCGAGTTTCTCTCCCGGATTGTCCGGGAACGAATCCACCATCGACACCAGGTCGACGTACCTCGCATCCTTCTCTCCCAGGAAGTAGAGGCCGCGCTCCTGCACCCATCCAGCCCAGGTCGCCGGTCCGATCTGGTTAGGGTAGTGGAACACCGGGTGGGCCGGTATCAGCGCCTTCACCGGGACCGTCTCGTCGCAAACACGGTTCCCGCTGACCTTCGCGGCGTATGGACCGTACTCCGCCTGGTTGAATTCCATCTTGTTGTACTGCACGATCACCGTTCCGCCGCGTTCGACGTAATCCAGCAGGCGATGATTGTAGGCCCGCAGATCCGCGCGGCGCTCGTAGGCGCGGACGCCGGTCACGATCACGTCGTACTTCGACAGGTCGCCCCAGGCTAATTCGTCCTGGTCGATAAACGCCAGCTTCGCGCCCAATTGCTGGATCGCGGGCGGCACCTGGTCGCCGACACCATTGATGTAACCGGCGGTGATGCCAGGCGTGATCTTCACGTCAATTACCTTGAGCGCAGTCTCTGCCGGCTTGATCACCTGCCGGCGCTCGACATGCGGATACTCGATTTCCTGGTATCCCATGGCGAACCTCTCGTTCCCCGCGGCCGGCGACGTCACCACGGCCCGCAAGGTGTACTCGCCTGCCTTCACTTGCGGCGGAGCGGTGATCTGGAAGCGCGCGGACAGTGATTCGTCCTCGTGCCCGAAGCGGATCGGTACGCTCGCGGGAGCGGCCTTCCATCCGGCCGGTAGCTCCAGCGCCACGCCGGCCTCGGCCGATCCCTTCGTGCCGTTGGTCACGGAGACGTGCACCTCACGCTGAAGCGGTTTCGCCGCGGCGCCCGGAACGGGTGCTGGAAGCACCACCAGCGGCGGCGTGATCCTCACCGAAAAGGCTGGAACGACGTTCAATTCCATCCGTTTGTCGCCGCTGTAAATGTCCTTCACGTAGCGGAATTGTACCGGCAGTTCCCTGGTAACTTCGACGCCTCCCGCCTTAACGAAAAACGTAACGCGGAATGGCGTGGGGCGGAACGAAACGCCGAACGGAACATCGGGCTCGAAGATGTTGATCGCCGGGTTCGACGGATGCTTCCAGTAGTCGTCGGTGAAGGACGGTGTCGTCAGCCTGGCGTCTTTCGGGATATGCGCGTCCGCGGTACAGGTGTAGACGGCATCCTTCTTCATCGATCCCGATGCACAAGCGGTGGGTGCATCGAAGCCGGCGATCGCAACGGCGGTGACAGCGACCTCCGATGCTCCCCGATTCACGGCTAGTATCGAGAGTTTCACCAGTTGTCCGCCGATCACGAGCCCGTCATCGGCCACCGCGTCGAAGGTCAGGCCGTGCGCGGCAAGCACGGCATCCTGATAGTCGCGTTCCTTGATCTTGAGCCGGAAATCGATCTCGTACCGCGCCGAATCGGTGAGGCCCATCGAGGGCAGTTGCGCGCGAAGCGCCCACACGGCAGCCAGCCCGGCCTCGGCCGGCGCCGCAGTGCCGGCGTCGTTCCCAGAGGCGAATGCGGCTTGCGCACGCTTCCCCTGATCGACGATGGCCGCCAGCCCGGCCGTAAGCGCCTCGGGTGGATCGGGCCAGGCATACTGCGCCAGTGCCGGCAGGCTGGTGTCCACGCCATCGAACAGGGATGTCTCGTCCTTGTCCATCTGTCCTGGAATCGTGCTGGTAATGAGCTGGTACCCGGGCGCGCCGCGACCGCCGCCCCCGCGCCCCCCAACGATTCCGGGTAGTGGCGGCAGTCCACCGGTCCCCTGACATTTATGATTGCTGCGCGCGTCGGAGCCGATCTCCGCGTAGGTGCGTCCCAGCAGCGTATCGTACATCGCGGTGTTGATCGTCGCGAGCTTCACGGCCGGAGCCGGTGGTGTTGCCGGAGCGCCGCCGGGTCCCGCTGCCGGCGAGCCTCCCCCGCCCTGCCGCCCACCCGCTGTGCCGCTTCTCCCGCTGCCGCGTCCTGCTGCGCCACCGCGCGGCCCCGCCGGACCGGGTGGTGTTGCCGCCGCGCCGCCCGCTCCCGCCGTCGCGCCGTCACGTCCTCCGGCCGGGCCGCCTCTCCCGCCTCCACCGCCGAAGCCTCCCGTGAAGTACAGCTTCTTCGGCTGCCAGGGCCTGAGTCCTTCGCGGATCTGCTCGGGGAACATCGACGGATCGCCGGCCGCGCGGAAGGCTTCCCGCGTCAGGACCGTGGTCGCTTCGTGAGCCCGGTCGCCTCCGCGTCCCTGGATGTTCATGGTGAGCACCACGTCGGGGCGGAACGTGCGGATCAGCCGCACGAAGTCACCGACGATCTCCGCCTTGCCCCACTTGTTGATCACTTCCTGCGGGTCGAACGAATAGCCGAAGTCGATCGCGCGAGCGAAGTACTGCTCGGCGCCATCGATGCGGTGGGCCGCGAGCAGCTCAGAGGTGCGCAGCACGGCCATGTCCCCGAACAGCTCGGGGCCGATTTCGTTCTGCCCACCGTCGCCGCGCGTGGTCTGCACGTCGATCGAACGCAGGCCCATGCCGCGTGTGAACATGGCGTAGAGCGCATTGTGCTCGTCGTCGGGATGCGCCGCGGTCTGCAGGAAGGTCCCGGAGACGGTCAACTTGCGAAGCGCCAGGCCGAGCGCGATGTGGCCGCTCTCCTGCGAGGCCAGCGGGAAGGTCATGCGGTTCTGCGCCTGCACGTGGAGGCCGCCTGGCGCCGTTAGCAGTAATGCGAGACCAATGAGAGGGACGCCGACCGCAGCACTGAGCACGCGTTTCATGATTGTTCTCCTCTGCACCCCAGAAGTCGAAGTGTATCAGCACTCTGGTAGGGCATGCTTTAGCTTGCCCGGAAAAACAGATACTAAAGATGGCAAGCTAAAGCATGCCCCACCACGGGAGGTACCGGTTGAGACGAGGAACCCTTCTATTCGTTGCCGCATGGATGGCCGCGCTGCCGGCCTGGTCCGCTGAATCCGTCCGCGAACGGCGGAACTTCGATGACGGCTGGCGGTTCTACAAGGGCGATGTGCCCGGCGGCGAGCGGTTCGGCGTCGCCGACAACGAATGGCGAAAAGTGAATCTGCCGCACGATTGGTCGATCGAGGGCCCTGCGAGCGCCAGCAACGCCAGCGGCACAGGATTTTTGCCCGGCGGAATCGGCTGGTACCGCAAGACCTTCCAGCTCCCGGAATCGTTGCGCGGGCGGAAGATCTTCGTCGAGTTCGACGGCGTCTACCGCGACAGCGATGTCTGGATCAACGGAGTCCACCTTGGCCATCGGCCCTCGGGCTACACGTCGTTCGAATATGATCTCACCGCGCACCTCAATCTCGGGGCCAAGCCTAACACCCTCGCCGTGCGGGTGGATCATAGCGTGATTGCCGACTCGCGCTTCTACACCGGCTCGGGCATCTACCGCCATGTTTGGCTCACGGTCACAAGCCCCGTGCACGTGGCCCTCTGGGGGAGCTATGTCCACACCCCGGCGGTTCGCGATGCGGACGCGCTGGTCACCGTCGAGACCACCGTGGCCAATGAGACCAACGCCGCCGCGCAGGTCAAGCTCATGACCGCCATTCAGGACAGCGCCGGCCGCGAGGTGGGAAGCGTCACCACCGAAGAGAGCGTCGCCGCAGGCGCGTCCCGCGCGATCCCGCAGCAGGGCACGGTTCCGAATCCGAAGCTGTGGTCACTGGCAGCGCCGAACCTCTATACCGCCGTCACGCGGGTCTTCGCCAATGGAACGCTGGCTGATGAGTACCGTACGCCTTTCGGCATCCGGACCATTCGGTTCGATCCCAACCACGGTTTCTTCCTCAACGGCAAGCCCGAGAAAATCAAAGGCGTGTGCCTTCACCATGACTTGGGGGGCCTCGGAGCGGCATCCTCCGAGGCGGCCCTCGAACGTCGTCTGCGGGCGCTGAAGGAACTCGGCACCAACGCCATCCGTTGTTCCCACAACCCCATGTCGCCGGAACTCTACGACCTCTGCGACCGGCTGGGGTTGCTCGTGATGGACGAAGCCTTCGACGAATGGACCGCCGGCAAGCATAAGTGGATCGAGGGTTGGAACGCCGGGACTCCGGGCACCCGCGGCTACCATGAGGCCTTTGGCGAATGGGGTATTCGCGACATCCAGGACATGGTGTTGCGCGACCGAAGCCATCCTTCAATCATCATGTGGAGCATCGGCAACGAAATCGATTACCCTGGCGATCCCTTTGGCCACCCGCGCGGCAGGGACGGTCTGAAACCCGGAATGCTCGACGCCAACCTGTTGCCGCTTACCGCGCGCCGGCTGATCGCCGCGGTGAAGGGCCTGGATGGCACGCGGCCGGTGACGCAGGCGCTGGCCGATACCCTGGCGTCCAATGCCACCGGTCTCGCCAGTCTCCTGGATGTAGCCGGCTACAACTACCTGGAGCAGTACTACGCGCGAGATCACGAAACCTATCCGGAGCGCATCATCCTCGGCAGTGAGAATTCGCACTCGCTTCCCGCCTGGCGCGCCGTCGCCGCCAATGAGTTCGTCGCGGGGCAGTTCCTGTGGACAGGAATCGACTATCTGGGCGAATCGGCCCGCTACCCGAGTCGCGGCAGCACCGCAGGGCTGCTCGACCTCTGTGGCTTCCGCAAGCCCGAATCCTACCTGCGCGAGGCGCTCTGGAGCGATCGCCCGATGATCTATGCCGCGGCGCAGGAGGCATCGCCGCAACGCGCGAGGAGCGCCAACGCCACCCGTCCGGGAAGGCTCGCGGAACACTGGAACTGGAACGGAGACCCGCGAATAACCATCCCGATCCAGGTATACACCAACGCCACTTCGGCTGAGCTGTTTCTAAACGGGCGCTCGCTCAGTGAGAAGCCGGTGGCGGACCGGCTCCATCCGGTGTTGACTTGGGAGGTCCCCAACGAACCCGGCGTGGTGCGGATCATCGGGAGGCGGGATGGAAAGGAAATCGCACACTTCGAGCTCGCCACCACCGGGCCTCCGCACCATCTCGAACTCGCGTCGGACCGAACCGCGATCCAGGCGAATGGGAGCGATATGGCGAGTGTAGAAGTCCGGGTGGTAGATGCCCAGGGCCGGCGTGTGGCCGGGTCCGTGCCGACCATCGAAGTGGCAGTCAGCGGCGCCGGCGAGTTAGCGGCTTTGGATTCGGGCGATGCGAACGATATGAGCCCCGTCCAGGCAAGCCGCCGGAAGGCGTACCAGGGCCGCGCGCTGGCGATCGTCCGGTCCACGGTCAACGCCTGGGCGATTACGGTTCACGCATCCGCTCCCGGCCTTGATCCCGCACAGTTGATCCTCGCCGCGAAATAGGTGAACGGTGGGACAGGCCCGTTGGGCCTGTCTTGGAGTCTCTACACCAGGGCAAGACCTTTGTCCTGTCTGTGGCAGCAACGCCGCCGAACGCAGGTGTTCAGTTCAGCGCTTGCCCGGGAGCGTGAGCACCATGGTGTCGCCTTGTGAATCCTTCACAACTTTGCTGACGGGTGGGGCAGCCCGTCTGGGCGCCGGTCTCACCACTGCGGGCGACACGGCAGGCGCAGGTGCCGCGGCGTGCGGGAGTTGGGAGGCCACTTCAGCAGGCAATCGCGACACTAACGCAGTCTGAAGCGCGCCGCGCTGTTCCCGGATTGCCTTGTTCAGCTCTTCTTCCGGAATCGCCAGCGCCACGTGCAGCGACCCGTTGTCCATGTGCATTTCAAACTTGCTGCCCTTAGCCGGTGATTGAGGGCTTTTCAACAGAGCCTCGAGGAATCCCAGCGACGCAACCATCTTCTCAGCGTCCTCGGGTGTACGGACGTGAATCTGCGCGGTCAGTTCCAATCCATGGCCTAGTTCGGCTCCGAATTCAAACCGGTCCACCGCGTCCATTGGATCGGGCTGTCCGTCGGTCGACGGAGGGCGCTTGGGAACGTCGCCGATTCCCCAGATGCTGTACCGGCTCCGCAGCGGCTCGACCCGGGCGGCCCACTCGGGAGTGACTCCGGTTCCTCCGGCGCGCTGGTCGAGTACGGCGTGGATCCGAGACAGATCGCCCGCGATCGCGGTGGAAGCATCCAGAAATGCGATGGCGCCCGACTTCTTGGCATCCTCTACAATCGGCACGCCCTGGTAGACGGTCGCGCCGGAGGCCAGCCGTTCCACATCGAAGCGTCCGCGCAACACCAGCAGTCCCGTGGGATTCTCGCCCTCTCCCGTTGAGGCGATCAGCACTTCGTCGAGGTCCTTCAGCGGATCGAAGCCCGCCAAGGGAGTCTGGGCCAGCAGACTGGAACCGGCGCCGCGCCATTCCGCTCCGAAGTTTTGGGCCTGTAGAAGGTCGATGATGGTTCGCGTCCGAATGCCGAACACGACTTTGCTATCCGATGGGACATAGTCCGTGAGAGCCGTGTCCGCCGCGGCCAGCGGGTAAGTAGCGAGCAACAACAGCAGGACTGGTTGCCAGGTAATCGTCCGCGGCGCCCGGCTGAGCGACTCGGTTGGAAACAATCTCATTGCACCAGTCTGTCGCAACACTCAGGGGAACTCCAGATTCGCGTAAGTTAGCGCAGAACCGTTAACAATCTGGTGTAAGTGCGTCACCCGAAGACCGATTCTCAGCCGATCACACCGGCCTTGCGCATGACCGCCAGCGTGGTCTCCAGTCCCAGCCTGGCACCGTCCTCGGCCGACATCTCCTTTGGCACGCGGCCAATGGGTTCCGGGCTTACGCCATCCTGGTAGCCGATCTGCTTCAGCGCCCGGAGGAACCCCACCAAGTCAATCACCCCTTCGCCGGGCATCAGCCGCTGGTTGTCGCGCACGTCCTCCGGAGCCATCTTCGCGCAGTCCGACAAGTGGATGGTGACGATGCGCGACTTGCCCGCCGCGATGATGTCGGCTACGGTGGCTCCGGCGTGGTACCAATGCCAGACGTCCAGCAGCAACCCCACATTGGGTCCGCACTCCTTGGCGAACTCCAGCGTCTCGTTCATGCGCCAGATGAACTCGTGGGGTGCACTGGATCGAAAATGCATGGGCCCCAGAAACTCGAGTCCCAGCCGGACATTGTGGCCGGCCAGGACCTTCCCCACCGCGGTATATCGCTCCTTCAGGGTTCTTCGCAGTTCTTGCTTGGGCGTCTGGCTGCTCGCCGGGAACACCACCACCATGCGTCCGCAACCGACTCCTGAGGCAAACTTCGCAGCCTCTTCCAGCCCTTCCAGCCCCTTTTTGAACGTATCCTCGTCCCGTGTGGCCGTGACCGGCAGGCTGCAAAACGCAGTCCGAAGTTTCAGTTCCGCCAACAGTGCGCGCGTCGGCTCCAGACCTTCTTTCATGGCCGCCGCCAGGTTCAGGTCCGTGCCGCCGTAGCCCACGCGAGCCGCCAGGCGCGCGAACTCGGGCCAAGCCACCTTTCCGCCCACCAGGCTGCCGTTCAGCGATACGTACATACCCGAAGCAGCGCCCCACGCGCGCGCTCCGCATCCCAGCGCCGCTCCGAGGCCGGCCGCGGACTTCACGAAATCCCTTCGATTGAGCATGACCACCTCAGTTCACCTTCGCGTGAGCGGTAGTGCTGCCTTCCGTTCGCCGCATCGCCCACTTGACGGCCTCCAGATACATCTTCTGGACGTCGGGGTTTTCCCATGCCTCGTTGGTGTGCCCCAGGCTCGAATAGAAGACCCGGCCCTTGCCGTACATCTTTGACCAGGCGATCGCCTGATCTTTGTCCGCCCTTGCCGAATTGGGCTGCGGTTTGGTGTAGTCGAGCTGCGATTCGTCCAGCCGCATGAGCACGTTCACCTTGTCACGCGACCAGTTCTTCGGCGAGTACATTTCGTCGTGAATGAAAAGCCGCGCGGGGAAGTGGCGCATGGCCGGGAACGTCGGGTCTTCGACGATCACCGGCGCATCGAAGGTCCCCCAGGGGTGCGCCTGAAACCAGCCGCCCACCATCTCGGCATACTCCGGCCAGCCGTAATTGGCGTCGAGGGCCGCGTGCGCCAGCACCAGTCCCTTGCCATCATCGTGCACGAAGGCGAGCAGGGCCTTCTTCTGTTCGCCGTCCAGCTTCCAGTCGCCGGTGGTATTCACCAGCGCCAGGGCATCGAACCAATCCAGGTTGTGGGCCTCAGTGCCGGCAGGCTTCTTGGTGACCCACTCCATGTCGGTCTTGATTTCGGTATCCCAAACCGCGGACTCCTTGCCGAGTTTCCAGAAAGTCGCCACAGCGTTGGAAGTGGAACCGTGGTGGAAGCCTCTGGTCATGCCAATCACCAGAAGATGCTTCCTGGGAACAGGCGGAGGCCCGCCGCGTCCGCCGGGCACTGGGGCGCCGCGGCCGCCCTGTCCCGCCCGGCCCCCCGCTGCCTGCCCGGGCGTTCCCTGGCCTTGCACGGGCTGAGCCGCGCCCTGCGCCGCCCCCTGTACCTGAGCCTGGGCCTGCGCCAGCAGCGTCTGGGCTCGTATGGCGCCCATCCCGAGAAGTGCCGCTCCACTCAACGCCAACACCGTCATCCCAACCGAACCCGTTAGTCTGCGCATGAAGCCTACCTTTCCTGACAGGCTATATTCTCTATGGTTTCACGTCGCGCGTCAAAGGGCGATGAGATCTTGAGACCTGAAAGAGAGGTACGGCCATCCCGTCCGGGAGGCCCGAGAGCGCGTCTCGGCAATTCACCGGTGAGGTGTTCAGACGTTCCAGGAAGCGCATCGCCGCCAGTAATCCGGGTTGCGCGAGCGCCACTTCTGAGGACTGTCCAGTCGCACCTGGCGGTATTCCGGGCCCCCCGCGATCTCTTCGCGCTGATAATCGGCGCGGCGGCCAGGATGCGGTACCCACTCTACAGCAGTTTCTAAATCTCCAGGCCTGAAAATAACGCCGCTCAGGTGCGACAAACAGCGGTATGGTAAAACGGCGATGTCGCTATTGTGGACGATCCTTCCATTTCCAGACATCGAAAATATCAGCCGGAGCAGTCGGTGTGCAGCGAACCGCCGTGATTCCGAACAGGACCACTAAGCCAGGGCAGGTCCCGCTGTAGTTGACCTGCCCACCTTTCCATCACCGCCCCTCGCTCGACGGCGGGACGATCCCTTTGAGCCGCATGTAGACCGTCATGGTGCCGTAGACCTCATCGATGTGGAGGGTGTTTCCAATCAGCACGCTAAGCTTCGACCGCTGGGCGCCGCCCCGTCCCGCGACCATTTCCATCGCGGATTTTTCATTCATGGCGTCCCATGCGGCGTCGCACGCATCGAAGGAGGCCTTGAGCGCGGCCACCAGATCGGCTTTGGACGTCTTCCCGGCGGCCGGGTTTGGTTTGCGCTCGCCGGTTAGACCGCTACAGTTCCCCATCTGGCCCGCGACATGGGCGACGCGTTCGCCGAACGACTGCAGGTCGGGCGTGGGTTTGAAGCTGTAAGCCTCTTCCGGCATTTTGTCGGCGGCTTTCAGTAAGTAGTTCCTTATGGCCGTGTACGCCGGCTTCGTCTCGGCGATGAGCGGATTGGCGGTTTGGGCGTGGAGCGCGCCGGCCAGTGCGGCGCAGGCAACCAGTAAGAGTGAGCGGTTCAAGCGGGTAATTCCTCCAGGATTGGATTTGGGAAACCTCTGCTATTCTATCCCACCCGCCTTCGAGGAAACGCACACAACAAAAAAGCCGGGCGGCTTGAGGCCGCCCGGCTCTACTACTTTACTGGGTCCAGGTCACCTGACGAATACCGATATGGTGACGCTTACGGTCTGACCTCCAGGTCCGTACGCCGTCAAGGTGTACGTCGAGTTGGTGATTGGGTGGACCGTGAAGCTGCCGTTGAGCGGCACGTTGCTCTGCGGGCCGATTTCGGCGCCGATCAGGACCACCGAACTGGCGTTCTCCGTTGTCCACGACAGGATCGACGGGTCGCCCGCCGCGGTCGTGGTCACCGGGTTGGCGGTGAACGAAGTGATGCGTACCGCACCGACGTTTACCGTCACGTTCGCCTTAATGGTGCCTTGGGCGTTGGTGGCCGTCAGCGTATAGGTGGTGGTTACGCTCGGCTTGACGGTGGCGCAATCGTTGGCGTTGAGATTGCTGCCCACGCCAGGATCGATCTGAATCGAGTTGGCACCGCTTACCTGCCAGCACAACTGCGAGGATTGGCCCGCATCGATGGTCTGCGGGTTAGCCACGAAGGTCAGGATTTGCGGAATGTTGGCGGGCGCCACGATGACGGTCACAGGAGCGCTCACCGAGTGGTTATCGCTGCTGGTCGCCGTCAAGGTGTAGGTGGTGGTCTGAGCAGGCGTCACCGTGGTGCTGCCGTTCAGAGTCACGCTGCCGACGCCGGTGATGGTGACAGTGGCTGCGCCGGTGGTGGTCCAGCTCAAGGTGGACGACTGACCCGGAGCGATGCTGACCGGGTTGGCTTCGAACCGGATGATTTGCGGGTTGCCCGGCTGTGGCGCACCCACCTGGACGGTGACGGTGGCGTTCACCGTGCCGCCCGGACCGGTGGCTGCCAGCGTGTAAGTAGTGGTGGCCGTCGGTGTCACCGAGACCGAGCCGGAATGCGCGTCGACGCTGCCCGGACCGGGATTGATGGTGACCGAGGTGGCATTCTCCACTACCCATGTCAGAGTCGAACTCTGGCCGGGCTGGATCAATGCCGGGTTGGCGCTGAACTGCAGGATGCGCACCTGGGCCGGCGTAGCGGTGGATACCGTGGTGGTCGCGCTTGCCGACAGGTTATCCGTATTCTTCACGGTTAGCCGGAAGCTGTAAGTGGTCCCGGCAACCGCTGTGAAAGTAGCGATCGCGCTGGTCGCATTCGTGATTGCAACGCTTGGGCCGGCGATCTGAACCCAGTTAAAGGTCAGCGTCTCGCCCAGCGGGTCGGATGAACCGGAGCCGTTCAGGGTGATGGTTCCGGCAGGGACACCCAACTGGTTGGGACCGGCGTCCGCAGTGGGCGGGCTGGCGCCGACGCGCCGCGTGCCGATCTCGTAGCGAATGCGTGGTACGTCCATCGGCACCGGGGTAGTAACCTTGGCATACTCCTTGGGGTGGATGTAATTGCCCACTTGCAGACCGACCTTCAGTTCGCCGCTGCCTGGGGCGCTGGTGAGCGACTCGTTGTAAGCGCCTCCGACCGTGAAGGCGACATGGTCCGTAACGGGTTGAACCAGCGTGAGGTTGGCGCCCGGACGGGCTTTATGGACCTCGCGCAATTGCAGGTAGGCCAAATCGCCTTGGATGTAAGCGTCACCCCACGTGTTGAACAGGAAGTTCACGCCTTGTTGGTTGACCACCCGCGCATAGGTTTGCAGGAATGCACCAGGCGCCAGCGTGACGCTGTTCAGTACGGCGTAATTCTTGAAACCCCTGGTGATGAAGCCGCCGACGCGACCGCCGTTGAACAGGTAATCCACCAGGAACGCTCCCTGGCCCAGGGATCCGCCGTTTTTATACTGACCCAGGTCGAGCCATTTGACGCTGGCAAATCCGCCCGCCTGGACGTTGCCCCAGCGGTTCACAAGACCGATGTCGAACTGGCCTTCCTTGCGGCCCGGATAATACATGTACTCGCCCTGGGCCTGCACCGCGTGCGTGCCATCGCCGCCGAACGGCGAGAAGAACTGGCCGCGCCCGCTGAACGTGAAGTCGCCCGAACGGCTGGGTCCGAACGTGGGGCCGATGTTCAGGCCCAGCAGGGAGAACTTCTTGTTCCGCCGCTGTGCCTCGTCCACCGCGCCCTGAGCTTCCGTGTGCGCGATATTCTGGGTCTGCTGCTCGCTGAGCGGCTTCGGCAATCCGGCCACCTGGTCGCGCAACATGTTGTGCTGATTCCGCAGATCCGCCAGTTCGCCTTTCAGCCGGTCGTTGTCGCCCTGCAGGGCCTTCAATGCCGCCAGAATGTCATCCAGCCTGTCCAGCCGTTTGAGGATCGCGTCGCAGCACTCCTGCTGCTTCTTCATGAGGTCCTGAAGGGCCCCCGACCCCAGTATGTCGCTGATCCCGCCTTCCTTGATGAGCTTGCCCTGGCCATCCATAACCGCGAGGATCACTCGACGGTTCATGAAGCGGCCCTCTTTGGTCCGGTTGTCGACTTCCGGAGAGCGCTTGCCGTCGCCCGCCGTCGTAAGCTGATCCGCCGAAGCTCCGTATCTCACCAAAAAGGCCTTGACGGCTTCTGCGCGTCTGAGCGCCAATTTGTCGTTATAGGGAGCCGAGCCAACGTAGTCCGTGTGGCCCGTCACCTTGACGCGATAATCTCTATGCTGGGTCAGTAAGTCTGCCAGGCGCAGCAGGCTGGGATATCCGTCCGACAGGATCGAAGAATTGAACTCGAAGTTGATCTCTTCCCAATCGTTCTTGGTCTGACCACCGGTGTTCAACCCCTGACCATATAGACAGGACGCCATCAGCCCAAGCGCACCTATCGCTGCTAGTTTCTTCATTGTCTTCTAACTCTCCTCAACTCTGTCCACATGTGCGAGAAAACCGAAACTCGTCGGAAACCCGGTCTGCGCCGATCCCTCCACGGCGTCTCTCAGGGTCTCCCCAGCGTGCCGGGAGCGCCAATTTGCCCGGCGGAGCTCACGACGGAGCTCGAAAGCGCAGTTAAGAATAGAATACACCGAACATTCTCGTTATCTGCAAGGATTCCAGCAGGTTAGTTGCTGGTACGAGGTGCTTCCCCGTACAAAACGGCCCGCGAAATTGCGACAATAATCAAGTAAGGCTGCCGGACGGGTAGTCGCTCCCGGCAACGGGGGAGGAAAGTCCGGTCTCCACAGGGCAACGTGCCGGCTAACGGCCGGGGGAATCGCAAGGTTCTACGGACAGTGCCACAGAAAATATACCGCCTTAAATGGTGGTGACAGGCCTTCGGCCTGTCACGCCGGGTAGGCTGAAAGGCCTGCCCCACCAGGTGAGGTAAGGGTGAAATGGTGCGGTAAGAGCGCACCGCGGCAGGAGTAATTCTGCCGGCAGGGAAAACCCCACGCGGAGCAAGACCAAATAGGGGAGGAGGGGCTGCCCGCCCCGCTCGACTTCCGGGTAGGTCGCTAGAGCCGGATAGTAATGTCCGGCCCAGAGGAATGACTGCCGCCCGCAAGGGTACAGAAACCGGCTTACAGTCCGGCAGCCTGCAACGGAGCATCACAGTCAGGGAGTTCTCCACAATCAAAGACCCCTGGCTTGGCCGGATTTCTACGGCAGCGCCGAAGAAAAAGAGCCATGCGCCTCGGAACCAGCCGCCACACCTCATCGCACCCCGCCACGTGGCACCACACCAGTGATAAGCTCTGCCTATGATCCGTCCAATCGCAGTGATGCTTCTCTCCGCCGCCGGCTGGGCGCAACCGGGGCAGCAGCCTACGCCGCAATATCCATCACCACCAGTCGAAGGCGACTGGATCGCCCACGATTTTGTCTTTAAATCCGGTGAGAAGCTGGCTGAACTGCGCCTCCACTACACCACCCTGGGGGCGCCCGCGCGGGATGCCTCCGGCCACGTGAACAATGCCATCATCGTTATGCACGGAACGGGAGGAAGCGGACGCGGTTTTCTGGGCGCGGGCTTCGGCGGCGAGCTTTTCGACAAAGGCCAGCCATTGGATGTCAGCACCCACTACATCGTTCTTCCCGACGCCATCGGGCATGGTAAATCTAGCAAGCCTAGCGATGGCCTCCACATGCGATTCCCGCATTACGACTATGCGGACATGGTGCATGCCGACTACCTCCTGCTGCACGACGGCTTGGGCGTGGACCATCTTCGCCTGGTGATGGGCACATCCATGGGCGCCATGCATACCTGGGTCTGGGGCGAAATGTATCCCGATTTCATGGACGCGCTGATGCCCCTGGCCAGCGCTCCGGTGGAAATCGCGGGGCGCAACCGCATGTTCCGGGCCATGATCATGCAGGCCATCCGCAACGATCCCGATTGGAAGGACGGGGAGTACACCACGCCGCCCCTGAACGGCCTGATTGCGGCGCAGTATGCCTTGTGGATGATGACCAGCAGCCCGCTGCAATTGCACAAGACCAACCCCACCCACGAAAAGGCCGACGACGCGGTGGCGGCGCTGCGCCAGCGCGCCGCGCGCACCGATGCGAACGACATGCTGTATCAGTACGATTGCTCGACTGACTACAATCCTTCGCCCCAGTTGGAGAAAATCAAGGCTCCGCTGTGGGCCATCAATTCGGCGGATGACGAAGTCAATCCGCCGGAGTTGGGCATTCTGGAACGCGAGATCAAGCGGGTTGCCCGGGGCCGTTACATTCTGATCCCGACCAGCGCCGAGACCCGCGGCCACGGCACGCATTCACGGGCGGCAGTGTGGAAGAACTACCTGATTGAGTTGCTGAAGGTGTCGGCAGCGAACTGATACTGCTGTGCTGCAAGAGTGGGGCCAGCCAATCCTGGCTGCCGCGGGCTTCTGAGGAACTCCCCCGGAAGTTGTTGATAATACGGGATCGGTAGCCTGTTGAAAAATGTCGGAAACTGGCGTCGTGCAAGCAGGAGTACCTCCCCGGTATGGGCCCCACCGAGCGGGCAGTTTGCTTTTAGCCGGCGAGGGTCGAGTACGAAGATCGCATTTGGCCCGAAACAGCCGCCAGGAAAGGCCGGCTACGGGCAGAATTGCCGGCGTAATTGCCCGCCCCACAATGGGGCAAGCTAAAGCATAGCTAAAGCATGCCCCACCTTGACGTACCCTTACAAACCCTTACGCCTTTTGGTCCTGGTCCGGACGCCTTAGCTACCAGAGAGGCAAAAGACATGGCTACCAAGGTTCTCGAGCAGCAGAAACTGGAGGCACTTCTCCGCATCGAACCAACCCCTGTGCCGCGCCGGCGGCGCTGGATCGTCGCGCTGGGCGCCGTGGTTCTTCTCGGCGCGGCAACCGGTCTTTGGCGGATGGCTGCCGCGCCCAAGGCGGCGCAGTTCGGGACGGTTCAGGTCAAGCGCCAGACCATCACGAAAACCATCAACGCAACCGGCACCTTGCAGGCGGTAACGACCGTGCAGGTCGGCACGCAGGTCTCCGGGACTATCTCGGAGCTCTACGCCGACTTCAACAGCCAGGTCAAGAAAGACCAGGTCATCGCCCGGCTCGATCCCTCCCAGCTCCAGGCGCAATTGGAACAGGCCAACGCCACCTGGTTGAGTGCACAAGCCACCGTACAAGCGGCGCAGAACAACGTCCTGGCGGCGGACGCCGGTGTGCAGGCGGCGCAGGCCAATGCCGACCGCACCGATGCCGCGCTTAAAGACGCGCAGACCACCGCCGACCGCACGCGCAAATTGGTGGAGGCGGGGGCGGCCCCGGCTATGGATCTCCCCACTGCTCAATCCACCCTGGCGCAGGCCAACGCGCAGAAGCAGCAAGCCCTTGCCCAACTCAACCAGGCCAAGGCGCAAGCGCAGGCCACGCGGTCCCAGGTGAACCAGGCCCAGGCGCAGGCCGCCCAGGCGAAAGCGGCGGTCGACCTGGCCAAGGTGAACCTGGACCATACGGTCATCAAAGCTCCCATCGACGGCGTCGTAGTAGCCCGCAACGTGGATGTGGGCCAGACCGTCGCGGCCAGCCTCCAGGCGCCCACCGTGTTTCTGATTGCCAACGACCTGACCCGCATGCAGGTGCTGGCGAATATCGACGAAGCCGATGTGGGGCAGTTGACGCCGGACAGCAAGGTCAGCTTCACGGTGGACGCTTACCCCGCCGACGTGTTTCGCGGCCGCGTCGCGCAGGTGCGCCTCGCGCCCCAGACAGTGCAGAACGTGGTCACCTACACCGCGGTGGTCGACGTGGCGAATCCCGACTTGAAACTGAAGCCGGGCATGACCGCGAATGTGACGGTAGTGGTGGGCGAGAGCGACAACGTCCTGGCCGTACC